>NZ_JBIVFN010000010.1:0-240831 GCF_044748145.1 Streptomyces sp. NPDC090022
ACGCGAGGGAGAGGGGTTCGTCCGGCGGGGGGCGGTGTGCCCCGGCCGCCTCGGCGACAACACCAGTTAGCCAGGCCGCCGAAGCCCTGGCAACGAAGCCTCCTACGAAGCGCCATCGCAGAACGGGACCGGGGCCCCGGGGTGGGCGGCGAGCGGATCCGTGCAGGTGGGGGCGGCCTGCGGCGTGGTGAAATCGAACGGTTCATGACTACTACCCCGGTTCGTGTGTGACCTGGGCCCTATGGGGCGGCTCACCTCCAGGGCCCCCGAATCTCACCGAACGTCACCGTTCGTACCCGCGGATGCGCGAAATCCGAGCGGGACACCTCCCGGGTGGACGAGAATGCCCGGCATGACGACGTGAAGAGCAGCCGCCAGGTGGCAGCCCTGGCGCAGGACAGTGACCTGGGAGACCGTTCCCGACGGGGACCGGTGGCGCTGCGCTGCGTGCGGAACGCCTGTGCGTTCGTACCAGCACCGGTTCCATCCGCCCGAGTCCCCCCTGTACGAGCGGTGCCTCGCACTCGCGTGGTGCTCGGCGTGCCGATCTACCGCGCGAACACGGTGCACGTCCCCCGGCAGCGGGCCCTCGTCGACGCCCTCGCTCCGCTTCCGGACGACCAGCGGGAGCGGATCGCCCGTTCCGAGACACGGCTGGTCGACTACCTGGACCGCCGCGCCCGGAAAGGCCGGGAGGACGGCGACCAGTCGCGCTTCCTCAGCTCGTAGCGGTCGTCGTCGTCCCGGTCGCCGATGAAATGGAACAGCTCCAGGCGTGCGGCCGTACCGGACACGCTCCACTCCGGCAGCGCGCACCCCGCCACCTCGACGGCCACCCGCTGGCTCCAGGTGGTTCGGCCGGCCGTGAAGGTCCAGGTGCCCGGGCCCGAGCAGCTGCGCCGTACGGCGCTGGAGCCGCCGCCGGGCCAGAACTCGTCGATGCCCTCCGCGATCACCCGGCCGTCCGTGTCGAAGGTCAGATAGCCGCCCCGGCCGTCGGACCACACCCCCACCACGGCCGCCGCGGTGATCGCGGGCGGCCGGTACCTGGGGACGATGTCCGTCCACAGCGCGAAGACGCCCAGGAGACCGGCCCCCACCACGAACGCCGTGCCGCGCGTCGCCACCAGGCCGGTCAGTCCCTCCCGGCGCAGTCGGCCGACCAGGGCGGCCACGGAGAGGACGGCCGTGGCGACGGCCCAGGTCACCTGCACGGTGGACGTGGTCCAGCCGCCTTCCCGCGCCGCCCACGCGAGGGGTGCGAGCACCACCCCGACCAGTAGCGGCACCGCCGCCCACAGGTCCCGGCCGCCGGTCAGGCGGCCGAGGAGGTCGCCGAGCGCGACGGCCGGGAGCACCACCAGCAGGGACAGCAGCGCCGCCACGAGCGCGAGCACCCCCGAGAGGGACACGAACGCCGCTGCTGCCTGGAGGTAGTCGTCGATGTGCAGCGGCTCCCGGGTCACGGCGACGAGTACGCCGCCCACCAGCGTGAGCGTCGCCTCCAGGCACAGGACCAGCGTCGAGACCACCAGCAGCCGACCGTAGGAACGCTTCGCGTCCACGGGCACTCCCCCTCCCGGCGCGCCGTGCGCGGTGACCATGCGGTCAGCGCACGGCCATACTGCCAGTTGCCCTGAACGTGTTCAATAATCTTTGAGTCGGGGCGGCGGCGCCGATGCGCTCGTCACGGCCGTGCGCTCGGGCGCCGGTCGGCCATGAGCGCCTCGGCGTACCAGCGGCGGTGGACGAAGGGCTCCACGGACAGGACCGCGGCGCCCGCGACCGCGCCGACCAGCAGGGAGCCCGCACCGCCGCACACGAACGCGCCGACGCAGGCGATACCCACGGCGACCGGCCGCAGGAGGGTCAGCGGGCCCAGGCCCACCACCATGGCGAGGGTGCTGGCCCGGAAGGGCAGGACGAAGTACGCCGCGAGCGAGAGCAGGACCGCGGCGGCGTACAGCGCCAGCGGTGCGAGGTAGCCGATCGCACCGTCGGCCAGGACGGCGTACGTGCGGGCCGGGTCGGCGGCGGCCAGCAGGACGCCGGCGGCGGTCAGCGCGGGGGCGAGCAGGAGGACGGCGCCGACGGCCAGGCCCCGCGCCGACGCCCGGGCGACGGCGCGGTGCTTGCGGATCCGGGCGTCGCGCCCGGCGTAGGCCCGGAATCCGCTGAACGCCGCGTCGACGAGGCCGAGCAGACCCAGCGCGAGCGCGAGGAGGACCGGGTTCACCGCGCGGTCCCGGCGAACTGCTCCGGCCCCACCAGACGCCGGGCGGCGCGGTCGCCCATGGCTCGGCGTAGCGGCGCCTCCAGATGGGGGCGGATGCCCAGGATGGGGCGCAAGGTGGTGCAGAAAGGATTCGCCAGACCCCGGGGTTCGTACAGCAGGGGCCGGATGCCCGGGACGGTCGCGGCGCGCAGGAGCGTCTCGTCGGTGTGGGCGCGCAGGGCGGAGGAGACTCCGTCGTGGCGGCCGAGGGGGTGGCGCATCCGGGCCCGGTGGAAGATCCAGGCGCCGACGGGGGCGATCCGGTTGGCGGCGATGTCGAAGTGACAGAAGGCGAGGGCGGGCGAGGCGGCCTGGGCGCGGAAGAACTCGGTGAGGGCGGGGCCGCGGAAGTGGTGCAGGACGCCCGTGGAGATGTAGACGGTGGCGGCTTCCGGCAGGTCGAAGGCGTTGCCGTGGACGAAACGGCAGTCGAGTTCCTCCGCGCGGGCCAGCCGTTCGGCCTCGCCGACCAGTGCCGCGTCGAGGTCGACGCCGACGAGTTCGACGCCGGGGCCGAGGGCGCGGGTGGCCGCCAGCCAGCGGACGAGGTAGCCGAGGCCGGAGCCGATGTCGACCAGGCGCAGCGGCTCCGCGGACCGGCCGTCCCCGGCGGTCGCGCGGACCGCGGCGAGGAGGGGGCTGAGCACGTGGACGAGGCGCTCGCCGAGGCGCAGTTCCTCGCTGAGCCGCTGCAGCTCGGTGTGGACGCCGATCATCAGACGGTCGACGGCGTACGGGTCGAGCACGCCGTCGCTGTCGGCGGGCAGCGTCGCGACGATACGGGCGGCGCGCGGATCGCCCGCCTCACGGAGCCGGCGGATCACGTCGTCCCGGCGGACCGGCAGCCGCGCTCCGTCGACCGGGTCCGTGGCGGTGATCAGGTCGGATATCTCGAGATGAGGCACGGTCGCACACCCTAACCGCAGCCGGTCGGGCACGCCGACACGCGAGACGCCCCACCGGCCGTCGGCGCGGCGGGCGTGGTGCTGGGTCCTGCGGCGTTGCGGGGGCTCAGCCGTGGGCCGCCACCGCCGCCGGCAGGAAGGTCCAGCCGTCGAGTCTCGTTTCCCGTCGCCCGCCGGTTCCCATCCGTGGGCCAGTGCCGAGTCGAGCAGGAACCGTACGGTGCCCGGTTCGTGCAGGTTCAGGGCGCCGGTGCCGGCCGCGCCCACTTCTCCGGATCCCGCGGTGAAGCCCGCGACGTACCGGCCGGGGCCTTCGTCGAAGACGAGGCGGAGCACTCCGCCGGTGCCCGGCGGATGGGCGTGCAGGCTGAGGGTCCGGCGGCAGCCGCCATCCGCCGGCACGCGGTGACCGTGGCGGACCGTCCATATGTAGGTGCGCCCGTCGGCCACGAGCCGGCGGGGCTGCTTCGAAGAGCGGGGTACGGGCCGAGCGTACTCCGGTCGGGACGCGGCGGGCCGGCGGCCACGTCCCGTCCCCGGCCTGCCGGACCGCCGCCGGCCGGTCCTCAGCCCGCCTTCAGACGGCGTCCGATCTCCTCGGTCATCCGGCGTTGGAGGTCGGCCAGTTGCTCGTTGGTGTAGCCGGTCAGATCACCCGGATCTCCTGTCCGCCGCGGACACGTCGAACGCGCAGCGTTCCTTGCTGCGGCTCTCGCCGCCGAGCGGGACGTCCTGTACGAGGCCGACCTCGTACCCGGTCAGCCAGCCGCGCCGCTCGACCAGGGTGGCGAAGCGGTCCGTGTCGGGGAGGTAGGTGATGTCGGCGATCTCACCGGTGACATCGCCCAGGTGCGGGGCGGCCTGGGACTTGCCGACCACGTAGGGCGACCGGGCCGCCAGACCGGGAACGGGTTCGGTCACGATCCGGGCGGTGGCCATGTAGGCGCGGTCCTGGAGGTACGAGCCGTACACCAGCCAGCCGATGGTGAGGCCCAGCCCGACTGCGGCGCCCAGGCATCCGAGCGCGATGGCCGCGTTCCCGGTGCCGGCGTCGCGCCCCGCGCGCCGCCGCAGCCCTGCCACCACCAGCCAGGCCGCCGCGGTGACCGCGACGGCCAGCACGGGCAGGGCGAACCAGGCGAAGAGCTTGCGCAACTCCCAGACGACGATCGTGGTGACGTACGAGGCGTACCACAGGACGAACCCCGCCACCGCTGCCACCAGCACGCCGATCACCACGCGCAGTGTCCGCCCCATCGACGCCCCCGTCCCGCTGCTCACGTCAGCCAGCCTGGCTCGATTCTGTACGGCGGACCGGCGCGTGTCAGCAATTCGGCCGAGTCGGGGGGTTCCTGGGCGGCCGCGGGGTTTCCCGGGGTTTCCCGGGGTTTCCCGTCCCGATGGGCGACACGGGCCTCCTGGACACCAGGGGGCGTCGCGGCCCACTGTCGAAGGGCGGGCCGCGACCGGGCGGCGGGGTGCACGGGGGAGACGCCGCCCGCCACGAGCCGGTGGCCCGCGCACATCCCCATCGGGCTCCTTTCCGGAGCCACTGTCAAGGAGGAACCATGTCCGCACGTACGAAGATCACGCTGGGTGTCGCCGCTGCCGCGCTCACGATGGGGCTGACGACCGTGGCCGGGCCCGCCGCCGCGGTCCAGGCGGCGCCCGGTGCCCCCGCCGCCGAATGCGGCGTGCGCTCCGACGGCAAGCTCTATTGCGGCAACCGGGCCGGGGCCAAGGGCTATGAGCACCGCCGCTACAACTCCGCGGTGCGCGGACCGCTGAACACCAGCTTCAGCTGGTTCCAGTGCTGGGGCCGGGGCGACAACCACGCCGGCGGCAACAACGTCTGGTACTGGACGCAGCTGGACAACGGCCAGTGGGGCAACGTCCCGGCCGTGGACGTCCACACGTCGGTGGACCCCGCGCCGGGCCTGCGCGAGTGCTGATCCACCGGGCCGGATGACGGGCGGGCCGCCTCCACCCCCGAGGGGAGGCGGTCCGCCCGCGCGTGCGGGGTGGGGCTCAGGTCAGCACTCGTCGCCCCACGACGTGTAGTTCACCGTTCCCGCGCCGTAGAGGACGTGGGCGTTGGAGTCCGGCGGGTAGTGCAGGCAACCGGTCGACCACTGGCTGTCGTTCCAGGTGTAGCGCCAGTAGATGTGGTCCGCGCCGGCCCAGGCGGTGCCGTTGTTGATGATCGAGGCACCGTTGGGCGTGTACATGTTGGTCATCTTGCCCTTGGACTTCCAGCGCGGTGCCCCCTGGAAGTTGGTGTTGTCCCACACGCAGACGTACTCGCGCGGGCAGTCGGCCGGAGCGGCCGATGCGGTGGGTGCGGTGAGCAGGCTGATACCGAGCAGGGACGAGACCGCGGCGAGCACGACGCCGGTACAGCGGATGCGCTTCATTCGATCCTCCTGGTCGAACGCCGTGTCCGTCGTCGTGGGACACGGGTCTGTCATGCGGGGACGACGCTAACTCCGGCGGCCGGAACCCTTCGATCCCTGGAAGTGGGGGTTTCACGCCTCGATGCGGTGTGGTAGCAGACCTGAATGACCCGATCGAACTCACATGCGCCGAGCGATGCCGCGTTACGCCGTGCCCGCGCACGAATAGAGGAACTGGGCCGGGGGCTGCCGGACCCGATGACGCTGTTCGCCCGGCTGAACGACGTCCTTCCCGCGGTGACGGGGGCGGACGGCGTGTGCGGGCTGACGCTCGATCCGGCAACGCTCCTGCACACCGGGGGATTTCACGACAAGGGGGTCCCGCACACCCATCTGCCCCGGCTGCTGGAGATCGAGCACGGTGAGGCGGACGTCAACCAGTTCCCGGACCTCGCGCGGGGCGACCGGATCGCGGCCGGTCTGTGGCGGGAAACCGGCGACCGGCCGCTGCGCAGCACCCGTTACCGCGATGTCTACCGGCCGGCCGGGATGGGCGACGAGGTCCGCGTGCTTCTGTGCGGCGGCCGGACCGTGTGGGGGGCGCTGGTCCTGCACCGCGGCGGCGACCGGCCTGCGTTCAGCGACGCCGAGATCGCGGCCGTGTCGTCTCTCGCGCCGCTGATCGCCCCGGCGCTGCGTCGCGCGTACCTCCGCCACGACGTCATCACCGCCGCGACCCCGGATCCGGCCGCGTCCCCGGATCCGGCCGCGTCCCCGGGTCCGGCCGCGTCCCCGGGTCCGGCCGCACCCGGCCTGCTGACCTTCGACCCCGACGGCGAGCTCGACGGAGTGACCGCGACGGGGCACCGATGGCTCGACGAGCTGGGCGGCACCGCGTCCGGGGCGGGCGGGCCGGTGGGCCGGCTCCCTCAACCGGTCCTGCACGCGCGCAGCAAGGCCCGCGCGACGGGCGAGTCCACCGCGCGGGTGCGCGGCCGGACCGGGCAGTGGCTGTCTCTCACCGCCACCCGCATGGACACGGCGGGGCGGACGGCGGTCGTCGTCCAGCCCAGCCGCCCCGAGCACGTCGTCGGGATCATGATGGAGGCCTACGGCCTCACGGCCCGGGAACAGCACATCGCCGCCCTGGTCGTCTACGGCCGGTCCGACTCCGAGATCGCCAACGATCTCGGGATTTCCCCCCACACCGTCAGGGACCATCTGAAGAAGGTGTTCGACAAGACCGGGACGAACAGCCGTGGCCGGCTCCTGCAGCTCCTGTACTTCCGGCACTACCGGCCCGACGTCGAGCGCGGCCGGGGCATGGGCTCGCGCGGCTGGTTGACGACGGCGCCGTGATCCCGGCGGTGCGCGGGGTACGTGAAAGCCGCCGGTGGCGGTCTGGCATGCTGGCCGCGTGCAGCCGCCCTCGACCGTGACCCCCGAGGCGCCCGCCGTCGTGGGCGACCCGCTCCTGACCCAGGAGTGGCTCGACCTCACCTTCATCCACTGGGCCGTGGACCCGGACGTCGTGGCTCCGCTGCTGCCGGCCGGGACGGTGCCCGACACGCACGAGGGGGTCACGTACGTCGGGCTCGTGGCGTTCCGGATGCACCGGGTCGGGTGGCTCCGGCTGCCCGGGATACGGTACTTGGGCTCGTTCCCGGAGACCAACGTGCGCCTGTACTCGGTCGACGCGCAGGGGCGGCGCGGTGTCGTCTTCCGGTCGATGGACGCCTCGCGGCTGATCCCGGTCGTGATGGGACGGGTCGGCTTCCGGCTGCCGTACCTGTGGTCGCGGATGAGCGTCCGTACCGAGGGCGACATCGTCGAGTACGCCAGCTCCCGCCGCTGGCCCGGACCGCGCGGGGCGCACAGCCGCATCACGGTGGCCAGGGGCGAGCGGATCGAGGAGCCCACCGAGCTGGAGCACTTCCTCACCGCCCGGTGGGGCATGCACAACGCCTTCTTCGGCGGGGCGGCGTACCTCCCGAACGATCATCCGCGCTGGCCGCTGTACCGCGCGGAGCTGCTCACGTGCGAGGAGGACCTGCTGGCCAGCGCCGGTCTTCCGACGCCGCGCGAGGCCCCGGTCAGTGTCCTGTACTCGCCCGGAGTCCCGGTGCGGCTCGGCCGCCCGTCCCTCACCTCGGCCTCCGCCGACCCCACCACCGTCCCCCACCCGCGCCCGCGTCCCCAGCTCTGAGGTCTCTCCGGCAGAGGGGGAAGGGCCTACCCGGCGGCGAGTTCGGCGTTCGCCCTGGCGGTGACGTGGGCGAGGGCGCGGCCGGCTATCTCTCGCTCGGCCTCGGGCAGGTCACCGTACAGCCGCTCGGTGAGCCCGGCCACCGCGTCCGTGAGCGCTCGGTGTATCCGCTCCCCCTGGTCGGTGAGGGATGAACCGGCGCTGTCGAGCAGCCCCGCGTCGACGAGTTCGTCCAGGAGGGCGGCTGCCGCTGAGGTGCCGATCTGCAGTGTCGTCGTCATGCGGTCGACGGCTCCGGCGCGGTCGAGTCCGTCCGCGACGGCCTTGAGCGCCACGGACTGGTGGAAGGTCAGGCCCGAGGCGGCGAGGAGCCGGTCCCGCACGGCAGCGATCGCGTGGTACGTGATACCGATCAACTGGCCGTTCAGGAGGGGGGCGGTGGCGGTCATGGGTGCATCTCCCTGTGGTGCGGCGTGGTGGAGCTCCGACCATCAACCGGAGAACTCTCCGGTTGACCTGACGCAAGACTAAACGGAGAGCTCTCCGATTCGCAAGGGGTAACCGGAGACGTCTCCGGTACGTCCGCTAGGCTGCTCCGCATGACCGCCCCCACCGAGCGCGCCGACGCCGCCCGCAACCGCCTCCGCATCCTCGACGCCGCCCGGCGGCTGCTCGCCGTGGACGGCTTCGCCGAGCTGCCCCTGGACGCGGTGGCCAAGGAGGCCGGGGTGGGGGTCGGCACGGTCTACCGGCGGTTCCAGAACCGGGCGGGGCTCGTCTACGCGCTGATCGAGGACAACGAGACCCGCTTCCAGGAGGCGTTCGCGCGCCACGAGGGGGGCGCCGCGCCGGCGTACGACCGACTGCGGGCCTTTCTGCACGGCCTGGCCGAACTCGTCGACGAAAACCGGGAGTTGCTGCTCCTCGCGGAGTCGAGCGCGCCGGCGGGGCGCTATCACAGCGCCCCGTTCCGCCGGCACCACGAGCAGATCACCGGCATGGTCGCCGAACTCGCCCCCGGTGCCGACGCCGCCTACCTGGCGGACCTGCTCCTCATGGCGTACACGCCCGGCCTGTTCGCCTTCCAGCGCACCGAGCGCGGCTGGGACCTCGACCGCATCAAGGCCGGCCTGGACACGGTGATCGCCGGCATCGCGGCCGCCGAAGGGGTGGCGCGCTGAGGGGGTCCCGGCCTGTGGGGGCTACGCGCGCTCCGTGAGGCGGCCGGTCATCACCAGGTCGCCGTCCGGGGTGCGCCGCGCCAGGACGCCGGTACGGAAGTACCCGTCGTCGCTGAAGGAGCCCGTATCGGGGACGGGCGCCCGGTAGTAGCCGCGCAGCGTGTACGGGCCGCGGACGAGGAGTTCGCCGCGCTCCCCCTCGGGCACGTCCTCGCCGCCCGGACCGACGATGCGGATCTCGTCGTCGGGCGAGAGCGGACGGCCATGGGTGCTCAGCTCCGACGCGTCCGGACCGACGGGCGCAGTGAGCGTCACCAGCCCCTCGGCCATGCCGACGTCCTGCTGGAGGCGGCAGCCCCACGTGGCGCCGATCCGTGCGGCCGTCACCCGGTCCGGGGGCGCGCCGCCCAGCTGTACCAGGCGCAGACTGCTCATGTCGGCGCGGACCGCGGGGAACGCGTCGAGCCAGAGCCCGGCGGTGGCCGGCTCCAGGGAGGTGAGGGTGACCCGCTCCCGCTCGACGAGGGCGAGGTGTGCGGCGGCTCCCGGAGCATCCGGGAGGACGACGGTGCCGCCCACCGAGAGGGTGCCGACGGCACCGGGGCGGCCGACGGCGAAGGGGGACTCGGCGGACGGCCCGACCAGGTACACGTCGTCCTCGGTGAGCGACACCGCAGCGGCGGCGGCCCGCGCCTGGTACGCGTAGTCGTTGTGGGTGCGTGGCACGAGCAGCGGCCGCTCGGCCGTGGTCGCGCCGGAGAGCAGGAAGAGGGCCACCTCGTCGGCGCTCTGCGCGAGGGCCGGCTCGGGCGCGGCGTCGATGGTGCCCAGCGGGGAGTACTGGCAGCCGGCCGGATCGGTCGTCAGACCGCCGTACGGGGGAGGGCGCGCCGGGCTCCTCGAAGGTGAAGACCCGGCGCAGGAAGGGCCAGCGGGCCCGCGATGTCCGCGGCCATCGCCGTGTGGTCGAAGCCCTCGTGCGTCGAGGGAGCGACGTACCCGACGGCCTGGGTGAGCCGTACGATCTCCGGCACCTCGGCGGCGCGGTGGGGCGCGAGCGGGCAGAGCACGGGATGCGCGCCGGCGCGCATGAGAGCCCCTCACCAGGAGGAACGGCCGGGGCGCTCAGGCGAACTGCCGCCCCAGGAAGTCCAGCATCGGCCCCGCCGCGACGCTCCAGTACGCCCAGCCGTGGCCGCCCGGCGCCAGCACCACCTCGGCGTCCACGCCGCGGGCCGCGAACGCGGACCGCAGGTCCGCCGTCCCCAGCAGGTGGTGGAAGTCCTCCGTGCCGCAGCCGAGGTGGTAGCGGGTGCGCCGGAGCCGGCCGGGCGGGGTGCGCCGGACGATGCGGGCCAGGTTGTACTCCTGGGCGCGGTCCGTCAGCCGGGCGGATCCGGCCAGGTTCCGGCCGAAGGCGTGGCCGAAGAAGCGGTTCCACTCCGGCATCGGCATCAAGCGGTAGCCCTCGTCGGTGAAGTGGGCCGTGCTCAGGCCGGCGGCGGCACCGAACACGCCCTGGTACCGCAGGGCGTACATCAGCGCGCCGTAACCGCCCATGGAGAGCCCGGCGACGGCGCGCCGCTCCGGCCGGCCGCCCAGCCCGTGGGCCCGTTCGACGGCCGGCACGAACTCCTCGATGAACATGTCCTCGTAGCGCAGGAGGCCGCCTGCGGACCCGATGCCTCCGGTGGCCTCCGTGGGACCGGTGGCATCGGTGGCGCCCAGGTCGTTGATGTAGAAGGTCTCGTCCGCCCCGCCGCCCGGTCTGCCGGGGTCGCGCCGGGCGTCCGGCATGACGAGGGCGCACGGCGGGATCCGGCCCGCCGTGATGGTGCGTTCCAGGGTCGCCACGATGCCGCCCTTGACGGCCCAGTCGGTGTGTTTCCCGCTCGCCCCGTGCAGCAGGAAGAGGACCGGGATCCCGCCGTCCGCCCCGCCGCGGCCGTCGGGTGCGGAATCCACCCCCGCGGGCAGGTAGAGGCTGTACGGGACCTCCCGCCCGAGCAGCCGGCTGTGCACGGTCAGGTCGGTGCGCAGTGAGCCGGCGCCGGGGACGGAGGCGGACGGGGAGGGGGACGGAGCGGGCGGGGCGGCGGACGGTGCCGGTCCCGCCGCTCCGGGGCGGGCCCCGCCCCGGAGCAGGAGGGCCGCGGACACGGCCGCGAGGGATCCGCCCGCACCGGCCGCGAGCAGGGAGCGACGCGCGGGAAGGTTCACCACGCCACCCATGACACGGCCCGCCTCCCCGGCAGGCAAGCGACCACGCCGCGCGGCTGCGCGCCGTGACGCGACGGGTGACGCCGTACCGTCCGGGTGGCGGCTCCGCGGGGACAGCGCGCCGGGTGCGGCGTAGGCTCGTCCGCAGGAGGCCCATGGCACTTCGTGTACGTCGCGGGGCCCGACGGGACCGCGGGAGGACGTATGACCGCGGGAGGACGTATGACCGCGGGAGGACGTATGACCGCGGGAGGACGTATGACTGCGCTCGGCGACCTGATCGGGATCGACGACAGGACCGTGCTGGTCCTCGGGCAGGAGCTGGACGTCGCGCACGGCCGGCCGGACGTCGCCAACGCCCTCGTGCACCGGGCCGGAGAGACCCTCGTCCTCGTCGACACGGGCGTCACCACGGCCTTCCGGGCGGCGCTGCGGGAGGCCGCGGGCCGTGTCGGGCCCTGGTCCCGGGTCCTGCTGCTGACCACGCACGGCCACCCCGACCACGTCGCCAACAACGACCTGGCCGACGCGCTGGACGTACCGGCCGAGCACTACGTCCCCGCGCCCGACGTCGGCCAGATGTGCGACCCGCTGTCGTACTGGGTACGCTCCTTGGCCCGCATCGCCGGGGTGACGCCGCTGCCGGCGCCCGAGCGGGCCGCCGCCGCACTGACGGCGCTCTTCCGGCCGATGCGCCCGTTCGGGGCGACGACCCGCGCCTACGAGGAGCGGCCGCTGGAGCGGATCCGGATCGGCTCCACCCGGTTCACCGGCTGGAGCTTCGCCGGCGGTGCGGTCCGTGTGCTACGCAGCCAGGGCCACTGCGCAGGGCATGTGATCGTGCACCTGCGGGACTGCGGCGTCCTTCACCTGTCCGACGAGGGCAACGGGGCGTGCGGCGCCATGGCCGACGCCGACCAGCTCAAGATCCAGACCGTGCTCGGCTCCGTCGCCCGCCTCTTCGAGGAGGGGGAAGCGGCGGTCCTGACGGACGGACACACCTTCGCCGTGCGGCGCGGCGCCGAGGTGGCGCCGTACCTGGACGGGCTGTTGGATCAGGCGGTCGCCCTGCAGGAGGCGGCACTCGGCCTGACCGCGGCCGGCGGAGGGATCCGGCCGAGCGCCTTCGCCTCCCGGTACGGGGAGGCCTTCGCCGGTCTGGGAGGCGGCGGCGCCAATCCGAACCCGATGTTCACCGCCATGATGGCCGTCAACCAGCTCCGCGAACTGGGCCTGCGCCCGGAGTCCGGCGGCGCCGACGCGCCCTGGTCCCGGCCGGCGTTGCAGTACCCAGACCCCGGCCCCGACGCCGACCCCGAGGCGGACGCGCCGCGCCCCGGATCCGACGGGTGACCCTCCCCGCGGCGGCGCTCAGGCGCGCCGCACCCCGTCGAACATGCCCGGGACGAGGTCGCTCCAGCCGAGGTCGCGGCGGACCTTGCGCAGGTACCGCTTGAAGGTCGTGGCGTCGACGTATCCCTGATGGCGGGCGGTGTCGACGAACCTGATGCCCCCGCCGAGGTCGGGGCGGTCCCGGCGCACGCGGCGCCGGAACGCCTCCGCCCGGGCCGGGGCCCTGCGCTGGTCGTCGAGGTGCTGGGCGATGAGGTTGCCGACGTGGTCGAACAGCGTGTAGGCGCTGGAGTTGGTCTCGAAGCAGCCGAGGCCGAAGAGGTTCGGCCGGGTCCGGCTGAACGCGGTGAGGTAGAGGTCGGGGCGGCCCGCCGGGACGACAGCCGGGTACGGCAGCCCCGCAGGCTTGACCGGGACGCGTCACGGGAGTTCACTCCCCTCACACGCAGGTCTGGACCAGCATGCGAATCGAGGCCCCATGCCCACCCCCACACGCGGCCGCGCCTTACGACGGGTGGCGCTCGTCACCGCCTGCCTGACCCTCGCCCTCGGCTGGGGACCGGCCACCTCCGCCGCCCCGCAGACCACCCGGACCGCAGCGGCCCATGCCGCCGACCAGGTCACCGGGGCGACCGGTTCCCACGGCGTCGGCGCCGTCACCTTCGAGGACTCCTTCGACGGTCCGGCCGGAGCCGCCGTCGATCCCGGCAGATGGCAGATCGAGACCGGCGACAACGTCAACAACCACGAACGCCAGTGGTACACCCCCGGCGCGTCCAACGCCGCGCTCGACGGTCAGGGCAACCTGGTCATCACCGCCCGCCGCGAGAACCCCGGCAACTACCAGTGCTGGTACGGCCGGTGCGAGTACACCTCCGCCCGCCTCAACACCGCCGGCCGGTTCACCCAGACGTACGGGCACGTCGAGGCCCGTATGAAGGTCCCGCGCGGGCAGGGCATGTGGCCCGCCTTCTGGATGCTCGGCCATGACATCGGCCAGGTCGGCTGGCCGGCCAGCGGCGAGATCGACGTGATGGAGAACGTCGGCTACGAGCCGTCGACCGTCCACGGCACCCTCCACGGACCGGGGTACTCCGGCGGCGGCGGTATCGGCGCCGCGTACACCCTGTCCGGCGGACGCGCCTTCGCCGACGACTTCCACACCTTCGCCGTGGACTGGTCGCCGGGCTCGGTCACCTGGTCGGTGGACGGACAGGTCTACCAGCGCCGGACCCCCGCCGACCTCGGCGGCCGCACCTGGGTGTTCGACAAGCCGTTCTTCCTGATCCTCAACCTCGCGGTGGGCGGAGACTGGCCGGGCAACCCGGACGGCACGACGCCGTTCCCGAACCAGCTGGTGGTCGACCACGTACGGGTCAGCACCTCGGACGGCGGCGGGGGCGGGCGCACCGGGACCTTCGTCGGCCTGGCCGGCAAGTGCCTGGACGTGGCGGGCTCGCAGACCGCCAACGGCACCCAGGTGCAGCTCTACACCTGCAACGGCACCGGCGCCCAGCGGTGGACCCTGCCGGGCGACGGCACCGTGCGGGCCCTCGGCAAGTGCCTGGACGTCGACGCGGCCGCGACCGAACCCGGTGCCAAGGTCCAGCTGTGGGACTGCAACGGGACCGGCGCACAGCGGTTCGACCACAACGGCACCACCCGCGACCTGGTGAACGTCCCGGCCGACAAGTGCGTCGACGTGCGGGAACAGAACCCGGCCGACGCGACCCCGGTCCAGACCTGGTGGTGCAGCGGCAACCCGAACCAGAAGTGGACCTTCACCGGCTGACCGGCCCCGCCGTGCCCCGAGAAGAAGATGAAGAAGCCCCCGCGCCCGGACCGCGGCGCGGGGGCTTTACGAACCGTCCCGTCCTACGAGGCCGCCGCCCGGAACGCCGCCGTCAGCCGCCCCACGGCTCCCGTCAGGTCCCCGGTGAGCAGCAGGTGGTCCGCCTCGGCGAACGGCTTGGCCGTACCTTGCGTGAACCGCCCGCCGATCCGGTGGGCCACGATCGACCGGGCCCGGTCCGCCACCGCGCGCCCCGCCTCCGAGTCGGCCCCGGCGGTCCGTTCGACCACCTCCGCGGCGACCGCGAGGGCCCGCAGCGCCGGCTCGCCGCCCTGGGGTGCCGCACCGAGCGTGGTCAGCCCCCAGCCGTACGGGAACTGGGGATCGTACGCCGCGTCCCCGACGTTGATCGGGAGCTGGGCCTGCGACCTGGGCCAGGTCACCGGCAGCCGGCCGGTGAACGCCCGCTTGCCGTAGAGGACGTCGGCGACGCCGTCGCCCTCGGTACCCGGCAGCCACGACGCGACCAGGGCCGTCATCCCCGCCAGCCGGTCGCCGATCAGCTGCGGCCGCCCGGACACGACGAGCACCGCGCACCGCATCGCCGCGCACACCCGGTCCACCGCCGCCTTGTCGGCCGCGGACAGCTCCAGGTCGTGGCCGTTGCCGACGTCCCCGACGCCCTCCGCGTACGGGGTCTCGCCGACCACCACCACGCCCACGTCGTGCCCGGCCGTCGGTGCGGAGGCGTCCTTCGAGTACGTCACCGCGTCCGGCGAGGCGGCGGCCTTGCGCATGCCCTCGAGGATCGTCGTCCCCTGGGTGATCCTCCCGGACGAGCCCTGCCAGCTGACGGTCCAGCCGCCGGCCTGGTTGCCGAGGTCGTCCGCGTTGGAGCCGGCGACGTACACCTTCTGCGCGGGCTTCAGCGGCAGCAGCCCGCCCTCGTTCTTCAGCAGGACCTGCGACTTCGCCGCCGCCTCGCGGGCCACCGCCCGGTGCCCGGCGGAGCCCACCCGGCCGAGTCCGGACCGGTCGGCGTACGGCTTCTCGAAGAGCCCGAGCCGGAACTTCTGCGTCAGGATCCGTGCCACGGCGTCGTCGATCCGCGCCGCCGGGATCCGGCCCGCGGCCGCCTCGCCGACCAGCGTGCGGTGGAAGTCCTGGTACACGGTCGGCACCATGATCATGTCCAGGCCGGCGTTCACCGAGGTCCGCACGTCGCTCGCGTAGTCGCCGGGGATCTGGTCGATGGCCTGCCAGTCGCTGACGACGAAGCCCTCGAAGCCCATCCGGTCCTTGAGCACGCCGTTGATCAGCTCGGCGTGGGCGTGCATCTTGACCGGGCCGGCGTCGTCGCCGGGGAAGTCCACCGAGGAGTACGACGGCATGACCGTCCCCACCCCGCGCTCGACAGCCTCCCGGAACGGCGCCAGGTGCACCGCCTCCAGCTCCTGCCGGGACACCCGGGTGACGCCCTGGTCGATGGTGTACGAGCCGGTGGTGGAGGAGCCGTACGCGGTGCCGCCGTCGCCCACGTAGTGCTTGGCCGTGGCCAGCACCTTGTCGGCGCGGTCCAGGTCGCGTCCGTCCGGCGCGCCCTGCATACCGCGGATCACCGTCTCCATGGCGGTGACCAGCGCGGGGTCCTCGCCGAAGGCTTCGTAGGAGCGGCCCCAGCGCTCGTCGCGGGTCACGCACAGACACGGCGCGAAGTCCCAGGGCACGCCCGTCGCGCGGACCTCGGCGGCGGTCACCGCGCCCGTCCGCTCGGCCAGCCCCGGGTCGCGGGAGGCGCCCAGGCCGATGTTGTGCGGCATGATCGTGGAGCCGACGACGTTGTTGTGGCCGTGCACGGCGTCGACGCCGTAGATCAGCGGGATCTGCAGCCGGGCCGCCCGGGTGCGCAGCTGGTAGCCGTCCACCATGTCCGCCCACGCCGCGGGGGTGTTGGGGTTGGGCACGGAGCCGCCGCCGGACAGCAGCGATCCCAGCCCGTACGCCGCGATGTCGCCCGGGGCCTTGAGGGCGTTGCGCTCGGCCTGCGTCATCTGGCCGGCCTTCTCCTGCGGGGTCATGCGGGCGAGGAGGTCGGCGACCCGCTGGTGCACCGGCAGTTTCGCGTCGAGGTACGGGAGTCCGTGCGCGTCGATGACGACGAGCGGGTCCTCAGCGGGCGGCCGGGCACCGGTCACGGTCAGCTTCACCGGCACGGTCTCGGCGGTCTCGCCGTCGCGGTCCCCGGCGGTGGTGACGGCGATGGTGCGGGAGGTGCCGGAGGGGGTGCCGGCCGGGAAGGTGAGCGTGCCGCTCACCGGCCGGTAGTCGGCGCCGGGTGTCGCGGTGCCGCCCTCGGTGGTGTACGCGACGGTCACCGGCTCGGTGAGCGGTCCGGAGCCGGTCGTGGCCACGGAGACGCGTACGTCGGCGGAGCCGCCTTCCTTCACAGGGTGAACGGTCGTGTCGGTGACGACCTTGGTCTGGACGACCGGGTCGGCGGCGCCGTACACCTCCACTCCGTCGATCATGAACTCGCCGGCCCGCCCGACCGGGAAGGTGAAGGCGTAGCCCCACATCCCGGTCAGGCCGAGCACCTGGTCGATGCCGCCGACCGGCTGGTAGTCGGTGCGGTACTCGAACCGCGAGAACGGGATCTCGACGAGGTGCCAGCCCTGCCAGTCGTCGGTGAAGGAGGTCGTCCACAGCTCGGACGCCTCGCCGTTGGCCCCGCCGTCCTTGAGCTCGAAGTGCACGCGCGGGCCCGAACCGGGCGGCAGCGGCGCGGTGTTCTGGCCGTACCACCAGAAGCGGATGCCGCCCCGGGCGCTCCAGTCGTGGGCGGGCCGGTCGAAGGCGAAGTCATGGCTGAAGCCGCCCCAGCCGCTGATGTCGTACGCGCCGTGCAGCACCTTCGTGCCCTCGGGGGCGTCGGCGCGCTCCCGCAGCTCCAGGCGCGGCTGGTCGTCCGCGTCGCTGCCCCAGGTGAAGATGCCCTCGGCGGGCGGTCCGGCGAAGGGGATCTCGCCCTCGAAGCGGTCGACCGCCGTCGGGGGCGGCGGTTCCCCGGGGGCGGCCGTGGCCCGGGCCTGGGCGAGCGGCAGGAGTCCGGCGAGCACACCGGCCGCGGCCAGCAGGGCGGTTCTGAGCCGGCGCCGGGCCGGTGTCACACGTGCTGTGTTCACGAGGTGCCTCCGAGGTCTATACCACGGGACAGGACATCGCGTGAGTCAACTGAACCGCCCCGTCACCGTCAAGACTTCACGGCACGACTGGCTGAATGCCGCCGTCGAGGGGGGCGTGGGGCAGGCTGCGTTCGACTCCTGAAGCCGTCCGGGGAGGCCGGCCCCGGCGCCGTCCGCCGGCCCGGGCGACGATGCCGCCGGTCGGCCCGGGGTCATCCGCATCGCACTCGCCGCCGTCCTGACGGCCGCGCTCGCGCAGGGGTCGTGGCACTGGTTCGCGCCGTACGTCCGCTGACACTCCTCGCGGTGGTCTTCTCCTTCTACCGGCTGCCGAGGTGGACTCCCGGCGCGCGTTCCGCGTACGCGCGCAATCTCACCGCGTACGCGCTGGTCGTCGGCCTGTGCGTGGCGATCACGCTGGCTCCGATGCTGCAGCGCTGGGCGTGGCTGTTCCCGATGCCGGGCATTTGGGCCGGCTGTCCCGCGCCGGGCAGGTACGAGAGCCTGCGCGCGGAGGCGGCGCTGGGAGACGTGGCCGGCCACGACCCCGCCGCGCCGGCCCGCGCGCAGGAGGCCCGGAGCCAGGAGGCGATCGCCGACTGCCTGTCGGCCACCACGACCCTGTGGCTGCCGCTGTACGCGGCCGGGGCGGCGGTGGCGGTGGCCGTGATCGCGTGGTCAGTCGACCGGGCCCGGGCGACGAACGGGGCCCCTGGGGTCTCCTGACCCCGTGTCGGCTCCTCGGACGACGGGCGGATTCCCGTCCTCATGGGGTGTCAGGGTGGTCCATGGGCGCGGAGGCGGACGGTCTCGGCCCGCGCACACGCACACGCACACGCGTACGTAAGCATGGACACGCACACGCACCCGCACGCCACCCCGAACGGAGCAGCCCGATGAGCCGTACCTTCCAGGTCACGTTCGACGCCCGGGACCCGTGGGCACTGTCGTCCTTCTGGCGCGACGCCCTCGGCTACGTCCACCCCGGCCCGCCCGGGGTCGACCTGCCCGAAGGCGCCGACCCGCTGGCCGCGTGGGACGACTTCCTCGCGCGGGTCGGCGTACCGGAGGAGGAGCGCCGTACGAAATCGGCCATCGAGGATCCGGACGGGCAGGGCCCGCGGCTGTTCTTCCAGCAGGTGCCGGAGGGCAAGACCGCCAAGAACCGCGTGCATCTGGACGTCCGCGCGGCTCCCGGGCTGCGGGGTGAGGAGCGGATGGCGGCACTCGAGGCCGAGTGCGAACGGCTCGTCGGGCTGGGCGCGAAGCGGCTGCGCCGCGACGAGCCCGCTCCCCCGCTGAGCGAGGGCTTCATCGTGATGGCCGACCCCGAGGGCAACGAGTTCTGCCTGGACTGACGCGTGCCGCCGTCCGTCATGCGGAGGGGCGTACCCGCCCCTGCCGCCGCTGTTCGGGGAGGCGGAAGCCGTGGAAGAGGTCGTCCATGCCGCGCAGGGCCAGGCGGTCGGGGATGGCGCGGACCGCGAGGTCGCGGGCGGCCGCGGCGAGCGGGTTGCGGACGGCGCCACCCAGACGGCCGACCCGGCGGGCCCGGGCGCGCACCGCGTCGGTGCGGTCGCGGCGGGCGGCGGTGTACGCCGCGAGGGCGGCCGGCACGCCGTCCGAGTCGGCCGCGCCGTACGAGTCGGCCGCGCCGTCAGTGGTGTCGCCGCCGTCGGCGCCGTCTCCGGCGGGAAGCAGGTGGGCGAGGACCGCCGCGTCCTCGATGGCCTGGCAGCCGCCCTGGCCGAGGTTGGGGGCCATGGCGTGGGCGGCGTCACCCAGCCAGACGATCCGGCCGTGGTGGAGGCGGGGCAGCGGGGCCGCCAGGTCGTAGAGGTCGTTCTGGAGGACGTCGGCGGGGTCGAGACGGCGGACGCGCTCCAGAAGGGCCGGGATCGGGTCGTGCCAGGCACCGAAGCGGTCGCTCAGTTCGGCGCGCGGATCGGCGGACCGGGTGCCCGCCGGGACGACCGCGGTGGCGTAGAGGTAGAGCCGGCCGTCGGAGAGCGGGGTCACGCCGAACCGCTCGCCCCTCCCCCAGGTCTCGCTCATGGCCTGGATCCGCAGGTCCGGGGCCTCCACGAGGGCCCGCCAGGCGGTCTCGCCGATGTAGTGCAGGCCGGGGTGGCCGGGGAAGTACGCGCGGCGCAGCGGGCTGTTGATGCCGTCGGCGGCCACGACCAGATCGGCGGACAGCTCCGGGCCGGCTTCCGTGATGACGACCGGTCGGTCCGCGGCTTCGTCGACGGCGGTCACGGTGGTGCCGTAGCGCAGGGTCCCTGGTGGGAGGGCCGCGGCCAGCGCGGCGGTGAAGGCCGGGCGCGGGACGGCGATCGGCGCGATGCCGTAACGGGCCGCCATGTCCGCGGTGGGGGTCCGTACGAGCCACCGGCCGTCGGTTCGCCGCAGGCCCATCGCCGCGGGTACGGCGCTGCCGACGGCGCGTGCGGCGTCGACGCCGATCACGTCGAGCGCGCGCAGGGCATTGGGGGCGAGGCCGATACCGGCGCCGGTGACCGGGGGTTCGGGGGCGCGCTCGCAGACGGTGACGTGCCAGCCGCGGCGGTGCAGTGCGACGGCCGCCGTGAGACCGCCGATTCCGGCCCCGGCGACCACCGCGTGACGTCTCGGCATGGAACACCTCTCCGATCGGTTCGGGCCTCCGGAACCTGCGCAGGACCCTCACTCTAGGACAGCCGTACGAGGACGGATCCGGCGAGGTACGGAGGCGGCCGGACACGTACGCGTACGCGGCCGGACACGTCCGGCCGGAGGTGCCCACCGGGCGCGTCGCCACCACCCTGGGGGTAACCGGACGTCTCCCCCGGTGGGAGGCGGGGTCACCCCCTGGTGGTACGGGGCGGTCAGCTCCTGGTGGGCCGACACGGACGGTGGCCCGCGGCTACCTTGTCGCCCACCCGGCACCGCCCACGACGGAGGACCGCCCCATGCAGACCCGTTCGGCCGATCACCCTCGCAGGCGCGTGGCATGGGGGATATCCCTGGTCCTGATCTCGGTCACGACGCTCCTCGCGAGCGCGCCCGGGGCCGCCACCGCGGCCGCCCCCGCCGCCGTCACCCCGGTTCCGGTTCCGGTGCTGTCCTGGGGTCCCTGCGACGGCGCGGGCGCCGATGCCCCGCAGGACGGCTTCGAGTGCGCGACCGCCCGGGTTCCCCTGGACCACCGCCGGCCCACCGGACGCACGCTCGACCTCGCGGTCACCCGGCGGCCCGCGGCCGACCGGTCGCACCGTACCGGTGTCCTGGTGCTGCACCCCGGCGGACCCGGAAATTCGGGGGTCGACTTCGCCCGCAACAGTTACGCCGCACTCCCCGCCTCCCTCCGCGACGCCTTCGACGTCGTCGGGTACGACATGCGCGGTGTGGCGCGCAGCGGGCAGGTGGAGTGCTGGAACGACACGGAGTTCGCCGCGGCCGTCGACGCGGCGCGCGGCGCGCCCGGCCCCGATGCCCCGCACACGGCGATCCGGCAGGGCCTCGACTTCGCCACCGCCTGCCGGGAACGCGCCGCGGACCTCGTGCCGTTCATCGGCACCGGGTCGAACGCCAAGGACCTCGACCTGCTGCGCCGGGCGCTCGGCGAGGAGACGCTCTCCTTCTACGGCCGTTCCTTCGGAGCGTACGTCGGCACCGTGTACGCCGCGCAGTTCCCCCGGCGCGTGCGCGCCATGGTGCTGGACGGGGCGTACGATCCGCGGCGCTACGCCGATGTGCCGTACGCGTACGACGCCCCGCAGTTCGTCGCGCTGGACGCGGCGGTCGGCCGGTTCCTGGACTGGTGCGCGGAGAACGCCTCCGCCTGCGGATTCGGCGAGGGCCGGCCGCGGCAGGCGTTCGAGGAACTGAAGCGGGCGCTGGACTCCCACCCCGTCGTCACGCCGAGCGGACGCCCGGCCACCGGTTACACCCTCGCCTATCGCCTCATGTTCAACATCAACGCGGGCCGGGTGATCTGGCCCTACCTGGGGCAGGCCCTGCGGGCGGCCCAGGCGCGCCAGATGTCGTTCCTGCTGTCGCCGCCCTCACCGGGGTCCTTCGACTTCCTCAACGTCAATCTGGCCGTGGAGTGCGCCGACCGCGTCTACCCGCGCAGCCGTCCGCTCCTGAGCGCGGCGGTCAGGGCCGAGGCCGCGGCCGCCCCGCTGCTGGGACCCGCGATCGGGTTCGGGCCGCCGAGCTACGACCACAACCACGCGCCCGCCTGCGCGCAGTGGGCGGTGGAGCGGCCGAGCCGCTACGAGGGCTCCTACCGGGCGGCCGGCTCCGCCCCGATCCTGGTCCTGGGGACGACCGGGGACCCGGACACCCCGTACCAGGACGCCGTGGCCCTCGCCGGGACGCTGGACAACGGGCGTCTGCTGACGTTCGCCGGTGAGGGGCACACCGCCTACAACCGGAGCGCGTGCGTCAGCGCCCTGGTGACGGACTACCTCGCCGGCCTGTCCCTGCCGGCGCGCGGCACGGTCTGCGCGGACGAGGCGCCCCCGGAGGGCATCGGCCGCCGCCTGTCGTCCCTGGAGGTGGACGAGACGCGCGATGTGATCCCCGCCCTCCGCTGAACCGCCGGTGCCCTCGCCCGCGGCCCCGAACTGCCGCCCGGCGAGGGCACCGTCGCGTTCCGGCCCGGTCAGCTCCAGGTGTGCTGACCGCCGATCAGCAGCACGTGCTCCAGTACGTCCTCCAGGGGGTCGTCGATCTGCCCGGTGTTGATCAGGGCGACGGTGGGCCCGTTGTGCGCGTCACGGTGGTACTCGTCGGCGACGGCGGTCCCGGCGGCGGCGACGGCGGTGAGAACGGCGGCCGCACCGGCCGCACAAGCGGTAGTAATGATCTTCCTCATGCCCCGCCCAACGAGCCCGTCCGGCACGGGACACGGGACCCGGGACCCGGACCGGGACCGGGACCGTGACCGGCACCGGCACCGGCACCGGCACCGCTCGCCTTTCCGGAGAGCCACCGGTGCAGGGCGGGGCCGCCCGCCGCGATCGACACGGTCAGGGCGACCGCCGTGATCACGCTCGGCTCGGAGAGCCACAGGCCGAGGACACCGTCCAGGACCAGGGCGGCGACGACCAGCAGGATCTTCGCCAGCAGCAGGCCGGCGTGCAGGCGGTGGTCGGCGGGCCGGCCGAGGCGGACGCGCCGGCGGTGGACGAGGGTCATGGCCGCTCCGGCGCACACGACGAGCGCGACCAGGCGCAGCGCGTGCTCCCAGGCGGGGGTGTCCGAGCCGAGGACCCAGACGGCACCCATGACGATGCCCGCGACTGCGTACACGGCCGGGCGGGGGTGTCCCTGTGCCCGCGCGTCCCTGATGCGGCTACCCGGCATGGCTGCCTCCCGGCTCCCGTGGGTCACACGAAACACAAACAACTTGCACTTCGAGTGTCATAACTTTGGGCGCGGTCGTCAAGGGGGAGCCCGTCCCGGGCGGAGCGTCCCCTGCCGGTGACCGGGTGTGGCGTCGCCGGCATGATCGATCGGATACGGGGATCGTTCCCCGGCCACGAGGTGAACCTCGTCCTCGGGGAGGGGGACGGCTGGACGTGGGCCGTGCACGAGATGGTGACCGCCGAGACGGATTTCGCGCCGGTCGACTGTCACCGGCTCGGCCCGGAGGGGGTCGAGCCGGTGGTGCTCGTGACGGAACCGTGCAGCGCGAAGGCCCGTCCGCCGGAGTTCCGGTACGTCCGCGCTGCTCACACCGTCCTCCGCTTCGGCGTCGACGACCTACAGCAGCGGGTGGGACAGGACCCGGAGCACCTCTCCCCCGCGCTCCTGGCCGCCGGCCTCATCGGCCCCGACGCGTACGGCGAGGCGGCGGACGAGGACGACGGCCACACCTGCTACGACCACCGCGCGGACGACCGCGCCCGGCTGCTGCGCGTGATCACGGACTTCTTCGGCCTCCCCGCGCTGCCGCCCTCCTTCCCGCCGGAGGCGACGGCCCGGTGACCGCCCCCTCGCTCTCCGCGGACGCGTCGGGGGTTTCCGTACGGGCAATCGGTCGTTGGGGGAGGAAAGAGGAGGTTTCCCATGCCGACGGAGCAACCCGCACAGCAGCCCACGGCCGAGCTCGACGCCCGGTACAGCTCCGCGCTCAACCCCCGGCCCGGCGCCGCGGACGTCGTCGCGACCGAGTGGGCCGAGGCCCTGCGACAGCTGCAGGCTGCCGAGATCTTCTGGTTGTCCACGGTGCGGCCCGACGGGCGGCTGCACGTCACTCCGGTGATCGCCGCCTGGCAGGACGGGGTGCTGTACTTCTCGACCGGCCCGACGGAGCAGAAGGCGAAGAACCTCGCCCATGACGCCCACTGCGCACTGACGACCGGCGGGAACGCGCTGACCGAGGGGCTCGACCTCGTGGTGGAGGGCACGGCGGAGCAGGTCGCCGATCCGGCGCGGCTGGAGGAGGTGATCACGGCCTATGAGGCGAAGTACGGGGCGCACATCACCTCGCCCGAGGGCACCTTCCACGGCATCGGGGACGCGTTCCGCAAGGGCGACGCGGTGGTGTTCGCGGTGGCTCCGGGCACGGCGTACGGCTTCGGCCGCGACGACGGCGTCTACACGCACACGCGCTGGACGTTCTGACGACGCCCCGCACCCGGTGGACCGGATGGAGCACGAGCGGATGCCGACCCACCGGGCCGGGACTACGGTCCGCTGGTATGACGCGCAGATCAGCCGGCCCTGAGCCCGGCGGCGGGTCCGGTCCCACCCGGCGCGCCCTCCTCGCCGCCGGCGCGGGGGCGGGGGCGGCGCTCGCCGCGGGCTGCGCGCCCGCGGGCGCGCCCGGGGCGCCGGCGCCCACGCGGACGCCGGGCGGCGCCACCTCGCCCGCCCCGGCCGCGGCCGGCCCCACCCCCGGCGTGATGACCCTCTTCAAGGACCCCGGGTACAACTTCAGCGGCCTCCTCGCGCTCGGCGCCTCGGGCGCCGGGGCCGCCGAGGTCGGCGAGGTCCTCACCGCCGTGAACGCGATCAACACGGCCGGCCTGTCCGCACAGGCGTACGTCGAGACGTTCCGGAGGCTCGGCGACCAGTTGCTGAAGGCGCCCCCGGGCGCGCCCCCGGACGATCGGACGAAGCAGTTCCGGGCCCTGCGGGCCGCGCAGTACTACGGCCAGGCCCTGTTCTTCGTCCTCGGCTCCGACGACCCGGGCAGCGAGGAACGGCTGTACCGGGCGGGCCGCGGCGCCTGGGACACCTTCTGCGGCCTGTGCGAGCCGGCCCCGGTCGAGGCCGCGGTCCCGTACGGCACGACGCCGTTGCCGGTGTGGTTCTTCCGCCCCGACACGTCGGACACCCCCCGCCCCACGGTGATCCTGACCAACGGCAGCGACGGCCAGAACGTCGACATGTGGACGTACGGCGTCCCCGCCGCGCTCGATCGCGGCTGGAACGCCCTCGTCTACGACGGCCCCGGGCAGGGACAGCTGCTCTTCGTCGACCGGGTGGTGTTCACGCCCACCTGGGAGAAGGTGGTCGGTCCCCTGATCGACTGGCTCTCGGCCCGCCCCGACGTGGACACCGCCAGGATCGCCCTGACCGGCCTCAGCATGGCGGGGGACCTCGCGCCGCGGGCGGCGGCGTTCGAGCACCGGATCGCCGCCCTGGTGGCCATGCCGGGCTGCGTCGAGCCGTGGCTGGGCTTCCCGCCCGAGATCCGGCGGATCCTCACGCCCGACAAGGAACAGACGAACACCATCTGGAACGAGGAGGTCGTTCCCGAACTGCCCCCGGACGCGGCCGCCGTGATGAAGAAGCGGTTCGAGCCCTTCTCCATCCCGGCCATGCTCGAAGCGCGCCAGGGCAGGCTGTTCACGGACTTCTACACCCCCGCCACCCGTATCCGCGCGCTGACGATCACCTCCGTCGTCGACCGCATCAAGGCGCCCACCCTGGTCCTGGACTACGACGACGAGCAGTTCTACCCGGGCCAGCCGCGCCGGCTGTACGACCGGCTCACCTCGCCGAAGGACTACGTGAAACTGACGGCGGCCCAGGGCGCCCAGCTCCACTGCTCCCCCATGGCCCCGCAACTGCACTGCGAGGTCGTCTTCGACTGGCTCCAGGCCACGCTCGCGGGCCGCTGAGCCGTGGCGTCGCCGGGACCCGGCGCACCGGGCCGTGTCGGCCGTGATCCGGCCGTGGCGCACGGCACAGTGGAGGCATGAACGCGGACAACAGGAACATTCTGGCCCGGGGGCGCGTCGCGACCCGGCTGCCGGCGCAGGACCTGGACCGGGCGCGGCGCTTCTACGCCGAGAAGCTCGGCCTGGAGCCCGTCGACGAACGGCCCGGCGGGCTGCTGTACCGCTGCGGCGACACGGAGTTCGCCCTGTTCACGTCGACGGGTTCGTCGCCCGGCACCTTCACGCAGATGGGCTGGGTCGTCGACGACATCGACACGCTCGTGGCGCAGCTCCGGGAGCGCGGGGTGACGTTCGAGGACGTCGACGTGCCCGGGATCCGGACGGATGGCGGGATCGCCGAGATCCACGGGCACTATCCGAGCAAGGGCGCCCGCGGGGAGCGGGCCGCCTGGTTCCGCGACAGTGAGGGCAACCTGCTGGGCGTCGGCGAGCCGGTCGTCTGAGGAGCGGCGACCCTACGACGGTCCGGCCGGCGGATCAGGGGCGGGTGGGCCCTGATCCGCCGGGGGTGAAGGTCACCGGGAGGGACAGGGGGCCGCGCAGGCCGCCGGGGCGCCAGTGGAGGTCCTGCGGCGGTACGGCGAGGGCCAGGCCGGGGAGGCGGGCGAGGGCGGTGCCGATGGCGATCTGGCCCTCCAGGCGGGCCAGCGGCGCGCCCAGGCAGTAGTGGATGCCGTGCCCGAAGGCGAGGTGGGCGTTGTCCTCGCGGGTGATGTCCAGGCGGTCGGGGTCGGTGAACCGCGCGGGGTCGCGGTCGGCGATGGCCGAGGCGATCAGGACCGTCGCGCCGCGCGGTACGGTCACGCCCGCGATCTCGACGTCCTCGCGGGCGAACCGGGC
The DNA here is from genome assembly GCF_044748145.1 of Streptomyces sp. NPDC090022. Taxonomy (NCBI): domain Bacteria; kingdom Bacillati; phylum Actinomycetota; class Actinomycetes; order Kitasatosporales; family Streptomycetaceae; genus Streptomyces; species Streptomyces sp. NPDC090022. The sequence continues at coordinate 26,531 of NZ_JBIVFN010000010.1, forward strand.
GATGCCGGGGCTGACCGGGCCGTCGTAGCGGAGGAGCTCCTCGATCGCGCCCGGCAGCAGTCCGGGCTCGGAGCGCAGCAGCTCGAGCTGGTCGGGGTGGGCGAGCAGCGTGGCGACGCCGCCGCCGATGAGGTTGACGGTGGTGATGTAGCCGGCGGCCAGCAGCAGGAAGACCATGGCGATCAGCTCGTCCTCGGTCAGGCGCTGGTCCTCGTCGCGGGCGGCGATGAGGCCGCTGAGGAGGTCGTCGCCCGGATCCGTCCGCTTGGCCCGGATGAGCTCGGTGACGTAGCCGCGCATGTGCTGCCAGGCCTCGTTGACCACGGCGGGGTCCGGTGGCTCGGCGCCCCGCATGATCATGCGGTCGGTCCAGTGCTGGAAGTCGTGGCGGTCGTCGACCGGTACCCCGAGCAGCTCGCTGATCACCGTGACCGGGAGCGGCAGGGCGAATTCGGCGACGAGGTCGGCGCGGCCGGCCGGGACGATCGCGTCCAGCAGCCCGTCGGTGATGGCCTGGACCCGCGGCCGCATCTCGGCCACGCGGCGGGCGGTGAACGCCTTCGATACCAGGCGGCGCAGCCGGGTGTGGTCGGGCGGGTCGCTGCGCAGCATGTTGCTCAGCATCGACTCGCGCTCCGTCTCGGGCAGCTGTCGCAGCAGCCGGGTGTCGGAGGCGTCGCGGACGTCGCTGCTGAGGCGGGCGTCGGAGAGGGCCGCGAGTCCGTCCTCGTAGCGGGTGACGATCCAGGCGTCCAGGCCGCCCGCGATGACGGCGCGGCGCACGGGGCCGTCCTCGCGCAGTTGCCGGTACAGGGGGAACGGGTCCGCGACGAAGGCGGGGTCGGCGTAGGGCAGGAGGACCGGCCGCTCACTCATACGTCCCAGTATCCCCGGCTGTCCCGCTCGCGCGCCGTGCGACGCGGCGCGCGAGACGGATTCAGCGCGCGGCGGGTACCTCGGCGCGGACGGCGCGCATGACCCGCTCGAGGGTCTCCTCGCGCTCGCCGGCCGGGGCCGCGTAGCCGATGGAGCCGCGGGCGGCCGCCTCGCCGAGCGTGCGGGTCATCACCCAGGCGGCGAGGTACTGCGAGGCCAGGCAGCCGCCGGCCGTGGCGATGTTGCCCTCGGCGTGGAAGGGGGCGTCCAGGGCGGTGACGCCGAAGTCCTCGACGAACGGCCGGCTCGTCAGGTCCGCGCACGCCGGCCGGCCGTCCAGCAGCCCGAGCCGTGCGAGGACCAGGGCACCGGAGCACTGCGAGCCGATCAGCTGCCGCGCGGGGTCCAGGGGCAGCTGGGCGAGCAGCCGGTCGTCGGCGATCACGTCTCGGGTCCGCACCCCGCTGCCGATCAGGACGACGTCGGCGTCGGGGATGGACTCCAGGGGCCGCTGCCCCCGCACCTCGACGCCGTTCATCGAGGTCACCACGGGTGTGGGGGTGGTGATGAACGCCTCCAGGCCGTCCTTGCGGCAGCGGTTGATCAGCGCCGGGGCGATGAAGCTGTCGAGCTCGTTGAATCCGTCGAAGGTGACCACGGCTACCTGCATCGGGGAACTCCTCGTTCGCGGCGTCGGACGCCCCGTCTCGCACCCGGTTCAGCGCAGGTCGCGGCGCATCAGGACTCTGGGGTGGCCCGCGAGGACCGAGGTGGTGTCGGCGGCGTGGACGAAGCCGGCGCGCTCGAAGTTCTTCCGGAGTCCGGCGTACGCCATGGTCATGTCGACCTTGGCGTCCCCGTTGTCCAGGGGGTAGGCCTCGATCGCCGGTGCGCCGTGGGCGCGGGCGAACTCGACCGCGCCGCTGATGAGGGCGTGCGAGATGCCCTGCTTGCGGTGGCCGGGGCGGACGCGGACGCACCACAGCGACCAGACCGGCAGGTCGTCGACGTGCGGGATCTTCCGGCTGCGCGCGAAGGAGGTGTCCGCGCGCGGCGCCACGGCGGCCCAGCCGACCGGTTCGTCCCCGTCGTAGGCGATCACGCCCGGCGGGATCGGCCGATGGCACAGCTCCTCGACGTGACTGCCGCGGGCCGGTCCGCGCAGCTCGTTGTTGAGCGCGGACGGGATCCGGTGGCTCAGGCACCAGCAGACGTTGGCGCCCGGCGACTTCGGGCCGAGCAGCGCGCGGACGTCCTCGAACTCCGTGGCGGGGCGTACCTCTATGGTCATACGACCACACTCGCACGGCGCACCGCGGTGCGGCCCGGTCAGGTCCGGGGTGCCCGGCCCTTGGGCTGGCCGGGCGCGGGGGCGTCGACGAGGGGCGGGACGGGCAGCTCGGCCGGGTCGTCCGGGGTGAGGGGCACGGTCGTGCCGTGGTGGACCACGGTCAGGGGCGCTCCGGCGAGGAGGGTGTAGCGGGTGGTCGTCGCGCCGATGTCGACGCGGAGCCTGCGGTCGGTGACGCGGATCGTGAAGGCCAGCCGGGTCAGGGCGGGCGGCAGGCGCGGGGCGAACCGTACCGGTGCCTCCGCCCGGGCGCCGTGCGGGCCCGGCGCGGCGGCGACGGCATAGTGGCGGCGTACCCCTCCCAGGCCCGCGACCAGGGCGATCCACGTGCCCGCGAGGGAGGCCATGTGGAGACCGTCGCGGGTGTTGTGCTCCAGGTCGTCCAGGTCCATCAGCGCCGCCTCGCGGATGTAGGCCCAGGCGAGGCCGAGGTGGCCGGTCTCGGCGGCGAGCACGGCCTGGCAGCAGGCGGAGAGCGAGGAGTCGCGGACGGTCAGCGGCTCGTAGTAGGCGAAGTTGCGGGCCTTCTCCTCGGCGGTGAACTCGTCCGGGCAGGCCAGCATGGCGAGGACCAGGTCGGCCTGCTTGACGACCTGCTTGCGGTAGAGGTCGAAGTACGGGAAGTGCAGCAGCAGGGGGTATTGGTCCTCGGTGGTGCCCTCGAAGTCCCAGGGCGCCTGGTCGGTGAAGCCGGCGGCCTGCTCGTGCACCTGGAGCCGGTCGTTGTACGGCAGGACGATGCGGGCGGCGGTCTCCCGCCAGTCCGCCGCCTCCGCCCCGTCGGCGTCGAGCTCGCGCGCCCGGTCGGGATAGCACTCGACCACGTCGGCCGCGGCGAGGAGGTTCTTGCGGGCCATGACGTTGGTGTAGAGGTTGTCGCGGGCGATGGCGCTGTACTCGTCGGGGCCGGTGACCCCGTCGATGTGGAAGGCGCCGTCCGCGTCGAAGTGGCCGAGAGAGCGCCACAGCCGGGCGGTGTGCACCAGGAGCTCGAGTCCGGCGCCGCGGTGGAACGCGTGGTCGCCGGTGGTGGCCACGTACCGCTCGGCGGCCGCGGCGATGTCGGCGTTGACGTGGAACGCGACGGTGCCGGCGGGCCAGTACGCCGAGCATTCGGCGCCGTTGATCGTGCGCCAGGGGAAGGCCGCGCCCTTCAGGCCGAGTTGGCGGGCCCGCTCCAGTGCGCTGGGGAGCGTGGCCCGGCGCCATTCCAGGACGGGGGCGACGGTGTGGGGCGCGGTGTGGGTGAGGACGGGCAGGACGAAGGACTCGGTGTCCCAGAAGGCGTGGCCGTCGTAGCCGGTGCCCGTGAGGCCCTTGGCCGCCAGGGCGCGCAGCTCGGCCCGGGCGGCTGCCTGGAAGAGGTGGAAGAGGGCGAAGCGCACCGCCTGCTGGACCTGTTCGTCGCCCTCCACCTCGACGTCGGCGTCGTTCCAGAAGTCGTCCAGGCAGGCGCGCTGGGCCTCCAGCAGCCCGTCCCAGCCTGTGCTGCGGGCCGCGGCGAGCCCGCCCTCCACCTGGTCGCGCAGGGCCGGCAGGGTGCGTTCCGCCGACCAGCCGTAGGTGACGAACTTGACCAGGTTGAGCCGCTGGCCGGGTGCCAGGGTGGCGGTGACGGTCAGGCGGGCGACGTCGGGTTCGCTCTCCGCCGCGTAGGTGGTGCCGGCGGGGCCGTCGATGAAGTGGTCGGCTGCCACGGCGACGCGCTGGCGGCTCCGGGCGGTGCAGTGGACCAGACGCAGCCGGGTGCCGTGCGCGTAGTGCTCCTCGGGGCGCAGCGGGCGGTCGATGGCGGCGGCCACGCGGGGATCGCCCGAGACACCGGGGAGCTGTTCGCCCGCGACGAGCTCGGACTGCACGGCGATGGTGGCCGGTCCGTCGACGGCTTCGACCGTGTAGGCGATCGCTGCGACCGCGCGCTGGGCGAGGGAGACCAGTCGCTGGGAGGTCAGACGGACGGTCCGGCCCGACGGCGTGGTCCACTGCGCGGTCCGGCCGAGGACGCCGGTACGGAAGTCCAGGACGCGTTCGTGGGAGCGGAGTTCGCCGTAGCGCAGGTCGAAGGGGTGGTCGTCGACGAGCAGCCGGATGACCTTGCCGTCGGTGATGTTGATGGTCGTCTGGCCGGCCTCCGGGTAGCCGTAGCCGGCCTCGGCGTAGGGCAGGGGGTGGGTTTCGTGGACGCCGTTGAGATAGGCGCCCGGCAGCCCGCCCGGTTCGCCCTCGTCGAGATTGCCGCGCCAGCCGAGGTGGCCGTTGGACAGGGCGAAGACGGACTCGCTCTGGGCGAGGACGTCCAGGTCGAGGCTGGTTTCCCGCAGCTGCCAGGGCTCGGTGGCGAAGCTCGCGTGTGTGATCATCCGCGGTCCAGGAGGTCGGAGAGGTCGGTGACGACGACGTCGGCGCCGTGCTCGCGCAGTTCGGCGGCCTGCCCGGTGCGGTCGACGCCGACCACGAAGCCGAAGCCGCCGGCCCGGCCGGCCGCGACGCCGGCCAGCGCGTCCTCGAACACGGCGGCCTCCCCGGGAGGTACGCCGAGGAGCCGGGCGGCGGCCAGGTAGCTGTCGGGGGCGGGCTTGCCGCGCAGCCCCTGCTCGGTGACCGTGATGCCGTCGACCCGCTCCTCGAAGAGATCCTCGATGCCGGCCCCGGCCAGCACGTCGCGGCAGTTGGTGCTGGCGGAGACGACGGCGCGGTGCAGACCCGCGTCGCGGGCGGCGCGCACGAAGGCCACCGAGCCCTCGTACGCCTCCACGCCCTGGTCGTGGATGACGCGGAGCATCAGGTCGTTCTTGCGAGTGCCCAGCCCGTGGACCGTCTCCAGGTCGGGGCCGTCCTCGCCGGTGCCCTCGGGCAGGGTGATCCCGCGGGCGGCGAGGAAGGTGCGCACGCCGTCCTCGCGCGGCCGGCCGTCGACGTACTCGTCGTAGTCGCGCACGGGGTCGAAGGGGACGAACGCGCTGCCCTCGCGGTCGGCGCGCCGACGCAGGTAGTCGTCGAACATCTGCCGCCACGCGGCGGCGTGGACCTTGGCGGTCCGGGTGAGCACGCCGTCGAGGTCGAAGAGGCAGGTGGTGACGTGGTCGGGAAGTCCCAGCATGCCGGCAAGGCTAGGAGCCGGTGGGGGCCGGTGCGGACCGCGGCGCCGGTCGGCGGCGCGCGGTCCCCCGTGGGGCTGAGGGGGCGTGTCGTTCGGAGCAACGCGCGCGCCGCCGGTCCTCGGTGGCCGCCCGCGGCCTTCGGCGTCCTGGCCCGGGCCCGGGACCGGGACCGGTCAGCGTCCGGGCCCGCCGGCGGCGCGGTGGAGCGCGCGGGCCCGGTCCAGGTCGAGTGACCCGTCCTCGGGCACGGGCAGGAAGTACTCCCGCTGCCAGGCCTGGGCCCGCTCGGCCTGGCGGTTGGGGGCGGCCGCCCAGGGCGGGTAGACGCGGAAGGCCCGCTTGCCGCCGGTTCCGTCGGCGGAGAGGACGCCGTGCCGGCGCAGGGCGTCCTTGGTCAGGACGAACTGGCCGAAGTGGCCCCGGTCGCGGCTGCTGATGACGAACAGGTCGACGGGGTCCGTGACGTCGAAGGGCCGGATCGGCCCGGCCTCGGACCGCTGCCAGACGGTGACGAACTGGCCGGCCTTGGTGGGTGTCGTCCGCGCCGCGCGGAACCGGACGGCGAGGCCGTCGAGGGTGAACGCGTGGGCGGCGTACTCGGCGCTCTCGGGCTCGGGCACCGGCCGGGAGCAGGTGAACCCGCAGGGGTCGTACACGAGCGCCTTCGCGGCGGCGAGGTCGGCGTGGACGGGAGCGCCCGGTGACCACGGGACGGAAGGGACATCGATATCGGACGGGTGTTCGTGCTGCGTCGCCATCCGTCCACCCTGCCACAGGCCGCGGCGGGGCGGCCGCACGCGCCGGACGGGCCCGGCGGGCGGGCGCGGGCAGGCGTCCCACGGTGGAAGGACGAGCACGCGGGAGGCGACAGGGATCGCAGGATGCGCCGCGCCCTCCTGGCCGCGCCGTGCGCGGGCCTCGATCGCGCTCTCACTCTTCAGCGAGGCCACCTGGCTCACGGGCTGGGACCCCCGGCAGACGGTGTACCTGAGCGCGGGCAAGGCCACGCCGGTCGTGGTGGACGCGAGCGGGCACGGGGACGGGTTCGTGAGGACGCAGAGCGTGCCGTGCGTACCGGGACCCCAGCCGCCGGGCAGAACGGGCGCAGTGACGCCGGCGGCCGGCCACGGTCGCGATCAGCGGACGGATTCGGCCGGGGGGCGCTCGCGCAGGGCGCCGTAGGCGATGAAGTAGGCCGGGACGCGGTTCAGCCAGCGGGAGTCGGTGACCAGTTCGGTCAGGCGTTTGGCGCGCCGCGGGTTGCCGAACGCGGTGCGGCCGGCCAGCAGGGGTTCGATCACCTGGGCGTGGGCCAGCCGCTGCAGGCGCTGGGTGAGCACGGTGGTGGGCCAGCGGCGGTGCTGGACGCGGCGTACGTCGCGCAGGCCGACCGTGCCCGCGCGCAGCGGGCCGACGAGGTAGCGGGCGGCGGCCACCGCGTCCTGGACCGCGAGGTTGATGCCGATGCCGAAGACCGGTGACATGGCGTGGGCGGCGTCGCCGATGCACAGCAGCCCCGGGCGGTGCCAGTGACGCAGCCGGTCGAGCCGTACGTCGAGCAGTTTGACGTCGTCCCAGGAGGTGAGGGCGTGGGTGCGGTCGCCGAGCCAGGGGGCGGCGGCCGCGAACTGGGCCATGAAGTGGTCCAGGCCCTCGGCGCGGCGGGCGGCGTCGGATCCCTTGGGGATCAGGCCCGCGCACTGCCAGTAGTCGCCGCGGTCGATGAGCGCGCTGAAGAACCGCTCCCCCAGGGCCCCCACGAGCCCGCTGGGGTCGTCCTCGTGGCGCGGCAGCCGGAACCACCAGGCGTCCATGGGGCAGGGGAAGGATTCCAGGCCGAGTTCGGGCAGGGTCCTGGCGAAGGATCCGCGGCCGTCGCAGGCCACGGTGAGGGTGGCCCGGAGCTCGCCGGTGGCGCCGTCCGCGGTGCGGTAGCGCACGCCCGTGACCCGTCCGCGGTTCATGAGGAAGGAGGTCGCCTCGGTGTCCATGCGCAGGTGGAAGCCGGGCTCGCGGCGGCCCTCGTCGGCGAGCAGGTCGAGCAGGTCCCACTGGGGCACCATGGCGATGTAGTTGTACTTGCCGTGCAGCGCCCCGATGTTCCCGACGGTGACCAGGGACCGGTCCTGGCCGATGGGCAGCTGCACCGAGGTGACCCGTCGCTGCGGCAGCCGGGCGAAGCGTTCGGCGAGGCCGATGTCGTCCAGCAGCGACAGCGTGGAGGGGTGGACGGTGTCGCCGCGGAAGTCGCGCAGGAAGTCGCCGTGTTTCTCCAGCACGGTCACGTCCACCCCGGCCCGGGCCAGCAGCAGGGCGAGCACCATTCCGGCGGGCCCGCCCCCCACCACACACGCGGTCGTTCGCTCCTCCACGGCAGACCATTCCCTTCGCGGGCATCGGGCGCGCCCCTTTCAGGACGTATACCGCACCGGGGCGGGCCGGGACCGTAGCCGCCGTGACGCGTCGCGTCCGAGCGGCCGTTCCAGGCCGCCGGCTCGCCCGCCTCACGGCCGGTTCAGGCCGCCGGTCTGCCCGCCTCGCGGCCGTCGACGTACGTCGCCACCACCTCGATGGCGCCGATCCGCGAGACGTCCACGCGTCGCGGGTCGTCGCCGAGGACGACGAGGTCGGCGCGCTTGCCCGGGGTGAGGGTGCCCGCGCTGTCCTCCCAGTGGCAGGCGTACGCGCCGGCGACGGTGTACGCGTGCAGGGCCTCGTCGACGGTGATGCGCTCGTCCGGGCCGATCAGCCGGCCGGACTCGGAGGCGCGCTCGGCCATGAACTGGACGGCGCGCAGCGGGGAGCCGTCCGCCACCGGCCGGTCGGAGCTGCCGACCAGGGTGATGCCGTGGTCGAGGAAGCCCCGGCCCCGGTAGAGCCACGGCGCCCGCCGCTCGCCCATGACGGCCGCGTAGTCGTCGCCGAAGGAGCGCAGGAAGTTGGGCTGGACGACCGCGCCGACCCTAAGCCGGGCGAAGCGCGGGAGCTGGTCGGGGCGGATCAGGCCGGCGTGCTCGATGCGGTGCCGGGCGCCGGGGCGGGGCCGCAGCCGCTGGGCGCGTTCCAGGGCGTCCAGGGCCAGGTCGGCCGCACGGTCGCCGATGGCGTGCACGGCGAGCTGCCAGCCCGCGAGGTGGCCGGCGACGATGGTCTCGGTGAGCACGTCGGGGTCGTCCTGCAACTGCCCGCCGTGGTCGAGTCCTTCGTACGGGGCGCTCAGGGCGGCGGTGCGGGCCATCATGCCGCCGTCGGTGTAGATCTTGAGGGCGCCCACGGAGAGCCAGTCGTCGCCGAAGCCGGTGCGCAGGCCGAGGTCGAGGGCCCTGGGGATGCCGTCGGCGGTGTGCGCGGTGACCAGGGAGAGCCGGTCCGCGGAGACCATGAGCTGCACGCGCAGCGGCAGCAGTCCCTTCTCCCGGGCCAGTTGGTAGGCGCCCAGTTCGACCGGGCTGTGGCCGAAGAGGGTGCCGCCGATGCCGGCCTCGGCGCAGGCCGTGACGCCCTCGGCGAGGCAGGTGCGGGCGGCGCGTCCGATCGCCTCGGCCAGCTCCTCCTGGGAGTAGGGCAGGCGCAGCGCGCGGGCGGCGCCCATGGCCCCCTCGGCGAGGAAGCCGTTGTCGTGCGGGACGTCGGCGGGGAGCCGTTCCAGGACGGCGGTGTTGACGACGCAGCCGTGCCCGGACTCGTGCAGGAGGTACAGCAGGCGGCCCTGGCCGACCCGGTCGAGTTCGGCGGCGGTCAGGTGGCGCCCCAGGGCCCGCTGGTCGTAGCCGACGATGCTCACCCAGCTGCCGGGCCCGCCGCTGCGGGCGACGGCGTCCGCGACGGCGGCGAGCACGTCATCGGTCCGGGTGAGGCCGGCGATGCTCGGGGTGTGCTGCTTGAATCCGGTCCAGGGCAGGTGGACGTGGGCGTCGATGAAGCCGGGGAGGACCGTGGCGCCCTGGAGGTCGATCACCTCGCGTGCGGGCAGGGCGGCCACGGCCTCGTCCAGGCCGACGATGCGGCCCCGCCAGATGCCGAGCTCGCGGGCGACCGGGTGGTCCGGGTCCATGGTGAGGAAACGGGCGTTGGTCAGCCTGGTGCAGAGCATCGGCGGGTTCCCTGGGGTGTCGGCCGGTGGCCTGGTGTCGGTGGTGCGTCTCCGGCGGTGACGGCGGGGCCGCCGGGGGGCCGTCAGCCGTCCATCGACCGGGCGAGGGAACGGGGGCGCAGGTCGGTCCAGTTGGCCTCGACGTAGTCCAGGCAGGCCTGGCGGGTGTTCTCGGCGAAGGCGATGCGCCAGCCGCCGGGGACCTCGGCGAAGGAGGGCCACAGGGAGTGCTGGTCCTCGTCGTTGACCAGGACGAGGAAGCGGCCTTCGGGGTCGTCGAAGGGGTTGGTGCTCACGGTCGGCGCCTCCCGGGAACGAAGTAATGAGGTTAGGCTCACCTTATCGCGGCGAGCGTAGTCCTTCGCCGTGCCGCTCACAAGGAGACCTCCATGCGTCCGAGCGAGACCGGCCCCGGTGGCGGAACCGGCGCGGAACGGCCCTTCGCCGCCTACGGGTTGCCGGGCGAGCCGGGGACCGGGGCCTTCTGGACGGCGGCAGCGGCGGCCCGGACGCCCCGGTCGGTGCCCGCCGGGAGCCAGGGCTGGCGGACCCTGTTCCTGTGGCGCGGCGAGGCCGGGGGCCCGCCGCCCGCCGTCGGCTTCGAGAGCTGGTCGGATCCGGTCCCGCTGCACCGCTGGGGGGTGACGGACTGCTGGTACGCCGAGGTCCCGATGCCCCCGCGGCTGCGCGTGACCTACCAGTTCCTGGTGGCCGGCACGGCGTACGCCGACCCGCTCAACCCGGCCGGTGCGGGCGGCGACCGCTCCCTGGCCGCGACCCCGGACGCCCCGGCCCAGCCGCACTGGCCCCTCGTCGGCCCCGCCGACGTGCTGCCCCTGCCCCGTACCAAGGTGCGCTGGGACAGCGCACGGCTGGGTGGACGGCGTACCGTGCGCATCCATCCGGCGGGCGGGGGCGGGCCGGTGGTCCTGCTGCTCGACGGGGACGACTGGCTGTACCTGCACCCGGCGACGACCGCGTTCGACGCGGCCGTGGCCGCCGGCGAGCTGCCGCCCGTCACCCTGGTCTTCCTGCCGTCCCGGGACCGCGAGGGCGAGTTCGGCTGCCGGCCCGACCTGTGGGAGGCGGTCCGGGACGAACTGCTGCCGCTGGTGGCCGCGACCGGCCTGCCCGCGGACGCCGGCCGGCTGGTGGTCGCCGGTCAGAGCCTGGGCGGCCTGAGCGCGCTGTACGCGGCGCTGGAGTTCCCCGATCTGGTCGCGCGGGTCGCCTGCCAGTCGGGGTCGTTCTGGTGGACCCCCGGCGCCCTGGAGTCACCCGATCCGCTGGGCGGCCCGGTCGGCGGCGCGATCGCCGCACGGCTGCGGGAGGGCCGCGACCTGTCCGGTCTGCGGGCCGCCTTCGACGTGGGGGAACACGAGCCGAGGATGCTCCCGCACTGCGCGCTGACCGAGACCCTGGTGGCCGGGGCCGGCGCGAGCGTGCGCGTCTCGCGCTCGGCGTCCGGCCACGACCGGGCGGGCTGGCGGCACGCCCTCCTGCGGGACGTGGCCTGGGCGCTGGGGACCGGCCGTTGAGCAACCGCCCGCGGCGACGGCGGGGCGAGCGCTGCGGCTGCGGCTACGGCTACGGCTACGGCTACGGCGCCACGGTACAGGCGGACACCGCGGTCCCGTCGCTCACGTAGTCCTTGCCGAGCACGTCGACGCAACCCTCGTGTGCGCCGGTGGAAGCGGCCTCACAGGCCATCCGGACGGCCTCCGGGGCCTCGCCGCCCTGCAGCTCCCGCTCGACCACGTCGACGCACTCCGAGACGTCGGCGTGGGCGGCGGGCACCGTGAAGGCCGCGCCGCCGAGGGCGAGGACCAGGCCGGCGAGAACGCCTGCGAAACGGGTTGACGTGCGCATGGGACGCACCTGCTCTCCGAGATCGTCACGCGGCCCGGGAACCCGAGGCGGCCGGACCCGCGTGGGAACGGCGCCGAGCGCACGCGGCCGACGGGCCGCACCAGGGCCCGGACCCCGTCCCGGACCGGCTCGGCAGGGCTTCCCCTCCATGTTCGACGCTAGAGCAGCCCGCTGCCGCCCGCACCCCCTGACGGCTGTCACCGGGCCACGGCCCGGCCGTAGTCCTCGTCGGTGGCCAGCAGGTTGCGGTGGGTGTCCTCGGCGGTGATCACGCCCTCGTCCAGGACCAGGACCCGGTCGGCGGCGTCCAGGAAGGCCGGACTGGTGGTGATGACGAGGGTGGTGCGGCCCCGGCGCAGGGCGGCGACCCGCCGCGCGATGAGCTGCTCGGTGACCGCGTCGACGGCCGTCGTCGGGTCGTGCAGGACGAGGATCTCGCGGTCGGCGGCGAGCGCGCGGGCCAGGGAGAGCCGCTGGCGCTGGCCGCCGGAGAGGTTCGCACCGCGGTCGCGCACGCCGTGGTCGAGTCCCTCGGGGTACAGGGCGACGACATCGGTGAGCAGGGACGCCTCGACGGCCTCGGGGACCGAACCGCTGGTGCCCGACGGGTCGATGTTCGTCCGCAGGGTGCCGGCGAAGATCTCCGCCTCGTACGGGTTGACCAGCAGGTACGCCCGGATCGCCGCGACGGACAGGTCGGCGAGCTCCTGCCCGCCGACGCGCACCACTCCCTCGTACGCGCCGGGCGGGACCCGCACGGCCAGCACCGCCGCCAGATCGGCCGCCGCGCGCGGCTGGTGGGCGGCGATCGCCACGAACGCGCCGGCGGGCACCTGGAACTTCAGGGCGCGCAGGGCTCCGTACCGGACGCAGTCGATCTCCAGGTCCCCGCCCGGGGCCGGACGTCCGGTCCCCGGGGCGGCCACCGCCGGTGCGGCCAGTACCAGCGCCATCCGGTCCGCCGACGCCCGCGCCATCATCACGTACTTGGGCATGTCCGAGAACATCTTCAGGGGCTCCATGATGAACTGGGCCAGCCCCACGGCCATCACCAGTTCCCCGATGGTGATCCGGCCGTCGAAGGCCAGCCATCCCGCGGTGAGGGTCACGGCCGCGGCCAGGACCGCGTTGAGGGCCATGGCGCTGCCCGCGTAGGCGCCGTTGGCGACGGCCACCGTCACCGCCTGGTGCCTCGCCTCGGTGCTGACCTTGCGGTAGGAGCGGAACGCCGCGTGGTTGCCGCCGAAGCCGTGCAGCGGGCGCAGGCCGGTGATCAGGTCGGCCACCTTCGCGCCCGCCCGTGCCACCCGGGCCTGCTGCTCGCGGGTGCTGGAGCCGATCCGCCGGGACAGGACGGACAGGACCGACAGGATCGCGACGGTTCCCGCGATCACCAGCGCGCCCAGCCTCGGGTCGGCCAGCCCCAGCGCGACCGCCGCCACCAACACGGCGACCAGCGAACTGATCAGCAGCGGCACGACCTCGATGATGTCGGCGGTCTGGTCGGCGTCCTCGGTGGCGATGGTCAGCACCTCACCGGATTTCAGATCGTGGTCCCGGGCCACCGGCTGGAGTCCGCGGTCGGCGACCTGTACGCGCCAGCGGTGCGCCTCGGTCGTGTTGGCCTTCTGCAGGATGCGCATGCCGAACCGCCACGACAGGGACACGGTCGTGATGATGACGGCCAGCGCGCCGATCGACAGGAGGAGCGCGTCGGCGCCGCGCCCGCGCATCGTGTGCTCGACGATGAGGCCGAGCGCGATGGGGAAGGCGGTCTCGCCCGCCTGGTACAGGCCCATGAGGAGGGTGCCCGCGGCCATGGCGCCGACGTTGCGGCGCAGGGCGGTGCGCAGGATGGCGGACCCGGTGCGGGGTCCCAGGGTCTCAGGCGTGGTCATCGAGGTGCCGGGCAATCGCTTCGGGGGTGCGCAGGGTGAACAGGTCACGGATGGTGATGACGGGACCGTACGCGCGCCGGAGCAGTCCGATCAGCCGTACCGCCAGCATGGAGTGTCCTCCGAGGGACACGAAGTCGCTCACCGCGCTCACCTCGTCGTCGTCCAGGTCCAGGGCTTCGGCGAAGAACGCGCACACGGCGGTCTCGGCCGGGGTCCGCGGTCCCCGCTCCCCCGCCGTGGTCAGCGCGCCCAGCGGCCGGGCCTCGGGCAGGGCCAAGGTGTCGGCCTTCCCGTTGACGGTGAGCGGGATGGCGTCGACCTCGGCGTAGTGGGTGGGGCGCAGGAAGTCCGGGAGGGCGGCGCCCACCTCGGCGGCGACCGCCGCCAGGCTCGCGCCGGCCGCCAGGACCAGGTAGGCGGCCAGCCGGTGGGCGCCGTCGACCTGCGGGTCGGGCTGGGCGACCGCGGCGGCGAACCGTACGGCCGGGTGCGCGGCGAACGCGGCCTCGACCTCGCCGGGTTCGACCCGGTGGCCGCGGATCTTGACCTGCTGGTCGGTGCGGCCGAGGTACACGAGGTTGCCGTCGGGCCGGCGGGCCACCAGGTCGCCGGTGCGGTACATCCGCGTCCCGGGGGTGCCGAACGGGCAGGCGACGAAGCGGTGCGCGGTCTGTCCGGGCTGCCCGAGGTAGCCGCGGGCGATGCCGATGCCCGCCACGTACAGCTCGCCGGGTACGCCGTCCGGCAGCGGCCGCAGCCACGGGTCCAGGACGTACACGTCGGTGTTGTCGATGGCGACGCCCACGACCGGGTCCTGGCATTCGAAGGTGCCGACGCCGAGGGTGTTGATGGTGTACTCGGTGGGCCCGTACAGGTTGTATCCGGCCGTGCCCCCGGTCTCGGCGAGGCGCTGCCAGAGGGCCGGGGTGACGGCCTCGCCGCCCAGCAGGACCAGGGGCGGCCGCCGCCGCGGGTCGTCGAGGAGGCCCTCGGCGACCAGTTGCTGGGCGTAGGTGGGGGTGACGTTGATGACGTCGACGGCGTGCGCGAGGCAGTACTCGACCAGCCGGGGGGCGTCCCGGCGCAGTTCCTCGTCGCAGATGTGCACCTCGTGGCCGTCGGCGAGCCACAGCAGCTCCTCCCACGACATGTCGAAGGCGAAGGAGACGGTGTGGGCGATGCGGAAGACGCGGTGTCCGTGGGCGGCCAGCACCGGTTCGAAGATCCTGCGCTGATGGTTGATCAGCATATTGGTGAGCCCGGCGTACTCGGTCACCACGCCCTTGGGCCGCCCGGTGGAACCGGAGGTGTAGATCGTGTAGGCGGGGTGGCGCAGGCGGTGCGGGTCGTCGGGGGCGAAGGTCCGGTACGGCTCGGCTGCGGGCAGGGGCCGGTCCAGCTCGATCAGGTCCCCGGTGAGCCGCGGCGCGACGGAACCGACGGTGAGGATCACATCGGGGCGGGCGTCCGCGACGATGGCGGCGATCCGCTCGTCGGGGTGGTCCAGTTCCAGCGGGACGTACGCGGCGCCGGTGCGCAGGACGGCGAACAGCGCCACGATCGAGTCGAGCGAGCGCGGGATGGCCAGCCCCACGGTCCGCTCGGGCCCGATGCCGCGCCCGGCGAGGACGCCGGCGACCTCGCGGCTGCGGTCGCGCAGCCGCCCGAAGGTCAGGGTGCGGCCGTGGGCGACGAGGGCGACGCGGTCGGGGTGGCGGTCCGCCGCCCGGTCGAAGCGGTCGACGACGGTGTCCGTGCCGATGCCGGTACGGCCGGCGGACCCGGGCGGGGGCGCCAGGCCCGGCAGGGCGCCGACGGGGCCGGTGGCGCGGGCGAGGTCGTCCAGGACGCGCAGGTAGTCGGCCAGGAGGCGGCGGGCGGCCGGGGTGTCGTGGTCGCGGTACTCCAGCTTGACCGTGAGCCGCTCGCCGGGGGTGACGACCCAGGTGAAGGGGTAGTGCGTGGAGTCGTCGGCCCGGACGGAGGTGATGCCGTGCCGGGCGTTCATCTCGGCGAACGCGTCGAGGTCCAGGAAGTTCTGGAGCACGAACAGGTTGTCGAACAGGGTGTCGTGGCCGCCGGCCCGCTGGATCTCGCCGAGCCCGAGGTGTTCGTGCTCCATCGCCTCCACCCGGGCCTCCTGCACGGCCGTCAGGTACGCGCGGACCGTGTCGTGGGGCCGGGGCCGCGTCCACTGGGGCACCGTGTTGAGCAGCACTCCGACGATGCCGGAGCGGCCCTCGCCCTCCCGGCCGGAGACGGTGACACCGAACACGGCGTCGGCGCGGCCCGTACGGGCGCCCAGCAGGAGACCGAAACCACCGGTCAGTACGGCGTTCAGGGTGACGCCGTGGGCCCGGGCCGCGTCCCGCAGCAGCTGCGAGCCCTCGGCGGAGAGCGTGTGCACGAGGGCCCGCGGCAGGTCGTCGACCAGGGCGGGCGCCGGCCCGGCCAGCAGCGTCGGGCCGGACAGGCCGGTCAGATGCCGCGCCCAGAAACGCTCCGCCTCGGCGGGGTCCTTGGCGTCCAGCTCCCGGGCGTGGTCCTCGAAGCCGGGCGCGGCCGGGACCGGGGGCCGCAACGTGCCCAGGGTGGCCGCCTCGTAGGCGTCGAACAGGTCCCTCAGCACGATCTCGCGGGACCAGCCGTCCCACAGCAGCAGGTGGTGGCTCAGCAGCAGGCCGTCATGGCCGTCCGGCAGATGGACGACGGTCAGCCGGATCAGCGGCGGCTCGCCGGGGTCGAACCCGGTGTCGCGGTCCCGGGCGAGCAGGGCGTCGACGTCCGCGTCCGCGGCGAGAGTGAGGGTGCGTACGCCGACCCGCCGGCCCGCCGCGAGGACCTGGACCGGATTCCCGCGCTCGTCGGTGGTGAATCCGGCGCCCACCACCGGGTGCCGGGCGATCACCCACGCCATCGCGTCGGCCAGCGCGCCGGTGTCCAGGCGCCGGTCGAAGGTGAACCAGCTCTGTGCGACGTAGCGCCCGGCCGGGCCGGCCAGCTGCGCCTGGAAGTACAGGCCCCGCTGGAGCGGGGTGACCGGCGCGGTGCGCTCGGCCGACCCGGCGGCGTCCGCGATCCGTTCCAGGGCGTCGGTCCAGTGCCCGGTGATCTCCCGGGGTACGCTCTCGGCGAGGGTGAAGGCCGCGTGCAGGCTGCCGGTGGCCGCGTCGGTCCAGGCGTTGACCTCGACGGCGTACGGGCTGTCCGGCTCGCCGCCGGTGATGCGCAGGGCCTGCGACTCCTCGCCCCGGCCGAGGTAGTTGAGCAGCACCTGGGGTTGGGCGGCCAGCAGCGGGGCCGTCTGCGGGTTGAGGTGGCGCAGCTGGCCGTACGCGGTGTGCGCGCGCTCGTCGGGCCGGCGGGCGGCGGCCTCGCGGGCCGCCGCCACGGGGTCGGTGTGCGGGGTGAGCCGTACGGGCGCGATGGCGGTGAACCAGCCGACCGTACGGGTGTAGTCGTGGTCGGGCAGCACCGGGACGCGCCCGTGCCGCTCCAGGTCGATGGCGAGATCGGTGGGCGAGGTCTGGACGTGGGTGAGGGCGGTGCGCAGGGCGCCGCACAGCAGCTCGGTGAGGTCGACGCCGAGGGCGGCGGGCGCGGTGCGCGTGACGAGGTCGCTCGCTCCGGGGCCGAGGACCACGACGGTCCCGGTGGCGGGCGCGGGCGGTGTGCCGGCGCCGGGGAGCAGCGGGGGCGCCTGGAGGGTGTCCGTCCAGTGCCCGAGGGCGTCGGTGACCGGGGCGTGGGCGGCCTGGTCGGCCAGGGCCCGCGCGTAGTCGGCGTAGGAGGTGGTCGGTGGGGGCAGGGGCCGGCCCCGCAGGGCGGTGGCCAGGTCGTCGAGGAGGACCAGCCAGGAGACGGTGTCGACGGCGAGGTGGTGCGCGGTGACCACGAGGGTGCGGTGCGCGTCCAGCCAGGTGAAGGCGATGACCTCCCCCGCCTCGGGGTCGAGCCGTCCGGCGGCCTCGTTCGCCGCCGCGGTCGGATCCGTGGCGTCCGTCGCGCCCTCCGTGCGGGTGACCGTGATCTCCCGGGCGGGTTCGGTGCTCAGGGTCCACACCCCGTGCTCGACGCGCAGTCGCAGCCGCAGCGCCGGGTGGGCGGCCACGACGGCGTTCGCGGCCCGCACGGCGTCGGCGTACCCGGTGCTCTCGGGTGCGGCGAGGGCCCTGGCCTGGGCGAACCGGGCGAGGGAGGCGCCCAGTTGCCGCTGGCGCAGGATGATCGGCGTCGGCGTGACGGGGCCGTCCTCGTGGCGGGCCGGGGCGGACCCGGGGGCGCCCGGTGTCCCTGTCGTCCCCGGTGTGCCCGGTGTGCCCGGTGTCGCCGGTGTGGTCGTCCCGAGGTGTTCGGCGAGGGCGCGCGGGGTCCGCAGCAGGAAGACGTCCCGGGGCGCGAGGGCGAGGCCGAGCGCCCTGGCCCGGTTGACCACGGTGATGGCGAGGATGCTGTCGCCGCCGGCCCGGAAGAAGTCGCTGTCCGCGGCCACGGCGGTGCCCGGCAGCGTCTCGGTGAAGATTCCTGTCAGGGCCGTGAGCGCGGAGCCCGCGGCGGGCACGGTCCCGGCCGGCCGTGCGTCGTGGCGTGCGGCGCGCTCGGTCAGGGCCGTGCGGTCCAGTTTGCCGTTGACGGTCAGCGGCAGGGCGTCGGCCGGCAGCACCCGGCCGGGCACCATGTGCGCGGGCAGCTTCCCGGACAGCAGGCCGGGGAGGTCGCCCGGCACGTGGCCCACGACGTGGGCCACCAGGTGGTCGCCGCTGTCCGCGACGGTGACGGCCGCGTCGAGCACGCCGTCGATCTCCCTGATCGCCGCCTCCACCTCCCCGGGCTCGATGCGGAACCCCTTGAGCTGCACCTGGTCGTCGGAGCGGCCCGTGAACTCCAGCTCGCCGTCGAGGGTACGGCGGGCGAGGTCGCCCGTGTGGTACATGCGGGAGCCGTCGCCGGCGAACGGGTCCGCCACGAACCGGCCCGCGGTCAGGCCCGGCCGGCCCAGGTAGCCCAGCGAGACCTGGTCGCCGGCGACGTAGATGGCACCCACCCGGCCCGGCGGCACCGGTCGCAGCCGCTCGTCGAGGAGGTGGGTGACCAGGCCGGGGAGCGGGGCTCCGATCGGGCTGACGGGGTCCCCGGCACGGAAGTCCTCGTCGGTCAGGACCCGGTGGGTGACGTGGACGGTGGTCTCGGTGATGCCGTACATGTTGACCAGATCGGGCGCGGCGGTGCCGTGCCGTTCGACCCAGCCGCGCAACCGCCCGAGGTCCAGCGCCTCGCCCCCGAAGACGATCCGGCGCAGGGCGGGCAGCGGCTCGCCGGCCCGCCGGTCGGCCTCGATGAACTGGTAGAAGGCCGAGGGGGTCTGGTTGAGCACGGTGACCGCGTGCTCGCGCACCAGACGGTGGAAGTCGACCGGGGAGCGGGTCAGGGCGTACTCCGGCACCAGGAGTTCGCCGCCGTGCGCCAGCGCGCCCCACAGCTCCCAGACCGCGAAGTCGAAGGCGTAGGAGTGGAACTGGACCCAGACGTCGTCCGGGCCGAAGTCCATCTCGTGCCAGGTGTTCGCGAGCAGGGTCACCACGCTGGAGTGCGGCACGACCACGCCCTTGGGCCGGCCGGTCGAGCCCGAGGTGTAGATGACGTACGCGGGGTCGTGCCAGCCGGCGGCGCCGGAGTCGGCGGGGGCCGGAGCGGGGGCGGGGGCGGGCACCGGCGGCTCGTCGCCCTGGACGAGCACGCGCGCCGGTACGCCCGCCCGCGCCAGCAGCCGCGTGAAGCGGTCCCGCTGCTCGCGGTCCACGAGGACGACCCGGGGGGCCGCGTCGGCCAGCACGTACTCCAGGCGTTCGTCCGGGTGGGCGAGGTCCAGCGGTACGTACGCGCCGCCCGCGCTGACGACGGCGACCAGGGCGACGACCTGTTCCAGCGAGCGCGGGACGGCGACGGCGATCCGTTCGCCCGGCCCGGCACCGGCCGCGCGCAGGGCGGCGGCCAGCGTGTTCTTCGCGTCCGCCAGTGCGCCGTAGGTCAGTGAGCGGGTCGCACCGTCGAGTGCGCACTGGGTGACGGCGGTGGCGGCCGGGTCGCGGTCCGCGGCGGCGTCGAAGAGCGCGCCGAGGGTGATCGGGGTGATGCGCGCGGGTCCCCGGGGGTCGCGGAGCGCCGGGGCGGCGGCGAGTCCGGGGACGGCGGCGTCCGGCCGGGTGAGCAGGCCGGTGAGGGTGCGGGTGAACGTCTCCAGGAGCGCGCGGGCGCCCGCCTCGCGCAGCAGCGCCCCGTCGTGGATCAGGTCGAAGCGCGGCCGGCCGTCGGGCGTGCGCTCGGCGACGAGCGTCAACGGGTAATGCGGGGCGCCCTCGTTCACGATGCCGGTGATCACCAGGGTGTCGTCGGGTCCGCGCAGGGCGGCCACGTCGGTCGCGACGTCGAAGACGACCAGGGTGTCGAACAGCGGCCCGGCCCCGGCCTGACGGCTGATGCGGGCGAGCGAGACGTGCTGGTGCGCCCGTACGGCGCTCTGGTGCGCCGCCACCGTGGCGAGCAGCTCGCGCGCCGTCGTCGCAGCGTCCCACCGGGCGCGCACGGGGATCGTGTTGATGAACAGGCCCACCATGTCCTCGATGCCGGGCACGTCCGCGTCCCGGCCGGACACCGTGGAGCCGAACACGACGTCCTGGCGGTGCAGGACGCCGCCCAGTGTCAGCGCCCAGGCGCTGTGGACGGCCACGCTCAGCGGTACGCCCGCCGCCCGGACGGCGGAGTCGATGCCGTCCGCCGGTTCCACGGCCGTGTCGGCGTACCGGTCGGAGGGCGTGTGGCCCTCGGCGACCAGCGACGGACCGGGGAGCCCGGCGAGCTGCTCGCGCCAGACCAGGTCGCTCTCGTCCTCGTCGCGTGCGGCCAGCCGGCGTACGTGGTCGGCGAAGCCGCCCAGCGGGCGGCCGGAGCCCGGCGCGTGGTACTCGGCCAGCAGTGCGCGGAGCATCGGCGGCACCGACCAGCCGTCGGCGACGAGGTGGTGCACGGTCTGGACGAGGGTCGCGCGCCCGGCGCCCGCGCGGATCAGCGTGAACCGCATCAGCGGGCCGGTGGCCAGGTCGAACCCGGCACGGCGGTCCTGCTCGGCGAGGTCGCGGATCTCCTCGTCGGTGATGCCGGGGCGGTCCAGGGTGGTGAACGGGATCCGGATGCCGCCTTCGAGCACGCAGACCACCCGGCCGTCGGCGAGCGGGGCGAACCGCGCGGCGAGGTTGGGGAAGAGGGTGAGCAGCCGGGTGGCGGCGGCCGCGAGCCGGTCGGGGTCCACCTCCCCGGCCAGGGTGAGCAGTTGCTGCTCGACGTAGGCGCCGGCGGTGTCGTCGAAGACCGAGTGGAAGTACAGGCCCTCCTGGAGCGGGGTGAGCGGCAGGACGTCCCGCAGCTCGGGGCCGTCCAGTTCGTCGACGTCGGCCTGGGTGAGCGCCGTGAGGGGGAAGTCGCTGGGCGAGTGGCCGCCCACGTCGAGCCCGGCGAGCCCGGCGAGCCCGGTCAGGGCCTCGCGGAAGGAGCCGCCGATGGCGGCGATGTCCTCGTCGGTGAACATCCCGTCGGGCCAGGAGAGGGTGGTGATCAGCTCGTAGCCGCCGGCCGGGGCGGGTTCGGCGATCGCGTTGAACTCGAGGGCGCGCGGCAGCCGCATCCTGGGGTCGCGCCGCTCGCCCAGCTGGCCGGTGGTGTGGGCGAGTTCCCAGTCGCCGGCCGCTCCCGCGTCGAAGCGGCCCAGGTAGTTGAACAGCACCTGGGGGGCGGGAGTGTCGAACGCGGCGCCGTGCAGGTAGCGCAGGGCTCCGTAGGAGAGGCCGTGGCCGGGCACCCGGGCGAGGTCCTCCTTGACCGCCTTGAGGGCGGCCGCCAGGTAGCCGGGAGCGGTGGGGTCGGTGGCGGGTCCCGGGTCCACGGTCACCGGGTGGAGGGTGGTGAACCAGCCGACGGTCCGGGAGAGTTCGGGTTCGAAGCCGGCGGTCGCCGCCACGAGGTGGCCTTCTCGGCCGTGGCCCTCCAGTTCGACGAGGGCGAACGTCTGGTCCTGGCCCAGGTCGCGGCGCCGGCGGGCGAGGGTGACGGCGAGGGCGGTCAGCAGGACGTCGTCGACGCCGGCGTGAAACCGCGCGGGGACCGCTCCCAGCAGCGCGGCGGTGACCTCGGGGCCGACCGCGACCGTCGTCAGCCGCTCCCGGGCGACGGTGTCGGCGGCGGACAGCGCCCGCCTGCCGAGCGGTGCGTCCGGGCCGGGCAGGGGGCGCCGGTAGTGGGCCCGGTCCGCGTCGAACGGCGTACGCTCCAGCAGCTGGGTCCAGCGCCGGAACGACGTGCCCACGGGCGGGAGTTCGGCCGGCTCGCCGCGGGAGACCTGCCGCCAGGCGGTGGCCAGGTCCGCCTGCAGGATCCGCCAGGACACGCCGTCGATCACCACGTGGTGGGCGACCAGGACCAGTTGCCGTGCGGCGCGGCGCCACACGGCGCGCAGCATCACGCCGCCGTCGGGGTCGAGGCCGGCGGTGGCGTGGGCGAGGCAGGCGTCGAGCGGCAGCTCGCTCTCCTGCCGGACCCGCCGGTCCCCGGCCCCGGCATCGGCCCGGCCGGCCGGGTCGGACCGGTCGGCCTCCGGGATCTCGAAGCTCCAGCGCTCGCCGCGCACCAGCCGGGCGCGCAGCATGTCGTGGCGTACGAGCACGGCGTCGAGGATCTCGTCGAGGGCGGCGGCGGTGAGGTCCGCGGGGGTGTTCAGCACCACCGACTGCACGAACCCGTCGATGGCGTCGGTGGTCTCGCCGAGCCACCGTACGATGGGCGCCCCGGCGACGGATCCGGTGGCGACGTCGTCGTGGTCCACGGGGGCGTCGCCCTGCCGGCGCGCGACCGCGGCCAGCGCGCCGAGGACGCTGTGGGTGAAGACCTGCCGTGCCGTGACGTGCAGTCCCGCGTCGCGCAGCGCGCCGATCAGGGAGATCGCCAGGATGCTGTCGCCGCCGAGCTGGAAGAAGTCCTGGTCGACGCCGGCCCGCTCGAGCCGCAGGACGGCCGCGGCGGCCGCGCAGACCAGGCGTTCGTTCTCGGTGGCGGGCGCGGTGAGCGGGCCCGTGTCGCCGCGGTCGGGTTCCGGCAGCGCGCCGCGGTCGAGCTTGCCGTTCGCGGTGAGCGGGAACTCCCCCAGCACCACGATGTGGGCGGGCACCATGTAGGCGACCAGGTGCCCGGCGGCCCAGTCCTTGACGTCCTGGGCCCGCAGGTCCTCGCTCCCGGCGGCCGGGATCACGTACCCCACCAGGTAGGTGCCGCCGGCGGTGTTCGTGCGGGCCACGACGCAGGTGTGCCGTACGCCGGGGTGCTCGGCGAGGCCGGCCTCGACGTCCTCGGTCTCCAGCCGCATGCCGCGGATCTTGACCTGGTTGTCGGCGCGGCCGAGGAAGTCCAGGGAGCCGTCGGGGGCGAACCGGGCGAGGTCTCCGGTGCGGTAGAGCCGGGAGCCGTCCGCGGCGAAGGGGTTGGCGACGAACCGGGAGGCCGTCAGGCCCGGTGCGCCGGCGTAGCCGCGGCCCAGGAGGAAGCCGCCCACGTACAGCTCGCCGCCGGCCCCGACCGGGACCGGGCGCAGCTCGCCGTCCAGCACGTACAGCTGGGTGTTGGGGTTGGCGCGGCCGATCGAGGTCGACAGCCGTTCGGCGGCGCCCCGGTAGACGACGTGCGAGACGCCGATGGTCGTCTCGGCCGGGCCGTAGCCGTGGTAGAGGGGTATGCCGAGGCGGGTGCGGAACCGCTCGTACAGCTCCGGGGTCAGCACTTCGCCGCCGCACCACACGTGGCGCAGGCTGTCGAGGCGGCCGGAGTCGCCGGCGATCTCCAGGAGCACGTCCAGCATGGACGACACCAGGTAGGTGAAGGTGACGCGCTGTTCGGCGATGACGCTCAGCAGATGGTGCGGGTCGCGTTCGCCGCAGGGCCGCAGGACCACCAGGCGGCCGCCGGTCACCAGCGGCAGGAAGACCTCGTTGATGGAGATGTCGAAGGAGAGCGGCGCCTTGAACAGTGCGGCGTCGTCGGGCCCGAAGCCGAGGATCTCGCGGGACTGCCACAGCAGGCGCTCGCTGATGGCCTCGTGGCGGATCATCGCACCCTTGGGCCGGCCGGTCGATCCGGACGTGAAGATGACGTAGGCCAGGGCGGCGCCGGGGACGGTGACGGTGGTCCCGCCGGGGCGGTCGTCGTAGCGCCAGTCGCCGAGGTCGACGGGTAAGGCGTCCGGTTCGCCCGGGTGGTGTGCCCCGGTACGGGCCAGTTGGAGGACGACGCCGGCGTCCTCGATGACGACGGCCCGGCGGGCCGCCGGCCACTGCGGGTCGAGCGGCACGAACGCGGCGCCCGCCTGGAGGACGGCGAGGAGGGCGATCACCATGTCGGCGGAGCGGGGCAGGGAGATGCCGACGACCTGTTCGGCGGTGATGCCGCGGGCGATCAGGTGGTGGGCGAGCCGGCTGGAGAGGTCGGCGGCCTGGGCGTACGTCAGGGACCGGTGTTCGTCGGTGATCGCGACGGCGTCCGGCCGGGTGCGGGCCTGTTCACGGAACAGCTCCACGACGGTGGGGCGGTCGCGGTCCGCCGCGGTGTCGTTCCAGCGGGCCAGGGTCTCGATCCTGGCCGCGACGCCGGAGGGGCCGATGGTGCCGAGCGGCCGGTCCGGGAAGTCGGCGAGGTCGTCCAGGGCCAGCTGTGCGGCGGCCGCCGCGACGCCGTCCGGGACGGTGATGCTGCGGCCGTCCGCGCCCACGTCCCAGCCGGCCGGTGGGGCGGCGCCCTTCTCGGCCCGGCCGAGGACGTCGGTGAACGGGGTGGCGGGAGTGAGTTCCGTGCCGTCCGCGAGGACGTCGGGGGTGCCGGCGGCGCCGTGGCGGCCGGCCCAGTAGGCCAGCCCGATCGAGCAGGCCACGGCGATGGTCCGGTCGGCGTAGTCACCGGCTCTGCGGCGTACACCGGCCAGACGTGGGGGAGAAAGCCGCACGATGCGCGTGGTCGGTTCGGTCATCGAAGACTCAACGCCCTTTCACATTCGGCCGGTTGTTCCGCCCCGCGGCTCCGGGGTGGGTGGGCTGGCTTCCCCCGCGCCAGGCCCGCCAGAGGCGGGCGTATCCGCCGCCCAGGGCCACCAGTTCCTCGTGCGTGCCGTGTTCCACGACGCGTCCCGCGTCGAGTACGGCGATCCGGTCGGCCGCCATGGCCTGGGTGAGCCGGTGCGCCACGAACAGCGTGGTCCGGCCCGCGCACGCGGCGAGTACGGCCCGTTCCAGTTCCGCCGCGCCTTCGCTGCCCGCCTCCGCCGTCGACTCGTCGAGCACCACCACGGGGGTGCGGCCGAGCACCAGCCGGGCCAGCGCGATCTGGGCGACCTTGGTGGCCTCCAGGCGTTCGCCGCCCTCGCCGACGGGGGTCCGCAGCCCGTCGGGCAGCGCGTCCACCCACGCGCCGGCGCCGACGGTGTGCAGCGCGGCCGTCAGTTCGGCGTCGGTCGCCTCCGGCGCCGCCAGTCTGAGGTCGTCGGCGAGCGGGCCGGAGAACACGTGCGTCTCCTGGGTCAGGATGCTCACCAGTGTGCGGGCCCCGGCCTCGTCCAGGCCGGCGAGGTCGGTGGACCCGACGTGCACCGACCCGGTCTGCGGGGTGCCGATGCCGGCGATCAGTGCGGCCAGGGTCGATTTCCCGGCGCCCGTCGCCCCGACCAGCGCGAGCGAACCGCCGGCCGGGATGGTCAGGTCGACGTCGCGCAGCACGGGTTCGTCGGTGCCGGGGTAGCGGAACGTCAGCCCTCGTACCGTCACCGGGTACGCCGCGGCGGGGGCCGGCGTGACGGCCCGGTCGCCCACCAGCCGGTCCTCGGCCCGCTCCCCGAGCACGCCGACCAGCCGGGTCAGGCTCGCGCCGGACTTCTGCGCCTCGTCGAAGGTGAACATGATGGCGCCCAGCGGGGTGAACAGCCGGTGGAACAGCAGCGGGGCCGCCGACACCTCGCCCAGGCTCGCGGCGTCGGCCTCCAGCAGGGCGTACCCCACCACGATGATCAGGACCAGCCCGATGAACTCGGCGCGGTTCTCCCGGCCGACGAACCGGCCGAAGAGCCGGAACACCTCGATGCCGAGCTCGCGCACCCGCCACGACTCGTCGGTGACCTTCGCCCGGACGGCCTCTTCGAGGCGGTAGGCCCGGACGGTGTCGATCCCGTTGAGCCCGCTGATCAGTGCCTGCGCCCGGTCGGCCTGGACCACGCGCTGCCTGCGGTAGAGCGGGGCGGAGCGGGGCAGGTACCAGCGCAGGGCCAGGGCGTACGCGGGCAGCGCGCCGGCGCCCGCGAGGCCGAGGCGCCAGTCCAGGCCGAACATGCCGAGCGTGGCGATGACGACCAGGACGCCGGCGGAGAACACGGTGGGAACGGCCGTACGGATGCCCCGGGAGAGCACGGCGACGTCGTCGCCGACCCGGGAGAGCACGTCTCCCCGGCCGACCTGCTCGATCCGGGCGCTCGGCATTCCGAGCACCGCCCGTACGGCGCCTTCGCGCAGCTTCGCGAGCAGGTCCGCGCCGAGCCGCCCGACCAGGTAGGCGGACAGGGCGGTGGCCGCCGCGCCGAGCAGCGCGGCGGCCACCATCAGGGCCCCTGTCGTGACCAGGACCGAGCGCGGTCCGCCCGCGACGACCGCGTCGACGACCCGGCCGAGCAGGAGCAGCGGGAGGACCTGGAGCGCCGCCCCGGCCACGGTCGTCACGACGGTGGCCGAGGTCAGCCACGGCGCCTCGCGCACGTGCGCCACCACCCAGCGGGTGGCCTCGCGTCCCGTCGTGGTGCGCAGGGACGACGGGGCGGGGCGCGTGTCGGTGGCGCTCACGCTCAGCCGGCCGACTTCACGAGCTCGTCGATCGCGTACGGCAGGGAGAGCAGGGTGCCCTGGGACATGGCCGCGCCGATCGCCGGGCCCTCCGCGTCCAGCAGGTAGGACACCTTGCCGTTCTTGACGGCGGCCAGGTTGGCGAACAGTTCGGACTTCTTCAGCGCCTCGGTGTCGGCCTTGTCGTTGATGACGAAGATGCGGTCGACGTCGATCAGGTCCATGCGCTCGGGGGAGAGCGTGGTGTAGAACTTGCCGCCCGCGATCTTGTCGATCTCGGTCTGGTACGTGAAGCCGATGCCCGTCACCAGGCGCCCGCGGACGTCGGTGGAGGTGAACGGGGCCGCCGCGTCCTTGTACCAGGAGAGCGCGACGGCCTTCTGGCCGGCGAAGGCGGGGTGCGCCTTCCTGGCCGCGTCGAGCTTGTCCTGGATGCCCTTGACCAGTTCGGTGCCCTTGGCCTCCTGGCCGAGCGCCTTGGCGATGTGGACGGCGTTGTCCTGCCACGGGGCGCTGAAGGGTTCCTTCTCGGCCCTGGTGCGGCCCACCGTCGGCGCGATCTTGGACAGCTTGTCGTAGCCTGCCTGGTCGATCTCGGAGTACACCGCGACGATCAGGTCCGGGCGCAGGGCGGCGATCTTCTCGTAGTTCGGGCCGGCGTCGCCGTTGGTCATGATGACCTCGGGCCGGGTGTCGCCCCACTTGTCCTTCACCCAGGGCCACTGGGTGTTGATGTCGGGCGACGTGCCCGGCGGACTGGGGTACTGGTCGACCATGCCGACGGGCTTGATGCCGAACGCCAGGATCGCCTGGTCGTCGGTGTAGCCCACGGAGACGACGCGCTGGGGCGCCTTGGTGACCTTCGTGGACCCGAACGCGTGCTCCACGGTGACCGGGAAGGTGCCGGTCGCGGCGGCCGGGGCGTTGTCGCTCTTCTCGTCGGCCGGGTCCGCCGAGCCGGATCCGCAGCCGGCGAGGAGGCCGGCCCCGAGGGTCGTGGCGGCCAGGGCCGCCGCGATCCGTCGCCAGGGTTTCGTCCGTACGGCGACGACGGGTCGTACAGGTCGAACCGTTCGATGGAGAAGCAGCATCCGCAATCCCTTGCTTTCGTGCCATCCATTGCAGTCCCGCCCGAGGGCAGCCAAACCCTACCGCGACAACTTAGGCGAGCCTAGCCTTACTTGTGGCGTATCTTTGTCCGACTGCCCCCGCTCGGCCCCGGCCCGGTTCGGTCGTACGTGCATACGGCCGATGGGCACGACGAGCGGCCGCCCGCCGACCGGATCGTCGATCACCTCGGCCCGCAGACCGAACGCCTCGTGCAGCAGCTCGGCGGTGACGACCTCGCACGGGTGGCCCTGGGCCAGGATCGACCCCGCACGCATCACGATCAGGTGGTCGCTGTAACGCGTCGCCAGATTGAGGTCGTGCAGCACCATCACCACGGTGCACCCCGACTCGTGCAGGTCGTCCACCAGGTCGAGCACGTCGACGGCGTGCGCCAGGTCCAGGTAGGTGGTCGGCTCGTCCAGCAGCAGCAGGTCGGTGCCCTGGGCCAGCGTCATCGAGATCCACACGCGCTGGCGCTGGCCGCCGGAGAGCGCGTCGACCGGCCGGTCGGCGAGGTCCGACACCCCGGTCATGGCCAGCGCCCGCGCCACGACGTCGGCGTCGTCCGAGGACCACTGCCGCAGCCAGCTCTGGTGCGGATGGCGGCCCCGGGCGACCAGGTCGGCCACCGTGAGCCCGTCCGGCGCGACCGGCGCCTGCGGCAGCAGGCCGAGCTTCTTCGCCACGTCCCGGGTCCTGAGCCTGCCGATGTCCTCGCCGTCCAGGACGACCGTCCCGCTGGTCGGCCTCAGCAGCCGCGACAGGGTCCGCAGCAGCGTCGACTTCCCGCAACCGTTGGGGCCGATGACGGTGGTGATCACCCCGGGCGGGATCGCCACGTGGAGGTCGTCGATGACGCTCCGGCCGCCGTACCCGACCGTGACGCCCCGGGCGGCCAGCCGTGCGGTGTCCGCAACCCCGGCCGCGGTCCCGGAGATGTGCTGAGTGGCCACAGGTCCCCCTTGTTCATCGTGCTTGCCGGACAACGCGTCGGCCGGAACGCCGGTCAACGCAGGTTCGCCCGTACCAGGAGGTGGACGAGGAAGGGGCCGCCGATCGCGGCGGTGACCACGCCGACGGGCAGCGTGACCGGCAACGCCGTGCGCGCGAGCAGGTCCGCGCCGGTCAGCAGGACGGCGCCCACCAGGCCGGAGGCCACCACCGGCGGTGTCGGACACCTGACCAGACGCATCGCCACCTGCGGGGCCACCAGGGCGACGAACGGGACCGGACCGGCCGCGCTCACCGCCACGCCGGCCAGCAGGACCGCGCACAGGAGCAGCACCGCGCGCACGGCCGCGTACCGCACGCCCAGCCCCGCGGCCACGTCGTCGCCCAGGTGCATCGGTTTGAACGGGAAGGCGGCGCCCGCCACGACGACGACGAGGACGGCCGTGCACCACAGCGCCACCCGCACCTCGTCCCACGACCGGTTGTCCAGGGACCCGATGAGCCACGCCTGGGCCCGGGCCACGTCCCTGATGTCGGCCTGGACCAGCAGCCAGGTGGCGAGGGCCTCCATGACGGCGCTCACCGAGATGCCGATGAGGATCAGCCGGAAGCCGTCGATGCCGCGCCGCCACGCCAGGAAGTACACCAGCAGACCGGTGCCCAGGCCGCCCGCGAGCGCCGCCCCGGACAGGCCCACGGCCCCCGCGATCGCCGCCGTCGTCCCGCCCGACACCGTCACCAGGAGGACCGCGGCGGCGCCGGCGCCGCCGGTGATGCCCAGGATGTCCGGGCTGGCCAGCGGATTGCGGGCCACCGACTGGGTGATCGCCCCGGACACGCCGAGCGCGACGCCGACGACGAGCCCGGCCAGGGCCCGCGGCATCCGCAGGTCCATGATGACGAACGCGTCGACCTGCTCGCCCCGCCCCAGGAACGCGGCGATCACCCGGGGCAGGCCGATGGGGAAGTCCCCGACGCCGATGGACAGGCAGAACACCAGGAAGGCGGCCGCGGCCAGCAGCAGCGTGACGCACACCTGCCACGGCCGCCAGACGAACGACACGCGCCCGAGCCGCACGCCCGGCGCCACCACCGCCTTCACCTCGGCCCCGGTCACGCGTTCTTGAACTTTCCGCGCCACACCAGCACCGCGAAGAACGGCGCCCCCAGCAGCGCGACCACCACGCCGGCGTCCAGCTCGCCCGGCCGCACCAGCAACCGGCCCGCGATGTCGCAGACCAGCAGCACGATCGCGCCGAGCAGACCGGCGTACGGCACCAGCCAGCGGTAGTCCGGCCCGGTCAGGTACCGGGCCACGTGGGCCACCATGAGGCCGAGGAACGCGATGGGGCCGCAGGCCGCCGTCGCCGCTCCCGCGAGCAGGGTGACGGCGACGATGCCGACGGTCCGGCTCAGCGCGAGGTTCACGCCCAGCCCCCGTGCCACGTCCTCACCGAGGTTGAGCAGGTTGAGGGCGGGCAGCGTGGTCAGGGCCAGCACCAGGCCGACGGCGATGAACGCGGCCACCGGCCCGATGACGGCGAACCCGACGCCCGCCACGGAGCCGGCGTTCCACAGGCGCAGCGCGTGCAGGGACGCCCGGTCCGACAGCGCGACCGCCGTGGTCATCGCTGCGAGGAACACCGCGACCCCCTGCCCGGCCAGGGCGAGCGTCAACGGGTTGCCCGCTCCCCGGCCGATGCTGGCCAGCCCGAACACGACGACGCCGGCGAGGGCCGCGCCCAGGAAGGCGAACCAGACGTAGCCGAGCGGGTCGGCGAACCCGAAGACCGCGATCACGGTCACCACCGCGAACGAGGCGCCCGAGTTCACCCCGAGCAGGCCCGTGTCGGCGATCGGGTTGCGCGTGTACCCCTGGATCAGGGCGCCCGCGACGCCCAGGGCCACCCCCGCCACGACCGCGAGCACCGTCCGCGGCACCCGTACGGTGCGCACGATGAGCCTGATCTCGGTGAGGTGCCGGTCGGGGTCCGGCGGCGCCGCCAGCCCGTGCCACACCTCGGCCGGGCTCAGGGCGCGCGCGCCGACGGCCAGCGACACCACCGCGACGCCCAGCAGGATCGCCAGGAGCACCACTGAACCCACAACTCGCCGCTGGCGAAGCCCAGTTGATTTCTCGGTGAGGGGCCGCTCGACTGCAATCGCGCCCATGTCGCTGTACGTTACCCTTCGTTGCCCCGCGGGATGCGCGGTCGACCACACCTCACTGGCGCGCTGTTCCGCCCCGCCCCGTCGGCGACCGTGCGGACCTCGTCGGAGCCGGACTTGCGGCCCCGGTCGAGGACCGAATCCAGGATCTCGCCGACCCGGACGGCGGTGTTGGAGAGCAGGGACGAGGTGATGCCGTGCGTGTGCTCGGTGCCGCCCTGTACGTAGATGCCGCAGCGCAGTTCGGGCTCGGTGGCGACGCGGTAGTCGCGCTCGACGCGCAACCGGCCCTCGGCGTCGGTGAGGCAGCGGTCGGCGACCTCGCCGAGGAGGGCGAGCGGGTCGGCGGGTCGGTAGCCGGTGGCGAAGACCACGACGTCCGCGTCCAGGACGGTCTCCTCACGGGTGACCAGGGACTGCACCGTGGCGCGGACCCCGCCGGCCGTCTGCGTGACGCCGGTCAGCCGGGAGACGTTGAGGAAGCGCAGCCGTTCGGTGCCCAGGACCCTCTCCTGGTACATCTGCCGGTACAGGTCGTCGATCAGGTCGATGTCCACCACCGAGTAGTTGGTGTTGCGGTGGTAGTCCATCAGCCGGCGTTTGACGTCCTCGGGCGCGGCGAAGAAGTCGTCCACCGCCTCCGGGTCGAAGATCCGGTTGGCGAAGCCGCTGTCGTCGGCGGGGCTGTACCCGTACCGGGAGAAGACCGCGCAGATCTCGGCCCCGGGAAAGCGCCGGTGCAGGTAGGCGACGTTCTCGGCGGCGCTCTGCCCGGCGCCCACGACGATGAACCGGGAGGGTGCGCTGCCCTCCAGGGCGTCGACCTTCGCCAGCAGGTCGCAGGTGTGCCACAGGCGGTCGGTGCGCTCGATGCCGTCGGGCATGCGGGGGCGCAGGCCGGTGCCGATGACGAGGTTGCGGGCGCGGTGGAGGCCGAGTCCCTCCCCCGAGCGGACCGTCACGTCCAGGTGCTCCACTGTTCCGTGGCGGACGACGGGCGCGACCCCGACGACCTCGTGGCCGTAGGAGACCGCGTCGTCGACCTGGCCGGCGGCCCACTCGAAGTAGTCGTGGAACTCGACCCGCAGCGGGAAGAAGTTTTTGTGGTTGATGAAGTCGATCAGCCGGCCCCGGCTCTTGAGGTAGCACAGGAAGCTGTACTCGCTGGCCGGGTTCCGCAGCGTCACCAGGTCCTTCAGGAAGGACACCTGCATGGTCGCGTCGTCGATGAGCATGCCCCGGTGCCAGCCGAAGCGCGGCTGCTGTTCGAAGAAGTGGGCGGTGACCGTTTCCGGACGGCCGACGCGCGCGTTGTGCTCGCCGACCGCTATCGCCATGGCCACGTTGGACGGCCCGAAGCCGATGCCAAGGAGGTCGTGAGTCAACGGGGCGTCGCCAGGACGAGCCTGTGCCATGTCACTCCCATCGTGCGAGGGCAGCCGCCACGCCCGGCGGGCAGGCGGCCGTCGATCGGGATCGGGAAGCACGGAAGCCGGGCACACCGGCAGAGCCGCGACCCAAAACTTAGGCAAGGCTAAGCTGATTTCAAGCGGGCTGTCGATAGGCACACCGGTGCGGTCGTACCCGGTGGAGCCGTCAACTGAAGTCCTCACGCGCCCGGTTGTCGGCTTAGGCAAGCCTTGCTTTACTCGACCGTGGTCACTCCCCCCTGCTCCGAGGAGGAACTCCATGCGGGTCGTCATGTTCGGTTACCAGACCTGGGGGCACCGCACCCTGCGAGCCCTGCTGGACTCCGAGCACGACGTGGTGCTGGTCGTGACGCACCCCAGGAGCGACCACGCCTACGAGAAGATCTGGAGCGACTCCGTCGCCGGCCTCGCCGAGGAGCACGGCGTCCCGGTGCTGCTGCGCAGCCGCCCCGACGACGACGAACTGTACGAACGCCTGAAGGCGGCCGACCCGGACATCATCGTGGCCAACAACTGGCGCACCTGGCTCCCCCCGCGCGTCTTCGGCCTCCCCCGCCACGGCACGCTGAACATCCACGACGCGCTGCTGCCGCAGTACGCCGGCTTCTCGCCGCTGATCTGGGCCCTGATCAACGGCGAGACGGAAGTGGGCGTGACCGCGCACATGATGAACGAGGAACTCGACGCCGGCGACATCGTGCGCCAGGAGGCCGTGCCCGTCGGCCCCCGCGACACCGCCACCGACCTCTTCCACCGGACCGTCGACCTCATCGCCCCCGTCGTCGTCGGCGCGCTCGACGCGATCGCCTCCGGGCAGCGGGACTTCGTACCCCAGGACCGGTCGCGGGCGAGCTTCTTCCACAAGCGGTCCGTCGAGGACAGCAGGATCGACTGGAACTGGCCCGCGCAGGACCTGGACCGCCTGGTGCGCGCCCAGTCCGAGCCGTACCCCAGCGCCTTCACCTTCCACCGGGGCAGGCGGCTGGAGGTCCTGTCGGCCTGTGTGTCCCAGGGCCGCTACGGCGGTACGCCCGGCCGGATCTTCTACCGCGAGGGCGACGGCGTGGTGATCGTCGCGGGGGCCGACGCCCGCACGGGCCGCAACCACGGGCTGGCCATCACCCGCGTACGGACCGAGGACGGCCGGGAGCTGCCCGCGGCCGAGTACTTCCCCTCCATGGGCGGCTACCTCACCCACCGGCCCTGAGGAGCCGTCGGCCCCGCGGACGGCGGGCGGCCGGGAGGAACCCCGGAGCCGTTCGGGCGTAGGCTTGGCCCGGCACGGACGGGCGGGGCGGGGGCGGCGCATGACGGCGGGACGAGCAGACGGATGGCGGTCGGACCTCGACGCGGTGGTGGTGTACGCGCAGGGCGCGGTCTGCCGCCGGCTGGCGCGGGGCACGGTGCCGCCGGACGGGCGGGTGCGGGTGACGGGACTGCCGCGCTCGCTGGAGCCGGGCTCCCTGCGGGCCCGGGTCCTGGGTGTGCCCGGGGCGCGCGTCACCGAGGCCCGGGTGGAGATCGAGGCCGAGCCGGTCGCCGGTGAGGCGCCCGACACGCTGCGGCGCGAGGTCGAGCGGCTGCGGGAAGCCTGTGCGGCGGCCCAGGGGCGCCGGGACCGGCAGCGGGCCCTGATCGAGGAGGTCGCGGCGCTGCGTCCGGTGCCGCCGACCCCCGCGGACGGCGATCCGCACCGGCGCACCCCGGTCGACGCCTGGCTGGATCTCGCCGACTTCGTCGACGCACGGCTGACGGCGCTGCACGCCCGGCTCGTCGAGCTGGAGGACGCGACGCGCCGGGCCGAGCACGAACTCGGCGTCGCCGCCGACCGGCTCGCCCGCGCCTCCACCGCCGCGCCGCCGGCGCACGTGGCGACCACGGTCTGCGCGGCCCTGACCCTCGACGGCACGGGCACGGGTGACGCCGAGGTGGAGGTGGAGCTGGAGTACGGGGTGCCGGGGGCCGTCTGGGTGCCGGCGTACCGGCTCGCGCACCGTCAGGGCGAGGACACCGGCACCCTGGTGCTGCGCGCCTCCGTCGCCCAGCGCACCGGCGAGGACTGGACCGGCGTACGCGTCGCGCTGGCCACCGCCGACCTGCGGCGCCGTACCGGCCTGCCCCGGCTCGGGTCGGTCCGGATCGGGCGCCGCCAGCCCGACCTCCCGCCGTCCGGCTGGCGCGAGCCGCCGGCGGGACTCGCCGACCTGTTCACCGGGTACCGGGCGGCCGGCCCGCGGCCGGGCCCGCCCACGCCCGTGGCCGCTCCCCCGCCGCCACCGCCCCCGCCGGTGCCGATGCCGCCGCCGTCGGCCACGCTGGGGTACGGCGCTCCGGCCGGTTCGCTCCCGGTGCCCGGTGGCGGCGCGTACGGCGCCGTGCCGCCCGCGGCCCCGCAGGCGGCCCCCGGCCGGCCGGGCGGCCGGGCCCGGGCCGGCGGCGCCGCCGGAGCCCCCGTCGGAGCCCCCGCCCCCATGGCTCCCCCGGCTCCCGCAGCTCCTGCGGCCGCCATGGCTCCCCCGGCTCAGGCGGCCGGGATGGTTCCGGCGGCCCCCGGCCACACCGTGCCGCCGGCGCCCGCGCTGCCGCCCGCCGGTCCGCCGCGGCCGAGCGGCGCCGAACTCGACTACGCCGGGCTCGTCCTGTCCGGCCCGGACGAGGACGGCGACCGCCGGGGCCGGCTGTTCCCCGGCGCCGGCGCCGACCCGGTGGCGGACGGCCACCGCCGCCGCGCCGAGAGCGTGGCCGCGCTGCCGCTGCCCGGGCACGCCGTACGGCCCCGTGCGTCGGCGGGTTCCTTCGACCACCGCTACGACGCCGCCGCCCGCGCCGACATCCCCTCCGACGGCACCTGGCACACCGTCACCGTCACCGGGATCCCGGTGGGGCTGCGCACCGAGTACCTGTGCGTACCGTCGGTGGAACCGACCGTGTACGCCACGCTGGTGCTCTCCAACGCCACCGACCAGGCCCTGCTGGCCGGGCCGGTGGAGGTCACCGTCGACGACGAGTTCCTGCTGACGGCCGCGCTGCCCACGCTCGCCCCCGGCGGCGTACGCCGGGTCGGGCTCGGGCCGGCCGAGGGCATCCGGGTCACCCGGCGCACCAACCTGCACGAGTCGACCGCGGGCCTGCGCAACCACATCACCGTGCTCGACCACCGCGTGCACGTGGAACTGGCCAACCGCCTCGCGCGGGCCGTGACCGTCGAGGTCCGCGAGCGCGTGCCCGTCACATCCGAACCGGACGTCCGGATCGAGGAACGGGCCGACTGGACGGCCCCCGAAGCCGGCACCGGGCCGGAGCGGCACGCCCCGGGCACCCGGGTGTGGCGTGTGGAGCTGCCCGCCGGCGGCGACGCCGCCCTCGACGGCCGCTACGAGATCCGGATCCCGGCCGGCAAGTCCCTGGTCGACGGCAACCGCAGGAGCTGACGCACACCATGTCCCCGGACCAGAAGCCGTTTCCCCTGCCCGTCACGGCCGTCACCTGCCTGGAGGACCGCGCCCATGTCGAGCGCACCGCCGTGCTCGACCTCGCGGCCGGGGTCCAGCGGCTGCGGCTCGGGCCGGTCAGCGCGCTGGCCGTCGACCGTACGCTCCACGCCGAGCTGACCGGCGACCAGGCGCGCGTGCTCGACGTACGGATCGTCCGCGCGTGGACGCCGCGCGGACCGCTGCCGCCCACCGAGGACGACTCCGCCCTGCGCCACCGCGTCCACCTCCTGGAGGAGGAGCGGCGCGACCTCGAGCAGCGGCGCGACCGGCTGCGGGCCCGCCTCGACCTGCTCGGGCGGCTCGCCGCCGATCTGCTGCGGGAGATCGCCGAGGGCGCCGGCTCCGGGGAGACCGAAGGGCCGCGCTGGGCCCGCGAACTGGACCGGGTGGACGCCGAGCGCGACCGGTACGGCGAGGAACTGCGCGCCTGCGAGGCCCGGTCGGCCGCCGTCGCGGTCGAACTCGGCGAGAACCGGCGGGCCATGGGCCTCGCCGAGCAGGAACCCGCCGAACTGGTCGGCCACATCGAGCTGACCGTGGACAGCGCGGCGGCCGGACCGGCCCGGCTGCGCCTGAGCCACCTCACCGCCTGCGCCCTGTGGCGGCCCGCCTACCGGGCCGTGTTCGACGGGGACCGCCTGACACTGGAGACCGACGCGATGGTCTGGCAGCGCACCGGCGAGGACTGGTCCGGCGTACGGCTGACGCTGTCCACGGCCCGGTCGGCGCTGGCCACCGATCCCCCGCGGCTGCGCGAGGACCGGCTGACCCTGAGGGACCGGTCCGCCGCCGAGCGCCGTACGGTCGACGTCGAGCTGCGCGAGGAGGAGATCGGGGACCTCGGGCCGGCGGCGGCCGTGGTGCCGGGCCTGCCGGGGGTCGACGACGGGGGCGAGGCGCGGGTGCTCGAAGCCCCGGCGCCGGTGTCCGTCCCCGGGGACGGCCGCGCCCACCGGGTGCCGCTCTCGGCGTTCACGACGTCCGCGCGCAGCGAGTACGCCTGCTCCCCCGAGTTGTCCCCGCTGGTCACCGAGGTGGTGCGGGGCGACAACCGGTCCGGGCACGCGCTGCTCGCCGGCCCCGTCGACCTGGTCCGCGGCAGCGGGTTCGTCGGTCGCGGCACGCTGGACTTCACCGCGCCCGGCGCTCCGTTCGAGCTGGCGTTCGGCAGCCGTGACGACCACCGGGTGGTCCGTGACACCGAGGAGTCCCGCGAGAGTGCCGCGCTCACCCAGCGGACGGTGGTCACCCGCACGGTCCGGCTGCACCTGTCGCGGTTCTCCGCCCCCGGGGAGCGGGGCGAACGGGTGGTCGTCGTCCGGGAGCGGATCCCGGTCTCCGAGGTGTCTGCGGTGACGGTACGGGTGCGCGAGGACGCCTGCTCCCCGGCGCCCGGCGGGGTCGACGCCGACGGGATCGTCCGCTGGGAGGTCACGCTCCCGCCGGGCGGCCGCCGTACGGTCACGCTGGTCTACGAGCTGTCGGCGAGCGCCAGGGTCGTCGGGCTCTGAGCCGTACGGCACCGCATTTCGGCGCATTCCTCGGATCATCATGGCACTCCGGGGAATTCGCCTTTCCTTCCCTGTCGCGAGCCCTGCGTGTTCTCTTAGCGGTGCGGTCCGTGGTGCGCGACCATACGGACGCCAGCACAAGGAACGACCCAGACAGGAAGTAGGGCGGACGTGTCCGGAAGCGAAAGCGAGAACCCCGCAATCCCCTCCCCGGTCCCCACCGCGACTCGCCCCAGGACGAATCGGGACTGGTGGCCCAATCAGCTGGACCTTCAGGTCCTCCACCAGCAGTCGCCCCTGGCCGATCCGATGGGCGAGGATTTCGACTACGCGGCGGAATTCGCGGCCCTCGACGTCGACGCGCTGAAGCGGGACGTGTTCGAGGTGATGACGGCTTCGCAGGACTGGTGGCCCGCGGACTACGGTCACTACGGACCGCTGTTCATCCGGATGAGCTGGCACGCGGCGGGCACGTACCGCATCGCGGACGGCCGGGGCGGCGGCGGCAGCGGCGCGCAGCGCTTCGCCCCGCTCAACAGCTGGCCGGACAACGCGAGCCTGGACAAGGCGCGCCGTCTGCTGTGGCCGGTCAAGCAGAAGTACGGACGGCGGATCTCCTGGGCCGATCTGCTGGTCTTCGCCGGCAACTGCGCGATGGAATCGATGGGGTTCAAGACATTCGGTTTCGGATTCGGGCGGGAGGACATCTGGGAGCCCGACGAGGTCTACTGGGGACCGGAGGACACCTGGCTCGGGGATGAGCGCTACCAGGGCGACAGAGAACTCACCGGTCCTTTCGGTGCCGTCCAGATGGGACTGATCTACGTCAATCCGGAGGGGCCGAACGGAAATCCGGACCCGGTCGCCGCCGCCAAGGACATTCGCGAGACGTTCGGGCGCATGGCGATGAACGACGAGGAGACGGTCGCGCTCATCGTCGGCGGCCACACCTTCGGCAAGTGCCACGGCGCGGTGGACCCCTCGTACATCGGCCCGGAACCGGAGGCGGCCCCCCTGGAGCAGCAGGGCATCGGCTGGCACAACACGCACGGCAGTGGCGTGGGCGCCGACGCGCTCACCAGTGGGCTCGAGGGCGCGTGGACGACCGCGCCGACGACGTGGGACAACGGGTACCTGGACAACCTGCTGGGGTACGAGTGGGAGCTGACGACCAGCCCCGCCGGCGCCCGGCAGTGGACCCCCACGGATCCGTCGGCCCGGGACACCGTGCCCGACGCGCACGATCCGGCGAAGCGGCACGCGCCGATGATGCTGACGACGGACCTCTCCCTGAAGGTGGATCCGGTCTACGCGCCGATCGTCAAGCGCTTCCACGAGAACCCGGACGAGCTCGCGATGGCGTTCGCCAAGGCCTGGTACAAGCTGCTGCACCGTGACATGGGTCCGCTCTCGCGCTACCTCGGTCCGTGGATCCCCGAGCCCCAGCTGTGGCAGGACCCGGTCCCCGCGGTGGACCACGCGCTGGTCGGGGACGCGGATGTCGCGGCCCTCAAGAGCCGGATCCTCGCCTCGGGACTGTCCGTCCCCCAGCTGGTCACCACCGCGTGGGCGGCGGCCGCGAGCTTCCGCGGCACCGACAAGCGGGGCGGGGCCAACGGGGCGCGGCTGCGGCTGGCACCGCAGCGGGACTGGGAGGTCAACGACCTGCCCGAGGTGGCCGAGGCGCTGCGGACCCTGGAGGAGATCCAGCAGGAGTTCAACGGCTCGGACGGTGCGGTGAAGGTGTCGCTCGCCGACCTGATCGTGCTGGGCGGGTGCGCGGCCGTCGAACGGGCGGCGAAGAACGCCGGGTACGAGATCACGGTCCCGTTCGCGCCGGGGCGTACGGACGCCTCGCAGGAGCAGACCGACGTGGAGGCGTTCGCCGTACTCGAACCGCGGGCGGACGGGTTCCGCAACTACCTCCAGGCCGGCGAGAAGCTGTCGCCGGAGACCCTCCTGCTGGACCGCGCCAACCTGCTGACGCTGACCGCCCCGGAGATGACGGTCCTGGTCGGCGGCATGCGGGCGCTGAACACCGGCTTCAAGGGCGCCCGGCACGGGGTGTTCACGGAGCGGCCGGAGGCGCTGACCACCGACTTCTTCGTGAACCTGCTCGACATGGGTACGGAGTGGAAGGCGTCGGCCACGGCCGAGAACGTGTTCGAGGGCAGGGACCGGGTCACGGGCGAGGCGAAGTGGACCGCCACGGCCGTGGACCTCGTCTTCGGCTCGCACTCCCAGCTGCGCGCGCTGTCGGAGGTCTACGCGTCGAAGGACGCGGGCGAGAAGTTCGTCCGTGACTTCGTGGCGGCGTGGGACAAGGTGATGAACCTGGACCGGTTCGACCTGCGCTGAACCCGCCCTCCGGCCCGGTCCGCCGGACGGCGGACCGGGCCGGGTCGGCCGCGGGCGAGGGGAGGCTCCGGCGCGCAATCCGCTGGCCCCGGGCGGCGGGGGCCGCGCAGGATGGGGGCATGACCCCGCCGAACAGCCCGTACCCGTACGACACCGTCCTCCACCCCGGCCCGCACCAGGTGGAGTTCCTCCGCCACCCGGGCCCCGAGGGGACCGGACCGCCCGTGTGGGGGATCCGGGTCGACGGCACCGATCTGCGCGTCCTCGTCGCCCGGGCGACGCGCGAGCTGTGGGCGCTCGAGCTCGACCCGGACGACGACACCGCGCGGGAGCGCGAGGAGTTCCTCCTGCGCCAGCACGCGCCGCTGGACCTGGACGAGGACCGGGCCCGGGCGCATTTCCTGGGGGACGCGGAACCGGAGCTGCGGCACGCGCCGAGCGGCGCGGTCGCGCTCCTGGGCTGCACGTGCGGGATCGCGGCCTGCTGGCCGCTGCTCGCCACCGTCACCGCCACGGCCCGGACGGTGACCTGGTCGGGGTTCCATCAGCCGCACCGGCCCGAGTGGGGCGAACTGCCCCTCGGGACCCTCGTCTTCGACCGCGGAGGCTACGAGGCGGCCCTGGCGGCGCCGCTGCCGCTCGCCGAGGACCCCCTCGCCCCGTTCCTGGGGACGGACTGACCCGCCACCGTCCAGCCGGCCGGGCGGCGCAGGTCCTCGACGGTCCGGCCGTCCCCCAGCTCGCGGCGCAGGACGTCGAGCGCGGCGTCCGCCTGCCGCTCGAACCGTGCCCTGTGGTCCCGCCGGGCCGGGCCACGAGGGAGTCGCTGACGCCGGCTTCGAAGAAGCGCCGCGGACGCCGTAGGCTCGGCGGAGATCGTCGGCCGCGCGGGTGTTCCCGCCGGCCCGTCCACGCATGTCTACGGGGGACGCATCATGCGCGCAGGGGTCTATCTCGCACATCCGCGGCGGGGCAGTTTCAACCACGCCGTGTTCGACGCGGTGGTGGCCGAACTGCGCGACCGCGGCTGCCACGTACTCGCCCACGACCTGTACGCCGAGGGCTTCGACCCCGCGCTGGCCGCCGGGGAGACGGGGACGGTCGAGGGGGCGGAGCGGGCATCCGACGCGCAGGTGGCCCTGCACCGGGCGGAAGTGGCGACGCTCGACGCCCTGGTGTTCGTCCACCCCAACTGGTGGGGCATGCCGCCCGCGGTACTCACCGGCTGGGTGCAGCGGGTCCTGGCGCCCGGCGTGGCGTACAAGCTCGGCAGCGCGGCGGGCGAGCCCGCCGGGCTGTTGCGGGCCGGCCGGGCACTGGTCCTGAACACCTCGGACACGCCGGCGGAGCGCGAGGAGAGCGAGTTCGGGGATCCGCTGGAGCGGATCTGGTCGGCGTGCGTGCTGCCGTACGTGGGAGTGGACGACGTACGGCGGGTCGTGTTCCGTACGGTCGGCGACTCCACCGACGAAACGCGTGCGTCATGGCTGCGGCAGGCCCGTGACCAGGCCGCGGACCTGCTGGCCCCCGTCGGCGCAGCCCCGGCCTGACGGTTCTCCCGCATGGCCCGGGCCGGCCCCGCCCGCCACGCCGGTGGGCCGCCGGGGTGGCGGAAGTTGTCGGCGTGTCGGGGGCGGGTCGGCGTCCGGGGCGGTGCGGGGGGTCATGATGAGGCTGCTGACGTCCCGTCCGCGGGCGGCGGGCGCGCGTTTCGGGCGCGTGCCGGTCGCCCGGAACCCGTGGAGGCCCTGGATGATCCGTGTGCGCAGGCCCGGCCTGCCCGTCGTCGCCCTGGTGGCGGTCCTCGCCCTCGGCGCCGCGGGCTGTTCGGGCGAATCCACGCCGGGGGGCGTCGCCTCGAAGGCGGCGTCCGCCGTGGCGTCGGTGGGTGCCGAGCTGGACGCCGCGGCGGCCGACGCGAAGAAGAAGCTCGCCAGCGTCAAGGACGGCGTGAACGCGCAGTCCGACGTGAAGCTCGGGGCCGTGGCGCAGGACGCCGACGGGCGCACCACCGTGCCGGTCACGGTGTCCAACACCGCCCCGGACCAGAAGTCGTTCGCGGTCCAGGTCAACTTCCGCGACACCGCCGGGAACCTCCTCGACACGGTGGTGCTGACCGTGGCGGACGTCGCCGCCGGTGCCACCGGGCAGGGCACGGCGCGCAGCACCCGCAGCCTGTCGGGGGAGGTCAAGGCCGAGACGGGCACCGCCCTGCGCTACTGAGCGGCGGCCGGGGCAGGCCGGGTGGCGTTGTCAGTGGCACCGTCTAGCCTGCTCCACATGATCGAGGGGGAATTCGCCGCACCGTCACCCGGTGCGCTCGCCGACGAGGTCGCGGCCGTGCTGATCGGCCGCCGGGACCCCGGCGTGGAGACGTTCGAGCGCCTGCTGGGCGCCCTGGTCGTGCACGGCCACCGGGACAGGGCGGCGCTCATGGCCGCGCTGGAGTCCGTACCGCGTGCGTTCGCGGCACGGCCGGACCTGCCGGTACGGCGCCTCGCGGGCGTCGTCGCCGCCGCGCGGGAGCCGATACCGGCCGGGGAGCCCCGGGAGAAGCCCGGGGTGGGCTGGCTGGAAGTGTGCCAGCACATGGCCCTGGACTACGTCGCGGGCACGCGCACGGCCGAGGTCGCCGCACGGCTGCGGTCGGGCGATCCGGTCCCGTTCCTGCTGTCCGTGCCGAGCGGGCCGGGCGGTCTGGTGGAGCCGCAGGCTCTGGTCGAGCGGCTCGCGGCGTACGGGCGGCTGGGCGTCCGGCCCGGTCCGGCCGACCTGGGGCAGGCGCTGCTGCGCTGCGGCGGGCCGGTCGATCCGGATGTGCTGCGCGCGGCGGAGCGGCTGGACCTGCCCGAGGGGCAGCGGGTGGCCGACTGGCTGCGGCAGGGCGGCCTGCCCGCGCCGCAGGGGTGGCGGGAGCGGGAGCGCGGCGTGCCCGAGCGTCCGAGCAGGCGCCGGGGCGCGCGGATCGGCCGCCGGATCCTGGTCGGGCACGAGGCGATCGAGGGGCGCGGCGCGTTCCCGCGGCCGTTCTGGTCGCTGTTCCGGAAGTTCGAGCCGGGCATCCCCTGTCCGCACTACAGCCTGGTGGACGGCCGGGACGCGCACATGGTCGCCGTCCTGCCCCGGCACCCGGAGGTCGCCGCGGCCCGGATGCTGACGGGTGTCGCGT
Source organism: Streptomyces sp. NPDC090022 (assembly GCF_044748145.1). Lineage (NCBI taxonomy): Bacteria > Bacillati > Actinomycetota > Actinomycetes > Kitasatosporales > Streptomycetaceae > Streptomyces > Streptomyces sp. NPDC090022. Next base: position 68,822 of record NZ_JBIVFN010000010.1, read on the forward strand.
CGGCGGCGGACCAGAACGGCCCGGGCGCCCCCGCCTTCCTGGATGCGCTGGCCGCGGCCGACGGCCCGGCGGGGCCCGCCGTGCATCTGGCCGTCGCGTACGGGCTCGCCGCGATACCGCAGGGCGAGCGGGAGGCCGCCGTACGGGCCCTGGTCCTGCTGACGGCGCGCGGCCGGCTCGACGGGGAACTGCTGGGCCGGGAGCTCACCGAACTCGTGGGGCTGGGCACGCTGAAGGTGCCGCTGCTGACGGAATCGCTGCGGGCGGCGGCCGCCGCGCCGCAGGGCGCCGCGGGGGTCTGGGCGGTCCTGGCCGACGCGCTCCCGGGACTGCTGGCGCACACCCGGCCGCAGGCGCACGGTGCGCTGCTGGCGGTCGCGGCGGACGCCGCGCGGTGCTCGGGTGCCCGCGGCGAGCTGCCGGAGGTGACCGCGCTCGCCGGCCGGGCGGGGTCGTCGATGCTGCTCAAGGAGGCCCGGCGGCTGCGCGACGTCCTGGCCGGGCACTGACCGGCGGCGGGTGCGGCGGGCGGCGGCGGTCAGCCGTGCGTGGCGCCGTGCTGGTGCTGTTCGGGCAGGTGGCTGTCCGGGTGCACCCACAGCAGGACGTTGGCGGGCCGTTCGCGCGCGTCGCCGAAGAAGGCGAGGACGTCGGTGTCGGAGTGGCGCAGGCTGAAATGGGTGAGGACGAAGAGGGTGTCGGGGTGTGCCTCGACGACGGGCTTCAGCCGGCTCCAGACGGTGTGGCCGACCCGGTCGGCCCGCTCCAGCTCGGCGTCGTCCAGGTAGGTGCACTCCGTGATGATCACCGGGTACTCGAAGAGCCAGGGGTGGTCCTCGAAGACGCTCACGTGGGTGTCGCCGAGGAAGGCGAACAGCGGCCGGCGCACCTCTTCCTCGACCTCGGCGCCCTCGGCGCGGCGCTGCGCCACGATCCGGCCGAATGCGGCGCCGCGGCCCTCGGCGGCCAGGGTGCGCCGCAGTTCCTCGTACACGGGCAGCAGTGCCTTGCGGCGTTCCGAGAAGGCGTAGCCCACGCACGGCACCTTGTGCGCGCAGTCCACCACGCGCACGTGGTGCCCGCGCCGGCCGAAGGTGAACTCGTCGCCGCCGCGCACCCCGTGCAGCCGGCAGCCCGCGGCGAGGTCGGGGTCGTAGGCGGAGCCGTGGTTCAGTTCGGTGGAGGCCCGCAGGAAGGTCTCCACGTACGGCAGGGCGGCGGCGGGGAGGTGGATGTCGACACCGCCGGGGCGCGCGGCGAGGTAGTCGAGGTCCTTGGAGTGGTCGTGGTGGGTGTGGGTGAGGAAGACGGTCTCCGGCTGCCGGCCTTCCGCCAGTCCGGCGTCGAGGGCGCAGCGCAGTTCGGGGATGTGGAAGAAGGTCTTGTCGTTGGCGCGCGAGTAGCCGGTGAGCGTGAACTCGGTGCCGGGTATGCGCCAGGTCTTCCACTGGCGGAACGGGTGGCCCCGCTCCAGCCGTTCCGGGTGGGCGGGGGTCGGCGCGGGGGCCGGGAGAGCCTGGGAGGGCTGGACGGCCTGGGAGGGCTGGACGGCCTGGGTCATCGGTGCCTCCGTCGGACCGCCGGGATCGGGTGAGGGCCCGATCGTAGCGGGCGGTGTCGCGGGCGGGCCCCGGGTTTTCCGCGCCGGAAGGGGGCGTGAGCTGCGCCGTCCGGTGCGGCATCCGGTGCGGTGGCGTCAGTCGTCGAGCAGCCGCCAGGCGGTCAGGGCGAGCCGGGCCCGGGTCAGGCCGGTGGGTCCGGCGGGTCCGGTGAGGTCGATGTCCAGGACCTTCGCGATCTGTTCGATGCGGCGGGAGATGCTGCTGTGGTGCAGGTGGAGCAGGTCGGCGGCCCGGCGCAGGGAGCCCGTGGCGCAGTAGGCGTCCAGCGTCCGCAGGTCCTCCGGGTCGGCTGCCAGCCGGGCGACGGCGGCCACGTCGGCGTTGTCGCGGGCGGCGTCCTGGGGGATCTCCGCCAGGAGGGCGAGTGCTCCCAGGTCGGCGTGGCGGACGACGGGTTCGCGCGGGGTGGTGAAGCGCAGGGCGGTACGGGCCTGCCGCCACGACCGGTCGGCGCTGCCGGCGGCGCCGATGCCCGCGCGGACGTCCGCCGGGAACCGGGCCGGGTCCACGGCGCCGGCCAGGAGGACGCCGATGCCGGCCAGGGGCGCCGCCTTCACGGGGCGCGCGGGACAGACCAGGGCGCCGATCCGGTCGAGCGGGAGCCGCGTGCGGACGGCGACGACGTGGACCGGCTGGGCGGCGGCGAACCCCAGCAGCCGCAACGCCCGGGCGCGGGCGGCCTCGTCGCCGTCGGAGCTGATCGCCAGCTCGACGAGGGCGGGGTCGGCCATGGTGGTGCGGGCCGGGCCGTACCGCTCGACGGCCGCCGCGACGGCGAGGGCGAGCCGTTCGAGGAGGACGTCGTCGAGCGGGTGGGGCGGGCCGGGACGTTCGAGCCACACGGTGCCGATCTCCTCCTCGTCGAGGGTGATCGGCGCGGTGGTGGACGCCGTGTTGGACGCCGTGGTGGACGCGCTCGCGGACGCCGTGGCGGACGCGGGCTCCGGGGCCGGGCGGCCGTCCGGGGCGACGCGGGTGGCCCGGCCCGTGCCGTGGAGCCGGATCCCGGCGGCGCACTCCGCCAGGCCCGCCGACGCCCGGGCGAGCGCCGGAAGGTCCACCCGGCGTCGCATGAGGGTGTCGTAGAAGGTGACGATGCGGAGCGCGCCGTCCACGTGCGGATCCAGTCCTGACAGCCGAACGGCCAGTGCCTCCATGGCAGAAGGATAGGAGGTACCGAGCGCGCCGAGCGGTGCGCGATCAACCCGGGACGCGCGACGGACGGCGGGTGACCGCCCGGTGCGGTGGCCGTGAGGATGTTGGCCATGGATCCCGAACTCGAAGCATTCATCCCCCTGTTGCCCCGGGCCGACCTGAACGATCCGGCCGCCGCCCGCAAGGACCTGGCCGCGCTGGCCGCCGCGTCGCCGCCGCCCGACACCGCGCACCTGACGGTCGAGGACCGTACGGTGCCCGGTTCCCCGGACGTGGCGCTGCGGATCTACCGCCCGCGAGCGGCCCACCCGGCGCAGGGCGCCGTCGTCTGGCTGCACGGCGGCGGGTTCGTCATGGGCGACCTGGACACCGAGCACCCGTGGGCCACCCGGGTCGCGGAGGGCTCCGGCGCCGTCGTGGTCTCGGTGGGCTACCGGCTGGCTCCCGAACACCCCTTCCCCGCCGCCCTGGACGACGCGTACACCGCCTTGACGTGGGCTGCCGAGAACGCGGCCGGCCTCGGCATCGACCCGGCGCGGATCGCGGTCGGCGGGCACAGCGCCGGCGCGGCGCTCGCGGCGGCCGTGTCGCTGCGGGCGCGTGACGAGCGGGGGCCGGCGATCCGCTTCCAGCTGCTCAACCAGCCGGGAGTGGACGACCGGCAGGAGACGTGGTCGGCGCGGAACTTCACCGACACGCCCTGGTTCACCCGCGACAAGGTGACCGCGTCCTGGCGGCACTACCTGGGCGGCGCCGCGGCCACCGCGTACGCCGCGCCGGCGCGCGCCGCCGACCTGTCCGGCCTGCCCCCGGCGTACGTCGCCACCGCCGAGTTCGACCCGAACCGCGACGAGGGCATCGGGTACGCGCTGCGCCTGCTCCAGGCGGGCGTGCCGGTCGAACTGCACCAGTGGCCGGGCACCTTCCACGGCTCGCAGGCGATCCTGTCCGCCGCCGTGTCGCAGCGGCAGATCGCCGAGCTCGGGGACGCGCTGCGCCGGGGGCTGGCCGAGTGAACGCGCCTGCCCTCCCCTCGTACCCATGGACCGGGAAAGGACGGACGTCATGAAGATCCGCATGGTGGTGTGCGCGTGCGTGGCCGCGCTGAGCGTGGGTGCGGGCACCGCGGCCGCGGTGCCCGCACCCGGCGCGGCCCGGGACGCCGTGGCCGCGGGCGGCACGGGACCGGCGACGCCGGACGGCGACGGCGGCGCTCCGGGCTCCGCCGTCGCCGGGGCCGCGTTGCGCTCCGCGATGGACGAGGTCCACCGCGCCGGAATGCCGGGGGTGTTCGGGGAGGTGCGCGATTCCGGGTGGACCTGGCGCGGCGCCTCGGGCGTCGCCGACCTGCGGACCGGCCGGCCCGTCACCCCGGGCATGCGCCAGCGCGTCGGCAGCGTCACCAAGACGTTCACGGCCGCGGCCGTGATGCAGCAGGTGGAGCGGGGCCGGATCCGGCTCGACGGGCCGATCGGTGACTATCTGCCGGAGCTGGTGCCGGGCGAGCGCGGCCGGAAGATCACGGTCCGGATGCTGCTCAACCACACCAGCGGGCTCCCGGACTACCTCCTGTACGCCTTCCCCTCCCTCCAGGGGTTCCCCTCGCTGCCGGACATGTCGGCCGACAGCCTGGACGACAACCGGTTCCGGGAGTTCCGCCCGGAGGAGCTGATCGGGATGGGGCTCGCGGCGCCCGCCGCCGGCGAGCCCGGCGACCCCACGGGGGTGTACTCCAACACCAACTACCTGCTCCTGGGGCAGCTCCTGGAGCGGGTGACGGGCCGCACGGCCGAGGAGTACATCACCCGCGAGGTCATCCGGCGCGCGGGGCTGCGGCACACCGCCTTCCCGACCGGGCCGCGCATCGAGGGCCCGCATCCGCGCATGTACGAGGCGTTCTTCGGCCTGCTGGACCCGCCGCGCGACTACAGCGTCTACAGCACGTCCTGGACGGGGACGGGGGCCGCGCTGGTGTCGACCATGGAGGATCTCAACCGCTTCTACGCCCGGCTGCTGGACGGGACGATCGTCAGCCGGGCGTCGCTGGCGCAGATGCAGCGGACGATCCCGGTGCGCGCCCTGGACGGCACGATGGTCCAGTACGGGCTCGGTCTGCACCGGGTCGACGTGCCGGGGTGCGGCACGTTCTGGGGCCACGACGGGACGGTCTGGGGCGCCGGGACGCTGTCCCTGACCCGGGCGGACGGCCGGCGCCAGATGTCCTTCGCGGTGAACCTGACGCGGTGGAACACCCTCGACGCGTCGGGGCGGCCCCGGCCCCACCCCCTGGACGGCGCGCTGGCGGAGCTGCACCGGCAGGCGATGTGCGGCGCCGGTGCCGCCCCGGTTCCGGCCGCCTCCGTCGGCCCCGCCCGCGGATCACTTCCGTAGGGCGGCGACGATGTCCTCCACCGCGGGGCGGGCCCGCTCGGCGTCCTCGGGGACGAAGCCGATGCGGGTGCGCCGGTGGAGGACGTCGTCGGCATCGAGGGCGCCCTCGTGCGTGATCGCGTACTCGATCTCGGCCCGCGTGATGTTGATGGTCTCGGCGACGCGCCCCGTCGCACCGGGCAGGGTGGCGGACGCGAGGACGGCGTGGGCCTCGCCGCCGTAGCGGGCGATGAGCGGGGCCGGGGCCGTGGCCCGGGTGGCGGGCCGGCTCGCGGGGTGGCCGGGGGCGCCCACGAGCGGCAGGTCCGCGGTGCGGCAGGGGGCGGTGGTCAGGCCGCGGGCGCGGCAGGCCAGGTCGACGGTGTCCTGCGCCATCCTGCGGTACGTGGTCAGCTTGCCGCCGACCACGGTGATCACGCCGGTCGGGGATTCCCGTACGGCGTGGCGGCGCGAGAGGTCGGCGGTCTGGCCGCCGCCGGCGTCGATGAGCGGCCGCAGCCCGGCGAACGAGCCGCGGATGTCGGCGCGGGTCAGGTCGCGGGCGAGCGCGGTGTTCACGGTCTCCAGCAGGAAGTCGATCTCCGCCTCGGTGGGCCGGGGTTCGTCGGGGATCGGACCGGGCGCGTCCTCGTCGGTCAGGCCCACCATGACGCGCCCCAGCTGCTGCGGCAGCGCGAACACGAACCGGCTGGTCGAACCGGGCACGGGCACGGTGAGGGCGGCCTGCGGCCGGCCGAACAGCGCGGAGTCGAAGACCAGGTGCGTACCCCGGCTGGGCCGCAGCCGGATCGACGCGTCGACCTCCCCGGCCCAGACCCCGGTGGCGTTCACGACCGCGCGGGCGCGCACCGTGCAGGCGCTGCCGGTGAGCGCGTCGGTCAGCAGGGCCGACTCTCCCGTGACCTCGCTCGCGCGGACCCGGGTGAGGATCCGGGCCCCGTGTCCGGCGGCGGTGCGCGCGAGGGCCACGACCAGGCGCGCGTCGTCGACGAGTTGCCCGTCGTGCGCGACCAGGGCACCGCGCAGGCCCTCGGTGCGTACGGCGGGCACGAGGCCGACGGTGGTCCGCGGGCCGACCCGGCGGGCCCGGGGCAGGACGGCCGCGGGCGTGCGGGCTCCCACGCGCAGGGCGTCGCCGGCGAGGAACCCGGTGCGCACCAGGGCCGCGGTGCTCCGGGAGACCGACGGCAGCAGCGGCACCGCCTGGGGCAGGGCGCGGATCAGGTGCGGGGCGGTACGGGTCATCAGCACGCCCCGCTCGACGGCGCTCTCGTGGGCGACGCCGACGCGGCCGGAGGCCAGGTACCGCAGGCCGCCGTGGACGAGCTTGGAACTCCAGCGGCTGGTGCCGAAGGCGAGGTCGCGCGCCTCGACGAGGACCGTGCTCAGTCCGCGGGAGGCGGCGTCGAGCGCGATCCCGGCGCCGGTCACCCCGCCGCCGATGACAAGGAGGTCGACGGGGGCGCCGGCGGCGAGCGTGTCGAGGTCGTCGGCACGGCGCGCCGCGTCGAGGGCGGTCGGGGCGGTTCGGTTCATGGCCTCAGGTATCCGTTCAGTGCGATCGCCAGCTCTCGGCGCCACGCGGCCTCGGGCAACAGCTCGGCGACCATGCGGTGCGATTGAACTGTGGACTGGGTGATCAGCAACACCATGGCGGCGATCTCGGTCGGTTCCCCGGCGCGGATCGTCCCGCCCCGCTGACCCGCCACGAGGGCCTCGCGCAGCCGGTCGAGCAGGCCCCGCTGACTCGTACCCAGCCGCTGGGTGACGTACTCGACGAGGAGGTCCGCCTCGCTGTGCAGCAGGCCGCCGAGGACCGGGTGGTCCCTGATCAGTACGGCGATCTCGACGATCCACTCCACCAGGGCCGCCCGGTCGTCGCCGCGGCGCGGGTTGGTCTCGACCGTGGTGAGGATCTCCCTGGTCAGGAGCGCTCCGACCAGGGCCCGGACGTCGGGCCAGCGGCGGTACACGGTGGGGCGGCTGACGCCGGCGCGGCGCGCGATCTCGGCCAGCTGGACGCGCTTGCCGAGCACGGCCACCAGTTCGGCCGCCGCGTCGAGGATCTGGTCGTCGATGCTGCGGGACTCTTCGCCGGCGGGGGCGGCGGCCGGACCGCCGTCCGGATCATCCGTCGAGGGAGTGTTACTGATTGACATGATGTGGAAAACTGTAACGCATGTCTACCGAACCGCACCTCTCGGCGGACCGCGCCGCGGCCCTGCCCCTGCCCCCCATGGCCTGGAACGCGTGGGGCGACCCGGCCCTGGCCGTCTCGCTCTCCGACGACGTCTCGTCCCTGCTGCGCACCCTCCTGGAGATCACCCCCGGCGAGACCGGTGAACCCGGTGAGCCGCGGGTGGGCGGCGCCCCGGCGCGCGCCGAGGACGCCGTGCTGGTCCCCTCCCGGCTCAGCGGGGTGCACCTCAAGGCCCTCTCCGCGATCGTCGGCGAGGAGTACGTCAGCGTGCGCGACGGCGACCGGCTGCCGCGGGCCGGCGGCAAGTCCACGCTGGACCTGCTGCGGCGGCGCAGCGCCGAACCGCAGGACGCGCCCGACGGCGTCGTCGTACCGGGCACCGAGGAGGAGATCGCGGCCGTCCTCGAGCTCTGCGCGCAGCAGCGGATAGCCGTGGTCCCGTTCGGCGGCGGGACCAGCGTGGTCGGTGGACTGGACCCGGTGCGCGGCGCGTTCGCCGCCGTCCTCAGCCTGGACCTGCGCCGCTTCGACGCGCTGCTCTCGCTCGACGAGGTCTCCGGCGAGGCCGTGCTCGGTGCGGGGCTGACCGGTCCGCGCGCCGAGGAACTGCTCGCGGAGCGCGGTTTCGAACTGGGCCACTACCCGCAGAGCTTCCGCTTCGCCACCATCGGCGGGTTCGCCGCCACCCGTTCCTCGGGGCAGGACTCGGCCGGCTTCGGGCGGTTCGACGACATGGTCCGCGGGCTGCGCGTGATCACCCCGGCCGGTGTGCTCGACCTCGGCCGCGGCCCGGCCTCGGCGGCCGGCCCGGACCTGCGCCAGCTGTTCCTCGGCTCCGAGGGCGTCCTCGGCATCATCACCGCCGTCCGGCTGCGCGTGCACCCGGTGCCCGCGGTCAAGCGGTACGAGGCCTGGACCTTCCCCGACTTCGAGACCGGGGCCGCCGCGCTGCGGGCCGCGGAGCAGCAGGGGACGGGCCCGACGGTCCTGCGGCTGTCGGACGAGACCGAGACGGCCGTCAACCTTGCGATGACGGCGAAGATCGGCGCCCCGCAGGAGGTCAGCGGCTGCCTGGCCGTGACCGTGTTCGAGGGCGCCGAGGAGACGACCACCGCGCGGCACGAGCTGACGCGCGCGGTGCTCCTGGCGCACGGCGGCACCTCGCTCGGCGAGGACCCCGCCCGCGGCTGGGAGCACGGCCGGTTCGGCGCTCCGTACCTGAGGGACGCGCTGCTGGACCACGGCGCGCTGTGCGAGACCCTGGAGACCGCCACCGGCTGGTCGAACCTGGCGCGGCTGAAGTCCGCGGTGACCACGGCCCTCCAGGGCGCCCTGCAGGCCACGGGCAGCACCTCGCTGGTGATGTGTCACATCTCGCACGTGTACGAGACGGGCGCCTCCCTGTACTTCACCGTGGTGGCCGCGCAGCGTGGCGACGCGATCGAGCAGTGGCAGGCCGCGAAGCGAGCGGCGAGCGACGCCATCATGGCCAACGGCGGCACCATCACCCACCATCACGCGGTCGGCACCGACCACCGCCCGTGGATGGAGCAGGAGATCGGCGAGCTGGGCGCGGCGGTCCTGCGGGCCGTCAAGGGCGCGGTGGACCCGGTGGGCATCCTCAACCCCGGAAAGCTCATCCCGTGAGACCGGGTCCGGGGCCGGAGCCGGAGCCGCGGGAGCCGGAGCGAGAGCCGGAGCGGGAGCGAGAGCGGGAGCGAGAGCGGCGGACGCTGGGCACGGTGCTGCTGCTGACGAACCCGCAGGCCGGCGCCGGCAAGGCCGCGCAGGCGGCCGGCGTGGCGGCGGGCCGACTGCGGGAGCGCGGCATCGAGGTCCGCACCGCGGCCGGGACGGACCCCGCCGACGCGGTGCGCATCGCCCGGGAGGCCGTCGCCGAAGGCGTCGACGCCGTGGTGGTCGCGGGCGGGGACGGCATGATCGCGCTGGCGGTCCAGGCCCTGGCGCGCACCGGCGTACCGCTGGGCGTGGTGCCCAGCGGTACGGGCAACGACCTGGCTCGGGCGTTCGGGCTCCCGCTGGGCGACCCACGGGCGGCCGCCGACGTGATCGCCGCCGGGCTGGTGCGCCAGGTCGACACCGGACGGATCGTCACCGCCGACGGCGCGGGACGGTACTTCGCCTCCGTCCTCGCGATCGGCTTCGACTCCCTGGTCAGCGACCGGGCGAACCGGATGTCCTGGCCGCGCGGGCGGATGAAGTACAACCTGGCGATGCTGCGCGAGCTGGCCGGCCTGCGGCCGCTGCCGTTCCGCCTGGTGCTCGACGGCCGGGAGACGGTGGAGCGGCGGCTGACCCTGGCCTCGGTGGGCAACACCCGCAGCTACGGCGGCGGGATGCTGATCTGCCCGGACGCCGACCCCGGCGACGGCCGGCTCGACGTGACCCTGGTGGACGCGATGCCGCGGGCGAAGCTGGTGCGGTTCTTCCCGACCGTCTTCAAGGGCACGCACGTCCGCCACAGCGCGGTGGCCACGCACCGGGTGACCGCGCTGCGCATCGAGTCGCCGGGCATCAACGCGTACGCGGACGGGGACCTGGCGGGCCCCCTGCCCGCCGACATCGCGGTGGTCCCCCGTTCCCTGTCGCTGCTGGTCCCGTCATAGGACCGGCCGCGCCCATGGGCGGCGCTCCGCCCCGGGCGGGGGTCGGGACCGGGCTCCAGTCCCCGGTCCCGGCAGCTGACCCCGGCCGGGGACCCCGGCCCCGGCCGTGGCTCCGGACCCCTGTCCCGGCAGCGGCCGCGACCCCAGCCGCGGCCGGGTACTGACCGCGGCCGGGCCGGGACCGCCGGGCCAGGGCCTGCCGGGAGCCAGGGCCTGCCGGGAGCCAGGGCCTGCCGGGGGTCGCGGCTTTTGTCACGGCCGGGACCGCTGGGCGAGGGCCTCGCCCGGCGCCCGCACCTGGCCCGGAGCGAGGGCCTCGCCCGGAGCCAGGACCCTGTCCGGGGCCAGGGCCTTGCCCGGGGCACGGCTTCCGTCATGGCCGGGGCGCGGGCTCGGGGACGGTTGCCGTCATCGACGCGCCGCGTCCACGAGCACTCCGGGGTTGAGGATGCCGGCCGGGTCGAGCGCGTCCTTCGCGGCGCGCAGCGCCAGGGCGAACGGTTCCGGGCGCTGCGCGTCGTAGCCGGGGCGGTGGTCGCGGCCGACGGCGTGGTGGTGGGTGACGGTCCCCCCGTGTTCGCCGAGTATCCGCATCGCCTCGGCCTTGATCTCGTCCCACATCGCGACCTCCGAGCCGCGCCGCGCCGGGGCGATGACGGTGAAGTAGGGGGCCGGGCCGTCGGGGTAGACGTGGGTGAAGCGGCAGTTGATCATCCCCGGGGCGCCCGTGACCCGGCGCACCACCGCGCCCAGGTCGCGGTGCACGGCCTCGTACAGGGCGGGGAAGCGGTCCCAGGTGCAGGCCGTCTCGAAGGTCTCGCTGATCACGCTCATCCGCGCGAGCCCGTCCCGCAGATAGGGCATGCGCAGGAACGCCGAACGCCAGGCAGCGGCGGCGGCATCGCTGGACGCGCTATCGGCGGACGCGGCCGCGGCCGGGCGGTCCTCGCCCTGCGGCCCCTCGGCCGGGCGGCCGCCGTGGTCGCGCGCCAGCCCGGCCAGTTCGGCGAGCCGCGCGGCGACGGGCAGGTGGGCCGACTCCACGCCGAGCACGAGCACGCTCCGCCCGCCGCCGGCCACCCCCGCCAGCGCCGCCTCGCCCGGGTCGAGCAGCCGGCAGTTGGCCGGGTGCAGGCCCGACTGCGCGATGACGCGCACGGCCTCGGCCGCCACCGTGAAGTCCTCGAAGACGACCGAGGCGGAGGCCCGGTGGCGGGGCCGGTCCTGGAGCCGCATCCAGGCCTCGGTGATCACTCCGAGCGTGCCCTCCGACCCCAGGAACAGCCGGTCGGGCGACGGCCCCGCGCCCGAGCCGGGCACGCGCAGCGACTCGTCGACCCCGGCCGGGGTGACCACGCGCAGGGACTGGGTCAGGTCGTCGATGTGCGTCAGCAGCGTGGCGTAGTGGCCGCCGGCCCGGGTGGCCAGCCAGCCGCCGAGGGTGGAGAACTCGAAGCTCTGCGGGAAGTGCCGCAAGGTCAGCCCGTGCGGCCGCAACTGGGCCTCGAGGTCCGGTCCGAGGGCGCCCGCCTGGATCCGGGCCGCCCGGCTCGTGGTGTCGATGTCGAGCACCCGGTCGAGGGCGGAGAGGTCCAGGGACACCACCCCGCCCCGCCGGTCCCCCCGGTACTCGACGCCGCCGACCACCGAACTGCCCGCGCCGTAGGGGACGACGGCGACGTCCGCGCCCGCGGCCCAGTCCAGGACGTCCACCACGTCCTGTTCGGTGCGGGGGAAGGCGACCTGGTCCGGAGCGGCCGCGAGGTCGCCGTGCAGGGCGCGTACGACGTCGCGGTAGGCCTTTCCGTACGTGTGGGAGGCCCGGTCCCGTGGGGCGTCGGACATCAGCGGGGCGAGCGAGGCGGGCGGGGCGACCCGGGCCCCGGGCAGGTCCAGTGCGCCGATGCCGGGCACCGGCAGCGGGGTGCCGGCCGCCCCGGGGACCAGCGCCCCGAGGGCGGCGCACTCGCCGTCGGACAGGGCCCGGTCCTCGGTGCCCCAGCCCCACCAGGAGCGGCGCGGTGCGGAGGAGCGGGGCGTGCGATCGGTCATGACGATATAACCTCTCGGTAATTTACCGCCTGGTAATTTACTCCACCGTATAGTTCTCGCCATGGACCCCACAAGCGCCGAGCACGCACCAGCCGCCACCACCCCCACCACCCCGGGGAGGCGGCGGGGCAGGCCGGCGGGGACGAAGGGCGTGCCGCGCGCCGTACGCGAGGAACAGATCCTCGCCGCCGCGATGGAGGAGTTCGGCCGGCACGGCCACGCCGCCGCGTCGATGGCCTCCATCGCCCGGCGGGTGGGTGTGACGAAGCCGATGCTCTACGCCTACTTCGACTCCAAGGACGGCCTCTACCTGGCCTGCCTCGAGGACGTCGCGGCCCGGGTCCGCACGGCGGTCGAGGCGGCCATGTCCGCAGGCCCGCCGGACTCCCCCGGCGCACGGCTGCCCCACGCCGTGCTCACGGGCCTCTTCACCGCGCTCGAGGAACAGCGGTACGCCTGGTTCGTCCTGTACGACCGGTCCCTGCCGCCCGGCTCCGCCGTGCGCGCCGCCGCCCAGCGGCACCGCGAGGCCGTCGACACACTCGCCGCGTCGGGCACCGCGGCGCTGCTCCACGACCGCGGCAACGCGGACCCGCTCGACGCCGACGCCCTCAAACACGTGTGGACGGGCACCGTCAGCGCCCTGATGGGCTGGTGGATCGCCCACCCCGACCAGTCGGCCCGGGACATGAGCGCCCGCTGCGCCCGCCTCCTGACGGCGATCCGGACCACGCCGTCCTAGACCCCGTCGCCGAAGTCCCGCCGGAACCGCCGCCCGGAGACGGTCGGCCCCCGCACGGGTTCGCCCGGTGATCCACATCACACCCGGGAAGTGTCACGGTACGGCGGGCCGGCGTGTCTCGATGGGCGTCCCAGGGAGAGGAGACCGGGCCGTGGCCGAGGACGCGTTCACCGAACACCGTGCGCTGCTGTTCACCATCGCCTACGAGATGCTGGGCAGCGCCACCGACGCCGAGGACGTGCTGCAGGAGAGCTACCTGCGATGGCGCGCGGTCGACCCGGCCACGGTCGCGCATCCGCGCGCCTATCTGGTCCGCACGGTCACCCGGCAGGCCCTCAACCACCTGCGGGCCGCGAAGGCCCGGCGCGAGGAGTACGTGGGCGCCTGGCTGCCGGAGCCGATCCGCACGGCGCCGGAGGTGAGCGACGACGTGATCCTCGCCGAGTCGGTGTCGATGGCCATGCTCCTCGTCCTGGAGACGCTGAGCCCGACCGAGCGCGCGGTGTTCGTGCTGCACGACGTGTTCGGCTACACGCACCCCGAGATCGCCGCCTCGGTCGGCAAGACCGAGGGCACGGTCCGGCAGATCGCCCACCGCGCCCGCCGGCACGTGCACGCGCGCCGGCGCCGCTTCGACGCGGACAGCGACGCGGCGCGCGAGATCGTCCGGCGCTTCCTGGCCGCGGCGGCGACGGGCGAGGTGCAGACGCTGATGGACCTGCTGGCGCCCGACGTCGTGCAGGTCTCCGACGGCGGCGGAAAGGTCGTCGCCGCCCGCCGCCCCCTCACCGGCCGCGCCGAGGTCGCCCGCTTCGTGGCCGGCGTGCTGCGCACCGCCGGCCCGGCGACCCGCTTCGAGGCCGCCACGTACAACGGCATGCCGGCGGCGCGGTTCGTCACCGACGGCGCACTGGACTGGCTGGTCGCGTTCGAGATCCGCGACGGACGCGTCAGCACCCTGTACGGCATCCGCAACCCGGACAAACTGCACCGCGCCGAGGCGGTGCTCCCGCTCGACCGAGGAGGTCACCAGCCGTGGAAACCATGACCGTCGAACGTGTCGTCGCCGCGCCCGTCGAGGAGGTGTTCGCCTGGCTCACCACGACCACGAACTACACCGCCTCCCCCCTGATCCTGCGCTGCCGCCTGACCCGGCGGGGCCAGGGCGCGCCGTACGGGGTCGGGGCCGTCCGCAGCCACCTCTGGCTGATCGGATGGTTCCGCGAACGCATCACCCACTACGACGCGCCGCACGCCACCGAGTACGTCGTCGAGCGCAGCCTGCCGCCGGCGCGGCACGAACTCGGCCGCATGACGTTCACGGAGGTCGACGGCGGTACGCACGTGCGCTGGACCACCCGGGCCCAGATCAGCGTCCCGCTGGTCGGCGCCTTCCTCACCCGGCACCTGGCCCGGCCGCTCATCACCCGGACGTTCCGCGGGATCCTCGACGCGGCCGACACCGAGCTGGCCCGGCGCCCCGGTCACGGCCGGGGCTGACGGCAGGGGGCCGGGGCGGCGCCGTCCGCCACGGAGGCGGCGCCTAGCATGGGGGGATGAGCAATCAGCGCGCGGAGAGCCTCAGTCGTACGGCCCTGATCGAGGACCTGATGGGACGTTTCCCCCAGGTGCCCCGGGAAGCCGTCATCAAGGAGGACCTCCTGCGGGGCGGCATGGCCTTCCACGAGTCCGCGCTCAGCGGCGGTGCCGACGGGGCGTCGGGCGACGTGAAGCCGAAGTCGTACTTCATCTTCTCCTTCGACCACCGCACGCTGCCGGAGCTCGGCGCCGCCGCGCTCAACCGGCCCCCGGAGGAGATCGTGCTCACCGGCGGCCCGTACGACCTGCGCCGGACCGTCGTGTCCGTACGGGTCAACCCGGACTCCCCCTACGTGGTGCGCGGCGACGAGGACGGTGTGCTCGGCCTGTACCTGGACGGTGCGCGGATCGCGGACGTCGGCCTGCCGCCGATGCCGGAGTACTACCGGCACACGCTCGCGAACGGCAAGTCGGTGATGGAGGTCGCGCCGACCATCCAGTGGGGCTACCTCGTCTACCTGACGGTCTTCCGGGTGTGCCAGTACTTCGGGGCCAAGGAGGAGTGCCAGTTCTGCGACATCAACCACAACTGGCGCCAGCACAAGGCCGCGGGCCGGCCCTACACCGGGGTGAAGCCGGTCGAGGAGGTACTGGAGGCGCTGGAGATCATCGACCGGTACGACACCGCCGGGACCTCCCGGGCCTACACCCTCACGGGCGGCTCGATCACCTCGCAGGTCGGCGGCCGTGACGAGGCCGATTTCTACGGGCACTACGCCAAGGCCATCGAGGAGCGCTTCCCCGGCCGCTGGATCGGCAAGGTCGTCGCCCAGGCGCTGCCGCGCGACGCCGTGCAGCGGTTCCACGACTACGGCATCCGCATCTACCACCCCAACTTCGAGGTGTGGGACCGGCGGCTGTTCCAGCTCCACTGCCCGGGCAAGGAGCGGTACGTGGGCCGCGACGAGTGGCACCGCCGGATCCTGGACTCCACCGAGGTGTTCGGCCCGCGCAATGTGATCCCCAACTTCGTGGCGGGCATCGAGATGGCCGAGCCCTTCGGCTTCACGAAGGTCGGCGAGGCGATCGAATCGACCGCCGAGGGGCTGCGGTTCTTCATGTCGAACGGGGTCGTGCCGCGCTTCACCACCTGGTGCCCGGAGCCGACGACGCCGCTGGGCAAGGCCAACCCGCTCGGGGCTCCGCTGGAGTACCACATCCGGCTGCTGGAGACGTACCGGGCGACGCTGGAGGAGTTCGGCCTGAAGTCCCCGCCCGGCTACGGCCCGGCCGGTCCGGGCCGCGCGGTGTTCTCCGTCAGCTCGTTCATGGACAGCCTGGAGGGGCTGGACGGGCAGGAGGAGCCCGAGGGCGCGGCTTCCTGAGGCACACGCATACCGGTCCCGACGCGCACGGCGCCCGGCACGGTGCCAGGCTGGAAGGGCAGGTACGTCTCCCCGTGGGAGCAGACCATGACCCCAGCACATCAGCGTGGCCCGGCGCGGTGCCGTGCGCTCGTGGCGGCGGCAGCCCTGGCCGGCGGTCTGCTGGCCGGGGCCGGGGCGGGACAGGCCGGCGCCTCCCCCGCCTCCGCCACTGCGACAGCGACAGCGACTGCCGGCTCCGGCGCCCTCGACCGGGCGCCCGCGCCCCCGTGCCGCAGCAGCCGGCTCGTGGCGAACAGCGCCGAGCGGCTGGGCCCGGCCGGGATACGGATCACCGTCCTCAACGAGGGGCCCCGGCCCTGCGTCCTGAAGGGCCACCCGACGATCGCCCTCGCGGGCCAGGGCTCGCCCGACCGGAACAAACCCCTGCGCGTCAACCGTCAGGGCACCGCGCGTGCGGTGCAGCTGCCCGTCGGCGGCGCCGCGCAGACCGTCGTCACGTTCGCCCCGGTCCTCGGTGAGGCCGACGGCTACTGCGCCGCCGGGGGCGACCCGTTCGTCGCTCCCTCGATGGTGGTGGGCGTCGCCGGCGGCATGCTCCAGCTGGCGCCCGACGACGGCGGCGAGTTCGCGCTGTGCGGCGACAGCGTGCGCGCCACCGCGTTCCGCGCGGTCTCCTGAACCGGTCGCGGGCACGAGCCCGACCGCGAGCCCGACCGCGAGCCCGACCGCCCGTACCCGGCTCAGTGCCAGGTGAACTTGTCGCCGCCCTCCCAGCGGATGACGGCCGGGTCGTCGAGGTCGGGGTGGTCGATGCCGGCGGCCCTGACGAGGCGGTACACGTCGATCAGGTCGTGCGCGCGCCCCACCATCTCCCCGCCGATCAGGACGATCCGGAAGGGCGGGCTGCCCCGGTGCACCGGTGACACCACCACGTGCGACATGGTTCCTCCGGCGTTGGCTTCGGTCATAGTGCAGCAGCTTCGCCACTGGGCCCACGTCTCGTCCACCCACCGCGCCGTGCGCGCGTGACGGTGTCCGCCGGTCGTGTCGGGTCAGCCCTGCCCGGCTCGGCGCTCCCCGGCGGGCTGCCCGGGGTCCGGCAGGGGCTCGCCGGTCTGTCGAAGGTGACCGTCGAGCGGCGTTCGGCCGCGAGCCGCGCCCGCACGTCCTCGTCGACGCCGACCGCCCCGGCCCATTCCTCGGTGAAGGTGTGCCAGGTGTACGAGAGCCGGCGGTACGGGTCGCAGACGAGGACGACCTGCTCGGGGTGGGCGATGGTGACTCCGCCCTGCTTCCAGACGAGCGGGGAGCCCTTCGCCCAGTCGTTCTCGAAGGTGACGCCCCAGTAGCGGTCGGTGAAGGCCGGGTCGGTCAGGGCCTGCCAGAGCCGCTCGGGGGTGGTGCGGATGTACGTCGTGGAGAGAAACGTGGTGCTGTCCATGGGGGTTGCTCCAGAGCTCGCTCGAGGTCCGCGAGGGCGTTCACGCGGCCACGGTCGAACCGGCTGATCCATCGTTCGGCGATGGCGTTGATCGGGGCGGCGTCGAGGTGGTGCAGCTCCTCCCGCCCCTGCCGGACCGTGGTGACCAGCCCGGCCGGGACCGGGCGCCGGCCGGACATGCCTCAGGCCGCCGGGAGCCGGACCTCGGCTGCGGCTCAGCGGTGGCTCGGGGCGCCGTTCAGGGCCTCCAGGCGCTGCTGGGTCAGACGGAGCAGCCGGGGCTCGAGGGAGGGCAGGGCGCGCAGCAGCCGGACGAGCTCGGGGCCGGCCTCACGGGCGGCGGCCGCGTCCTTGAGCTGGGTCCAGCAGTACAGGGCGCCGGCCGCGGCGGCCAGCACCTCCGGCGCGTCCGGGTGCTGGAGCGTCAGACGGGTCCGTCCGGCGCCGATCCACAGCTGGGTCGCGAGCACGTAGTTGCCGGCCATCCGGGCCAGATCGGCGCGGATCTCGGCCCAGTGGGTGGCCTCCGGCGAGGTGGCGCCGTGCGTCTGCAGGACGTGCTGCTCCCAGGCCTGCGCGAGCGTGGCCGCCTCCAGGTGCCGGCCGCGGGAGGCCAGGGCGTGGATGTACGGCCGCGGGTCCTCCCCCGGCCTGCCCGGCGGCACGGGCGGTCCCGCGGGCGGCGCGGCGGGCTCGGCCGGGGAGGCGGTGGGGTGCGCGGCGCGTACCGGTTGCTCGGCCGCCTGGGCGGGCTGGTGCGCGTACGGGTGGGGGTGCTGCGGGGCGTGTCGACGGGCGTCGGCAGCGGCCGGGGCGCTCAGTTCGCGGGTGGCGGGGAGGGTCAGGGTGCCCGGCGGCAGCGCGGCCGCCGCGGCCGAGAAGGCGTGCAGCTGCACGTTGGTGGGACGGCTGGGGCTGCGGTGCAGCTGGTCGATCCAGTGCCGGGTGTACGAGCTGACCAGCTCCGCACCGCCGGTGAACGCCGGCGGCACGACGACCCCGTACACGTCGGCGGGCGGCAACGGCGGCAGGCCGCCGCGTTCCTGGAGCACCGGCCACGCCGCCTTGTCGGCGACGAGGTCGAGGACCACCGTCGTCAGCCCGGCGGGGCGGTGGCGCAGTTCGGTCTCCAGCCACTCCCAGGGCAGCGCCGTGTAGCGGACCGTGGACGCCGTCGTGCCCGTGAGCGCCAGGTGGAGGTCGCGCCCGCGCCGGTCGAGGGTGAGCCGGCCCGTCAGGTACACCAGCAGCGGGCCGGACGTCGCGGCGGCGGCACGCAGCCGCATCAGCACCGTGTTCGGGTCGCGCGCCCCGTCGAGGTAGGTGGTGTCGCTCGGGACCTGGCTGCCCAGGAGCACCCACGCCGGTACGACGCCGATCGCGGCCAGGTTCGCGCTCGGCGCGACCTGAACGGCGCGGCGCCGTACGGCGGCATCACCCGCTATGAGAAGAACGTGCCCCCGCTGCTCCGGGCCGGTCCAGTTGATGTGCATGTGCAGAAGGTACTCACCCGATGGACGGGTTGCCGCCTCGCGGCGGTCACTCCCCCTTCCCGGCCGCGGTGATGGGGGTGCGCAGGGGCCGGATCACCACGCCCACGAGCCGGTCGCGGGGGACGAATCCGAAGTGGCGTGAGTCCAGACTGCGGGCCGGGTTGTCGCCCAGGACCAGGAACCGGCCCGCCGGCACGGTGGGCCCCAGGCGGGCGGCCAGCGGCGCCGGAACGGGGTCGCCGGGGGCGGCCGCGATCCGCTTGACGACCAGCCCCCCGGGCCCGGGCGGCGGCTGACGCAGCACCAGTACCCCGCCGTCCCGGTACGGCCGCACCGGCGGCGGGCCGGGCGAGCGGCCGGCCGCGACGGCGGCGGCCGGGGGCGGCGGCCGCAGGACGACGACCTGCCCCCGCGTCAGGCGCCGGAACCGGCGGCGCACGACGAGGACGCGGTCGCCGTCGTGCAGGGCCGGCTCCATGCTGGCGCCGGTCACGGTGACGGCGAGCACGCGGTCGCGCAGCAGACGGCGTACGAAGGCGGCGCTCATATGGCCCTCCCCCGGACCGCGTCCGGCCCGGCGGCGGCGTCGCCCGTACCGGCCCGCCCGGCGGCGGCGTCGCCCGCACCGGCCCCGTCGGACGTCTCGTAGCCGCGCGCCTGGAGGCGGAAGAGACGGGCGTAGGCCCCGTCGTGGGCCAGGAGGTCCTGGTGGCGGCCCGTCTCGGTGATCCGGCCGCCCTCCAGCACGGCGACCGTGTCCGCGTCGCGCAGGGCGCCGAGGCGGTGCGAGATGAGCAGCCCGGTGCGTCCGGCGCGGTGCCCGCGCAGCCGTTGGTGCACGGCGTGCTCCGCCTCCGGGTCCAGGCCGGAGCTGGGTTCGTCGAGGACGAGCAGGTCGGCGTCGTCGCGTACGAGCGAACGGGCCAGCGCCAGGCGCTGCCACTGGCCGCCCGACAGCACCAGGCCGGTGGTCGCGTCCTCCTTGTCCCGCTCGCTGAAGAAGATCCGGCTGAGCAGCGTGTCGTACCCGTGCGGCAGCGCGGTGAGCGCGCCGTGCGCCCCGGCGAGGCGCGCCGCGCGTTCGACGCGGGGGCCGTCGTCGAGCGCGGACAGATCGCCCAGCGCGATGTTCTCGCGGGCCGTGAGGTCGTACTCCATGTAGTCCTGGAAGGTCGCGCCGATCCGCCGGCGCAGCTCCTGCGGCGACAGCTCGCGCAGGTCCACGCCGTCCCAGAGGATCCGGCCGCGGGTCGGGTCGTAGAACCGGCAGAGCAGTTTCACCAGGGTGGACTTCCCGGCCCCGTTGAGGCCGACCAGGCCGACGGCCCGGCCCGCCGGGATGACCAGGTCGACGCCGCGCAGCACCCAGGGGTGGCCGGCGCCGTAGCGGAACCACACGTCGCGGAACTCCACGGCGTGCCGCAGCGGCGGTACGAGGCGGGGCCGCGCCGGCACGGGCAGGTCGGGCGGTGCCTGGGTGACGGCGGTGAAGTGGCGGAACATCAAGGTGGCCTGGTGGGCGCGGGCCAGTTCGAGGGCGAGGTTGGCGAGGGCGGCCTGTACGGCGGGCAGGGCGGCGACGAGGATGGTGACGTCGCCGACGGTGACACGGCCGGAACGGGCGGACGCCACGGCCCACAGCAGGCCCGCTCCGGCCACCAGGGCGGAGAGCAGGGCCAGGCCGGCCTGGACGAGGAGTTCCTGCCGGTCGAGGCGCTGCTTGGCGGTGTCGGACGTACGGCGCTCCGCGATCATCCGCTCGCGCAGGAAGCTGCCCACGCCGAAGAGCCGTATCTCCTTGGCGGCCCGGAGGTTGGTGAGCAGGGCGCTGTAGAAGAGCTCGCGGCGCTCCGCGGGACCGACGTCCCAGGTCATGGCGGCCCGGCGGCGGCTGAGCACAAGTTCGGCGCACAGCACCGGAACGCCGGAGGCCAGGACGGCCGCCGCCATCCAGGGCCCGAGGAGGGCCAGCGCGCCCAGGAACCCGGTGAGGGTCACCAGGGCGCCGGTGATCCCTATGGCGCTGTCGGCCGCGTCGAGGGGGGCGGTGCCGCCGGACTGCTGGGCGAGGCGCAGCCGGTCCAGGAAGCGGGGGTCCTCGAAGCGGGGCAGGCCGACGAACCGGTCGACGGCGGTGTGCAGTTCACGCTGGGACGTCAGGCCCACCGCGCGGCGCAGCTGCGCCCGCACGTACTGCAGGAGCTGCGGGACGACCGCGACCGAGACGACGCAGACGACCAGCAGCAGGGCCAGGGGGGCGAGGTCGGCGAGATCGGAGGGGGCGGCCGGGGCGGAGACCGGGCCGTGGCCGGGTCCGGTACCGGTGGCCGTCTCCGCGCCTGCGCCGGCACCGGCACCTGCGCCCGCGCCCTCTACGAGGCGGTCGAGGACCGTCTTGAGCAGCCAGGCGGCGGCCACGGGGGCCGCGGCGCCGGCGACCGTGAGCAGGGCGCAGACGGCGAGTCCGGCGGGGGCGGCCCGGTGCACCAGGCGGATCGCGGCGGCCAGGACGCGTGCGGAGCCGGCCGTACCGCTCGCGTCGTGAGCGGGAGGCCGCGCATCCGGTCCGCGGTCCGCGCCGTCCACGGGGGCCCCGCCGGATACGGGGGCCCTGCCGGATACGCCGGCTTCCCCGGCGCCGCCCGTGTCGCGCCGCCCGTCCGGCATCGTCGGACTCATGCCGCGGCGGGGAGGGCGGAACGCGGCCAGGTGTCGGCCTCCGTCACCACCAGCCTGCCGTCGGCCCCCCGGCCGACGCGCGCGCACGTGGGGAAGGCGCGGACGGCGAAGGCGGTGGCCACGGGGCCGTCCTCGTCCTCGCGGACGGCCGGCACCACGCTCGCCAGCGAGGCGAGCATCGGCGCACAGGCGCGGGCCTCGCCCACGACGACGGCCAGGACCCGGCCCCGCTCCGCCCGCGGGCGGTCGGCGAGTCCCGCCACGAATCCGGGGAGCTTCTCCTGACAGGGCTTGCAGGTGGGCGAGAAGAACGCGACGAGGGTGTCGTCGGCCAGGTCCTCCTCGGTGAGCGGACCGCGGCCCGTCGCCTCCGTACGGAACGACCCGACCATCGCACCGGCCGGGAGGACGGCGTGGTCCGGTGAACCGGACCCGGTCCGGTCCAGCCGTGCGAGCCGTGCGAGCTGTTCGGAGTGTTCGCGCAGCCGCCGGATGACACCCAGCGCGAAGACCAGGTTGAGCAGGCACAGGACGCCGACTGCGGCGACGCCCGCGGCGAGGTAGCTCACGGTGGGAATTCCCTTCAGGACAGCGGCCGGAAAAGGCCGACGAGATCGTCGAGTACGGCGGCCGGCAGGCCCAGGACCGCGCCCGCGCCCAGGGCCGGCACGACGGCGGCGGCCGGGGCCCCGGTCCCCGGCCCGGCGAGGACCGTGGCGGCGAGGCCGTATCCGGCGACGGCGAACAGGACAGCGTTGCGCACGAGGTGGACGCGGCTCAGCGGCGTCGAGGACCGGCCGAAACAGCGGCAGGCCGCGCCGGTTCCGGCCCGCAGCGCGGCGGCGACGACCACGGTGAACGCGGCGAGGAGTACGGCACCGAGGGCGAGCCCGAGGGCACCGGACCCGGGTACCGCGAGTGCGGTCGCGGCCACCGCCTCGGCGGCGACGACGAGGGCGGCGGCCGGCCGGGCACGGCCGGCGAAGGCCGGGGCGAGGGTGCGCACCGAGTCGGTGAACTCCTCGAACGCCCGGCGGCTGCGCACCTTTCCGTGGACGGACAGCGCGAACACGAGCAGCAGGCAGCCGCGGCTGCCCCACGCGGTGGTCTCCCAGGCGGTCGCGGCATCCATGGTGTGCGCTCTCCTCGGGTGTTGCGGGTGGCGGCGTGCGGCGGGAACAGCGGGGCGGCGGAGATCGCGGGACAGCGGGAACGGGGCGCCGGGGGGGGAGGGGTGAGCGGAGGGAGCGGCGTACGGCGCCTGCGGCGCGTACGGGACGGCACGGGGCACGGCAGCGGGGTGCGGTGGCCCGCACCCCGCCGGATTCCCCCGTGCTCCCCCGATGTCCCCCGTGTTCCCCGTGTCCCCCGTACGTCCGGAGTCCGGCCCGTGGTTCCCGTGCTCAGCCCGCCGGTTCAGTGCTTCCGGTCAGCGGCAGTCGGCACAGCTGTGGAAGCGGTAGGCGGTGCAGCTGCCGTCGGAGCAGCACGTGCGTACCTGCCACCACTCGTAACCGGTGGAGGCGCAGCCGCCGCCGGCGCTGCCGCGCACGCAGCGGTATTCCGGCCAGCAGGAGGCCGCGGCGGCCTCCGCCCTCGGGACCAGGCGGTCGACCAGGGTGTCGGACATGTTCTGGAGCCACTGTCGCATGAGGTGTCCTTCCGTTCGCCGTGACAAGTGCCGTGAGGCATCGCCATCGTGGGCGGCCGGGTATGGACGAACCTTGGCCGGATCTTGAATTGGCTGGTGGTGGCGTATGCGCCAAGACTGGGACCCGGCGGACGAAAGGGGTGCGGTGGCGATCGGGTTCGGTGTCCTCGGCGAGGTCCGGGCGGACAGGGACGGCGCTGCCGTGGACCTGGGCCCGGCCCGGCAGCGCTCCGTGCTCGCGGCGCTGCTCGTGGACCTGGGCCACCCGGTGGCGGTGGACGCGCTCATCGACCGGGTGTGGGGCGCGCGGACGCCGCAGCGCGTGCGGCCGACGCTGTACAGCTACGTGTCGCGGCTGAGGCAGGTCCTGGCCGTGGACACGGCGCCCCCGCCCGCCGGGACCGGCCCGGACACCGACGCCGACTCCGACTCCGACTCCGACGGTGCCCCTGCGGTGCTGGAGCGCCGCCCCGGCGGATACGTCCTGCTCGCGGGCCCCGACGCGGTGGACGTCCACCGGTTCCGCCGGCTGGTCGCACGGGCGCGCGACGCGGACGACGACCGGGCCGCCGGGCTGTACGGGAGTGCCCTCGGCCTGTGGCGCGGCGAGCCGTTCGCGGGCGCGGACACCCCGTGGTTCAACTCGCTGCGCGAGTCGCTCCTCGGGGAGCTGCACGCCTGCCGGCTCGAGCGCGCCGATGTGGAGCTGCGCCTCGGGCACCATGCCGCGCTCGTGACCGAGCTGGCCGCCGGGCACGAGGCGCATCCGCTGGACGAGCGCCTGGCCGCCCAGTACGTACTGGCGCTGTACCGCAGCGGGCGGGCCGCCGACGCGCTGCGCTGTTTCGAGCGGGTACGGCGGGCGCTGGCCGAGGAGTTGGGCAGCGACCCGGGACCCGCGCTGCGCCGCCTGCACCGGCAGGTCCTCGCCAACGACCCGGCGATCGGCGCGCCGGGCGAATCGACCACGCTGCCCGGCACCGGCACGCCTGACACAGGCACCGGCGCGCCCGACGCCGCCGACCCGGGAGCGGCGGGGGCCGTGCTCCCCGCCCCCCGCTCCCCCGCGTCCCCGGAGCACACCGTGCCGCGGCAACTTCCCGCCGCACCACGGTGGTTCACCGGACGTGAGCGCGCCCTGGCCGAGCTCGACAAGACCGTGGCCGGAGCCGCGCGGCCCGGCGCGGCGGTACCGGTGTGCGTCGTCAGCGGCAGCGGCGGCATCGGGAAGACCTCGCTCGCCGTGCACTGGGCGCACCGGAACACGGACCGGTTCCCCGACGGGCAGCTCTACGTCGACCTGCGCGGCTTCTCACCGTCGGAGGAACCGCTGGCGCCCGCCGCGGCCGTCCGGGTCCTCCTCGACGCGCTCGGCCTGGACCCGGGTTCGGTGCCGGCGGACCAGCAGGCGCTGGCCGGCCTGTACCGCAGTCTGGTCGCCGGCCGGCGGATGCTGATCGTGCTGGACAACGCCGCGGACGCCGAGCAGGTGACCCCGCTGCTGCCCGGCAGCGCCGACTGCGCGGTCCTGGTCACCAGCCGGCACCGGCTGACCGGGCTCGCCGCCACCCAGGGGGCGCACCTGATTCCGCTGGATGTGCTGACCTCGTCCGAGGCGCGGGACCTGCTGGGCCGGCACCTGGGCGACGAGCGGCTGGCCGCCGAGCCCGAGGCCGTCGCCACCGTGCTGGAGCACTGCGCGGGGCTGCCGCTGGCCATCAGCGTCGTGGGGGCCCGTGCGGCTGCCGGGGACGGCTTCCCGCTCGCGGCGCTCGCCGAGGAACTCCAGGACCGGTCGGCCCGGTTGGACGCGCTCGACGCCGGTGACCTGTCGGCGAACGTACGGGCGATCTGCCGGGTGTCGTACCGCGCGCTGTCCGCCGTGGCCGCGGAGGTCTTCCGGCTCCTCGGGGCGGCGGTGCCCGGCCCGGAGATCGGGCTGGCGGCCGCCGGGAGCCTGCTGGGGCGTACGCCGGCCGCGACCCGGGCGGCGCTGCGCGAGCTGGAGATGGTGCACCTGGTGCAGCAGCCCGTGCCGGGCCGGTACCGGATGCACGACCTGATCCGGCTGTACGCCGCCGAGCGCGCCGACGAGGACCAGGCCCGGGTGTCGCGCGAGCGGGCGCTGCGCCGCGTCCTGGACTTCTACCTGCACACCGCCTACGCCGGTGACCTGATCCTCGGTCCGTTCCAGCACCACAGGCTGGAGCTGCCGGCGCCCGCGGAGGGGGCCGAGCCCCAGCCGGTGGGCGACCAGGACGCCGTCATGGCCTGGTTCCGCGCCGAGCACGCGTGCGTGCACGGGGCGCAGCGGCTGGCCGAGCGGCAGGGGTGGGACACCCTGGTGTGGCAGCTGGCCCGGGTCCTGGACGGGTTCCTGTGGCGGCAGGGGCGGCTCCACGACCACATGGCCCTGTGGCGCACGGGGCTGGCGGCGGCCGAGCGGCTCGGCGACGCCTTCGTACGCGCCTGGGCGCACCGGCGGCTGGCGCACGCCTGTGCCCGCTCCGGCGACCACGACGGCGCCGTCGACCACGCCGGGCTGGCCCTGGCGGCCGCGGAGGAGGCCGGCGACACCGGCGAGCAGGCACGCATCCACGACGTGATCGCCTGGTCGTGGGGCCGCCGGGGCGACGACCGGCAGGCCCTGACGCACGTCCGGCACGTCCTGCGGCTCCAGCGCCTGGGCGACGATCCGCTGGCGCTGGCGAACGCGCTCAACGCCGTGGGCTGGTACGAGGCCCGGCTCGGCGACCACGAGGAGGCGCTGGCCCGCTGCGAGGAAGGCCTGGAGATCCACCGGCGGCAGGGCTTCCGCGACGGGGAGGCCTGCACGCTCGACAGCCTGGGGTTCATCGCGCACGCGGCGGGGCGGGACGACGAGGCTCTGGCGTACTACGGGCGGGCCCTGGCCCTCTTCCACGACCTCGGCAACCTCTACGAGGAGGCCAACACCCTCGACAACCTCGGCGACGTCCACTTGGCCCTGGACCGGCCCGAGGAGGCCCGTCGCAACTGGCGCCGGGCCGCCGACCTGTACCGGGCGCAGCACCGCGCCGAGGATGCCCGCCGCCTCCAGGACAAGGCGACCCGCACGTCCTCCTGACCCCGCGTCCTCCTGACCCCGCGCCAGGAGGCTTCGGGAGATCCCCCGTCAGAGGATCTCCCGTCAGAGGATCTCCCGTCAGAGGATCTCCCGTCAGAACAGCCCCGTCAGGACAGCCCCGTCAGACGGACGGACGCGATACGCCCCAGGGAGTCGAAGTCGACCTCGGCCGCGTTGCCGTCGGGGAGGGCGGCCGTGACGCGGTGCTCGTCCTCGCGCTGCGGGAGGCCGTGGTGGTCGAAGTAGCCCGTCACGACGCGCCGGGGCGAGCGGCCGATCAGGCCGGCGGCGGTGATGAGGGTGCGCGGGAGCGCGACCGGGTCGAGGGCGGCGCGGGGCACCTGCGGATCGTCGGGCAGGAAGTAGACCTGGGTGGCCGGGCCCGCCGGAACGCCGATGTAGCCCGGGGCGCCGGTCACGCCCATCCCCGTGAAGGCCAGCGTCTCCGCCGCCCGGCGCGGGTCGTCGAAGCCGGACAGGTCGAGCACCTCCTCGGTGAGCTCGACGATCCCGTGCGCCCGTCCGTACCGCTCGGCCCGCTCCGCCAGGGCGACGACCTCGGTGCCGCGCAGGCCGGGATTGGCCCAGCCCCACATCCAGGACCGCTCGTCCATGTCGTACGTGCCCAGGACGGCGACCCGCAGTTCCAGGTCCCCCTGCCGGTAGACGCAGGACGGCAGGTCCGCGGTCCAGGGGCCCTCGGGGAGGAAGCCGGTCAGGGTCTCGAGCTGCGCGGCGCCCCACGCCGCATGCCGCTCCGCCTCGAGCAGGAACGAT
Source organism: Streptomyces sp. NPDC090022 (assembly GCF_044748145.1). Lineage (NCBI taxonomy): Bacteria > Bacillati > Actinomycetota > Actinomycetes > Kitasatosporales > Streptomycetaceae > Streptomyces > Streptomyces sp. NPDC090022. Next base: position 95,685 of record NZ_JBIVFN010000010.1, read on the forward strand.
TCACTGAAGTGCGTCACCATGGTCCCCGACTCTACGCCGCGACCGGCCGGCCGTGATCATGGGGCCCCTCCGGCCGTACGGGCACCGGTCGTTCGTGCGTATGCTGGCGGCCATGGTGGAGCTGGAGCGGCTGCGGGCCGACCACGCGCAGGCGCTGCTGGCGTTCGAGCGGGAGAACCGGGCGTACTTCGCACGGTCCGTACCGGACCGCGGGGACGCGTACTTCGCCGACTTCGCCGCCCGCCACCGGGCTCTGCTCGACGAACAGGACGCCGGGCTCTGCCACTTCCATCTCGTCCTGGACGCCGACGGGGACGTGATCGGCCGGATCAACCTCGTCGACGTCGACCCGGAGGAGGGCGTCGCCGAACTCGGGTACCGGGTCGGCGAGCGCGCCGCGGGCCGGGGCGTGGCGAGGTCGGCCGTCGCGCAGGTGTGCCGGCTGGCGGCCGACGACTACGGGCTCGTACGGCTCGCCGCGATGACCACCCTCGACAACCACGCGTCCATGGCGGTGCTGCGCCGCTCCGGGTTCACGGTGGTGGGCGAGACCGTCGTCGACGGCCGCCCCGGCGTGCGGTACGCGCGCCCGCTCGCCGGGACGGCGCAGGCGGGCGGGGTCAGCGCACCGGGCAGGCCTTCCACGAGAAGTGGTACTTCGTGCTGATGCTGCCGTCGGTCGAGTCCATCGCCATGAAGCTGTTGGTGGTGGCGGGGTCCGAGGTTCCGGCGCTCGTGAGCAGCTCGGTGTTGATGTTGAAGTTCCGCTGCTCGCCGCAGGGCGCGTAGACGAGGGCCTCGAGGCCCGCCGTGTCGGACACCTGCCAGTTGCCCTGCTGCGGCCCCTGGAAGCTGTGACTGCGGTACTGCGTCTGGGACATGCCCTGGAAGTAGTAGCTGGCCTTCTGCCGGCCGCTGGCGCCCTGCGCCAGGCTCAGGAAGCCGCGGTAGTCGGCCTGGGCGATGGCGTAGGTGAAGCCCTGCGGGATGTTCACGCGGAGGCCGAGCTGGCAGTTCTTGCGGAAGTCGATCGGCTGGGCGCCCACACCGACCTGGGCCAGGTACTCGCTGTACGTCACGGTGAAGGCCGTGTTGTCCGGCGAGACGGCGACGGAGGCGGTCCCCGGCCGGCAGCCCGAGCCGTTGACCTGGACGAGGTCGATGGTGACCGGCTCGGCCGGTCCGGGGAGGGGAGCCCGGGGCGGCGCCGCGGCGGCGGACGGTACGAGGGCGGCGGCCGCGAGTACCGCGGCCGTGGCGGCGGTGAACACGGTTCTGAGCATGAGAGGTCCTTTCCGAACCTGGTCCGGGTGAAGTCTCGGAGGTCACCGCGGCTGCCATGGCCGCCACAGCCTGCGCAGTCGCCACAGCCGCCGCGGCCACCTCGTTCACACGCCACACACCATCGGGCACCTCGGGCCGAGAGAGGCGGAATCACACGTTCCACGGCGCGCCGTACGACCATTCGACATCCGTACGCATTTTCGACACGGGGGCGTGCCGGCCCACCCGTTCCCGGCCGCTCACTTGCCCGGACCGATGACAAGGGCGTGCGGGGCCCGGCCGGGGTGCGGTGGCAGCCGGAGGGGGCGGCGGCCCGGGGTGAGGGAACCGAGGATGCGCGCTCCCCGGGCCCCGGTGCACTCGGGTGCCGTACCGGGCAGGCCGTGCAGGCTCAGGTGGCCGAGGACGGCGAAGGCGTACGCCTCCTTCGCGGCCCCGGGCAGCCCGAGCGCGTCGGAGGTGAGCAGCGCGGTGGTACCGGGCAGCTCCGCGCGGAGCATGGCCATCAGGACCGGGTTGCGGGTGCCGCCGCCGGAGGCGATGACCTCGGTGGGGCCGAGCGGCCGCAGGGCGTCGGCGACGGTCCGGGCCGTCAGCCGGGTGAGCGTGGCGACGAGGTCCGACGGCGCGAGTCCGGGGAAGTCCGTGAGCGCCGTGTGCAGATAGCCGCGGTGGAAGAGTTCCTTGCCGGTGGTCCTCGGCACGGGCAGGCCGTAGTACGGCTCCGCCAGCAGCCGCTCCAGCAGCGGTTCGTGGACCCGGCCGGCCCCGGCGAGGACCCCGTCGGCGTCGTGGTCGAGCCGCCCGCCCGTCAGCTCGTGGACGGCCGCGTCCATGAGGGCGTTGCCCGGCCCGGTGTCGAAGGCCACGGCCGCGCCCGTGGGCCGCAGGACGGTGACGTTGGCGATCCCGCCGATGTTCAGCGCGGCCGGGACGCCGGGGCGCCCGCGCAGCCACATCAGGTCGAACAGGCCGACCAGCGGGGCGCCCTGGCCGCCGGCCGCGATGTCGCGGGCGCGGAAGTCGGAGACGACCGGACAGCCGCTGGCCTCGGCGATCCAGGCGGGCTGGCCGAGCTGGAGGCTGCCGTGCACCCGGCCGTCGGCCGCCCAGTGGTAGACGGTCTGCCCGTGCGAGGCGATCAGTTCGGCCCGGCCCTCGCACAGTTCGCGGTCCGCGCGCACGGCGAGGTCCGCGAACGCCTGTCCGATCCGGACGTGGAGGCGGCACACGTCGGCCAGGGTGGTGGTCCCCGGGGGCAGGGCCGCCGCCAGGGCGGCGCGCAGCTCGTCGTCGTACGGCGCGCTGACCATGCCGAGCGGGGTCAGCCGCACCGTGTCGGCGGGGGATCCGGCCTCGTCGACGAGGTCGAGATCGGCGGCCGCGGCGTCGATCGCGTCGCAGGAGGTGCCCGACATCAGTCCGACGACTCTCATCGCAGGGGCCTTCGGTGGTCGTCGCCGCGCAGCGTGGACAGGGCCAGGGCGCTGAGGGCGCAGGCTCCGGCGGCGTAGTGGGCGGGGATGTCGGCGTTGCCCGTGCGAGCGGTCACGGCGGTGATGACCAGGCCGGCGCAGCCGGAGAAGACGGCGTTGGCGAGGGCATAGGCGACACCGAGTCCGGTGCAGCGCACCCGGGCGGGGAACATCTCGGCGAGCATGGCGGGGCCCGCTCCCGCCATCAGGCCGACCACGGCGCCGGCGGCGAGCAGGGCGGCCGCCCGGGCCGGCACGGAGGAGCCGGGGTCCTGGAGCAGCCCCAGCAGCGGGAAGGAGAGGACGACGACGAGGAGGGCGCCCGCGAGCATGACCGGGCGCCGGCCGACGCGGTCGCTGAGGTGTCCGGCGGGCAGCACGGCGGCGGCGAAGCCGAGGTTGGTGAGGACCCCTGCGATCAGGGCCGCCCGGAAGGAGGTGTGGAGGGTTGACTGCAGGTACGCGGGCAGGACGACGAGGAAGGTGTAGCCGGCCGCCGACCAGCCCATGATCCGGCCGGCGCCCAGCACGACGGCGCGCGGCAGTTCCCCGCGGCGCGCCGGCGCGGCCGCCGCCCCGGCCGGTTCCGTGCCGCCGTCCCGCGCGTCGGGCGGGGGCGGTTCCACCAGCCCGGCCCGCAGCCGGAGCCCGGCCAGGCCGAGCGGCAGGGCCAGCAGGAACGGGACGCGCCAGCCCCAGTCGGCCAGGTCCTCACCGGACAGGAAGGTCGCGGTGAGGGCGGCCGCGCCGACGCCGCCGAGCAGGCCGAGCGCGACGGTGAAGGACTGCAGCGCGCCGTACAGACCGCGGCGGCCCGGGGGTGCGAGTTCCGTCATCAGGGCCACGGCCCCGCCGAACTCTCCCCCGGCGCAGAGGCCTTGCAGCACGCGCAGCAGGGTGAGCAGCACGGGGGCGGCCGGTCCGGCGGCGGCGTACGTGGGCAGGAGCCCGATGAGGGTGGTGGCGAGCGTCATGAGGCCGATGACCAGGAGCAGCGTGGGGCGGCGGCCGATCCGGTCGCCGATCCTGCCGAACAGCAGGGCGCCCAGGGGACGGAAGAAGAAGGCGAGCGCGAACGAGGCGTACGTCGCGACCAGCGCGCCGGAACCGCCGCCCGGCCAGAAGGTGGCCGCGATGACGGTGGCGAAGCAGCCGTACACACTGAACTCGTACCACTCGACGAAGTTGCCGGCCGCGCCGGCGAGCAGGGCGCGGCGCGAGCGGACGGCGGCGGGCGGGGGCGCGGGACGCAGGCCGGAAGGGGTCACGCGACCTGCGTGCCCGCCGGGCGGCTCCGGGATACGTCACGGCAGGGCGTTTCAGCAGAACGGCCCCCGCCCCCGCCCGTCCACGGCGCTCGTCATCATGATCGGATGAATGCGATACCGCCGATACCGCCCGTGGTCCCGGCCGGCAGCATGGCCGGGACCGAACAGCCGACGTTCCGCCTCGGCAGCGGCTTCCAGCTGCGGCCCTGGCGGCCCCAGGACGCCGAGGTGCTGGTGGCCGCCTGCCACGACCCGGAGATCCAGCAGTGGAACCGGCCCGGCCACCTCTCGCCGGACGGGGCCCGCGAGAAGATCGCCCGGTGGGCGCGGCGCTGGGACGACGAAGAGGCGGCGGTCTGGGCCATCGCCCCGTCCGCCGGTGCCGGCTCCCGGCCCGTGGGGCTGATCGGGCTCGCCGACATCGACCTCCACGGGGGCAGCGCGGAGTTCCTGTACTGGCTCCTGCCCGCGGGGCGCGGCCACGGGGCCGTGGTCGACTCGACGGTCCGCGTCAGCCGGTGGGCCCTGGACGAACTCGGCCTGCACCGGCTCCGGATCACGCACTCGGTCGGGAACCCGGCGTCCTGCCGGGTCGCGCGGCAGGCCGGCTTCCCCCTCGAGGGCACGATGCGCAGCGCCCTGCTGCACGCCGACGGCTGGCACGACGAACACCTGCACGCCCGTGTCCAGGGCGACCCGTGGCCCGGGCCGGCGCGGGACGGTGCCCCGGTCGACAGGTGATGCGGGACAGGGGAGGATGAAACGGACGATCGTCCGGACATGCCGTTGCCTTCCTGCACTCCGGAAGGAAGAACCATGAAGCGACGTACCCGTCTGTCCGTGTTCGCCCCGCTGCTGGCCGGGTCCCTTGCCCTGGGGCCCGCCGCCATCGCCCGGGGCGCCGCACCCGAGGTCGTCCCGTCGGCCACCTGCACCCTGTCGGACGTGCAGTCCGACGGAACGGTGACCATCACCGGCACGGGCTTCACGCCGGGACAGGCCTTCTTGTCCTCGCCGACCGCGGCGGGCGGTTCGTTCACCGTCGGCGAGGGCGGCAGCTTCACGATCCCCAAGCGCGAGAAGGCCCAGTACACCATCTCGCAGGGCAACGACCGCACCCCGTGCGGTGGTGGCGGCGCCGCCGTCGGTACGACGCTCAAGGCTGGCATCGTGGCGGGCTGGGAGGCCGTGGAGGACGACTGCGACGCGACCAAGCCGGCCTCGGCGAACGAGCAGTTCTCGAAGGGCTGGGACAAGGGCGCGGCAGTGGCCCGCGAAGCGTTCTGCTGAGCGGACCGGACCGTCTGGGGCGCGCGGGCGCGTGAAGGCCTTCCAGTACGCCCCGCTCGGGGGTTCGGGGCGTCCCGGAAGGCTTCCTTCTCAGGGTGCCCTGCCGGCGCGGTGGGCGCTGGCCGGGCGGTGCAGTTGGCCGAATAGCAGAGGTCCCTGTCGCACAAGTGCCCTCTGCGGCGGACGGCGTGCCGGCCGGGTCAGGTGTTCAGACGGCTGTTGGCACCCTCGTGGCCGTCGGCGGCCTCCTCGTTGAACCAGTAGTCACCCGCCGCCAGGTAGCGGAAGTAGTGGACCTGGCCGGCGGGGAACCTGACCGACACCGCCCTGCGGCCGTCCGGGCGCGGGGCCAGGGTGTGGGTTCCGGGTCGCCAGTCGTTGAAGTCGCCCACGACGCTGACCTCGCCGGGCGGCTGGTCGGCGGGCAGGACGAAGGTGACATCCGTGCGGTCCTTGCGGGTCTTACGTTCCAGCATCAACGATCCCTTTCTGACGGGACACCGGGCCGGGGGCCAGCCTGCCCCCTCACGGTGACGCGCGGGGACCGCGACCCGCCCGACGGCACCCGCCTGGCCGCCCCCTGCCACACCCGCGCCACGCCGGACGCCACGCCGGACGCGGCGACCGGCGGTCGGATCAGGGGTGCGACCAGCCGCTGGTCACCCGGCTCCACGGGGTCCGGGTGGCGCCGAAGGCGCTCTCGTGCGCCCACACGTGGGTGCACGAGGGGCACTGCAGGTGGAGCAGGCTGCCGGAGTGGGAGAGCAGGTAGCGCCAGTGGTCGGAGCAGGTACGGCGCTGCTCGCACGGCGCGCATCCCTGGGCGTCGTCGCACCGCGGGCAGGCCACCCAGGCGCGGCGGCCGATGTCCGCCTGCGGGTCAAGCGGCAGCACGGCCGCCCCCGCGCCGGGGCAGTACGCCGGCCGCGACCAGGTCGTCGTACAGGCGCTGCTGGTCCGCGTCGAGGCCGGAGTACAGCAGGTCGTACGCCGCCTCCTCGCCGCGCAGCACTTCGATGGGGTCCCAGGCGGGGCCCAGGGCGTCCAGGACGTGGGCCTGGCGGAGCGTTTCCTGCGCGGTGAGGTCGACGGCGAAGTCGACCAGCGCGGGGGTGCCGTCCGGGCCGGTGGGGGATGTGGGGTGCGATGGCGCCATGAAACGAACTTAGGTAACCCTTCTTTCCGCTGGCAAGAGGGGGTGGGGGGTGCGTGGGCGATGTCACAGCGGGGCGGGGAGAGGGGGCGGGAGCAGGGCCGCGCCTCCGGCGGCGGGCGCCGCCGCAGGGCCGGTTGTTGTTGGTGCTGCACGCGAAGGCGTACGTACCGGACGCCACCGACGAGACGTAGACCCGCTCGATGTCCGAGCCGCTGGACACCACGCCCTGCAGGCGTCCGTCGGCCAGCTCGACGAACGGGACCTTGGTGAGCTTGCGCGGCCGTGCGGGTGGGACCACCCGTGCCGTGCTCGACCTCTCCCGATCTGACAACGCGCCATCTCCTCTGCGCCCCGGGAACGTTCACGCCGGTGCGGCGGAACACGGATCAACCTGGGGGCGGCCACTGACAACGCCGATCATGAGCCGGGGGCCGGGGCCTCCCGGGAGCGGAGCAGGAGGAGGGCGATGTCGTCGGTGCGGGGCGCGCCGTGGCGGGCGTCCCGGACCAGGTCGTCCGCGAGGTCGCCCAGGCTCTGGAGCCGCGGGGCGCGGCCGATGCGGGCCGCGACCGTGCCGATGGCGTCCTCGATGTCCTCGCCGGGGGTTTCGACGAGGCCGTCGGTGTAGAGGGCGAGGAGGGTGTCGGGGGCGAAGGGGATCTCGACGGCGCTGTACGAGGCGTCGGGGTCGATGCCCAGCAGGAGCCCGGAGGGCAGGTGCAGGACCTCGGTGGGGCCGTGGGCGTGGCGCAGCACGGGGGGCGGGTGTCCGGCGCCCGCCAGGTGGGCGGTGCCGCGGGCGAGGTCGAGGTGGGCGTACAGGCAGCTGGTGAACAGGCCCGGTTCGAGGTCGGTCAGGAGCCGGTTGGTGCGGGCGAGGACCTCGGCCGGCGGTGCGCCGGCGGTGGCGTGGACGGCGGTGCGGACCTGGCCCATGAGGGCGGCGGCGTTGACGTTGTGGCCCTGGACGTCGCCGATGGCGGCGGCGACGGTGGTGTCGTCGATGCGGATGACGTCGTAGAAGTCGCCGCCGATGTCCAGGCCGTGGGCGGCCGGCTGGTAGCGGGCGGCCAGGTCCAGGTGGGGGATGACCGGCAGGGCGTGGGGCAGGAGGCCGGTCTGCAGGCTGCGGGCGAGCTGGTGCGTGGAGTCGTAGAGGCGGGCGCGGTCCAGGGCCTGGGCGATGAGTCCGGCGATGGAGGTCAGGACGGCGCGTTCGCCGGGGGCGAAGGGGTGCGGGCGGGTGTAGGCGAGGACGAGGGAGCCGATGGGGCGCCGGGAGGCGATCAGGGGCAGGAAGGCCCAGGCCGCCATGACCGGCTCGTACCCGGTGTCGTGGAAGTCGTCGAAGAGCTCCTCCGCGCTGCTGTAGAACAGCGCGGTGCCGGTGCGCAGGACGCGGTTGGTGGGGAGGTCCTCGGTGACGGGGAGGCCGTCGAAGCGGGCGACGACCGCGGCCGGGTAGCCGCGGTGGCCCACGATGCGCTGCCGCTGGCCCTCCTCGACGAGCAGGGCCAGCGCCTGCGCTCCGAGGGCGGGAACCAGCTGGTCCGCGGCCTTCTCCACGACGTCCTGGGCGTGGGCGGCCTCGGTGAGGGTGGCCGCCAGGTGCATGAGCTGGTAGAGGGCGGTGGCGCGGCTGGGCGACGGCTCCCTGGCGGGGGCGGCGGGCCGGGCCCGGGGCGGCGGGGCCGGCTGCTCGGCCGCCGGCGTGATGCGGACGCTGATGCCGGTGTCGTCGGGGTACAGGTCGAAGCGCAGGTGGCGGCCGCTGGGGTGCATGGTGGTGAAGGTCTGCGGCACCCGGCTGATCACGGCGGCGCGGTAGTGGTCCTCGACGGCGGGGGTGTCCATCCAGGGCAGCGCCTCCCACGGCAGGGCGCCCAGCAGTGCGGCGCGGTCCACACCCAGGAGGGCGGCCGCCTCCGGGGTGAGGAAGACGATCTGCCCGTTCATGTCGAGGGCGCAGCTGCCGCCGGGCAGCCGGCGGGCGAAGGCCAGGGCGGCCCCGGCCTCGACCGGTCCGGGCGTGGGGGGCAGCGCCGGCTGGAGGATGACGGGATGGTCGGCGGGCGGGACGGGGTGCCCCTCGTCGGCCGCTCCCCGCAGGACGCGGGCGAGCCGGTGGCAGCCCGCTTCCACGGCCCGGCGCTCCCGGTCGCTGAGGCGGGACGCGTGGGAGCCGGGCCAGAGCAGGACCGCACCGGCTCCGGCCGCGGGGTCGCGGGAGGCGTCGGCGTCCGCGGTGGCCCCGCCGCCGTGCGCGGCGGCCCGGTCCGTGCCGTCGGGGGCCTCGGCGCCCCTGCCGCCGGTGTCCCCGCCACCGCTGTCCCGGCCGCCGGCGTCCCGGTCCCCCGTGTCCTGGTCCCCCGTGGCCGTGGTCAGCGGGGCGGCGGCGAGGGCGAAGTCGTACGGCAGGACCAGGCCCAGCCGGGGGTAGCGGCGGGCCGTCTCCTGCTGGTCGCCCAGCCAGACGAACCGTCTCTCGCGGACGGCGTCGGCCACCGGGATGGGGTCGTCCAGGCCGATCCGGGACCAGGGGGCCGCGAACTCCCGCGCCACCCCGGTGACCATCGCCAGATGCAGGACGCGGCGGGTGGCACCGGGCAGGTAGAGCATGCCGATGGAGGCCCCGGCGTCCATGCAGGTCTGGACCAATTCATCGCCCAGCGCGCGCTGACCGGCCCCCTGGCCGCGCCGCACTGCCTCGTCCACCCGACCATCGTCTCTCCGCCGCCCGGTGCCCGCGCTCGGGGATCGGCGGCCTCGCGCGGGTGCGGATGACGCACAGCTCGCCCGGCTCACGCCGGGTGACCGGCTCGGGCCGGCCTCAGCTGCGCCTGAGTAGCGCGGCCGCGACCGCCACGCCCTCGCGCGTGCCGATGACGACGAGCGTGTCCCCGCCCGCGAGCCGGAAGTCCGGCGAAGGCGACGGCCAGGCGACCGCCCGCCGCAGGACGGCCACGATCGACACTCCGGTCTCGGTGCGCATCCGGGTGTCCCCCACCACCCGGCCGTCCCAGAACGAGCCCGCGGGCAGCTCGACCCGTTCGGCGACCAGGCCCGGATCGGTGGTGTGCAGCACGCCCTGGGTGTGGCGGGCATCACGCCCGGTCTGCCCCCGCTCGACGCGGCCACCGAACTCGTCCTGTACCGGGTCGCCCAGGAGGGGCTGACCGACGCCGCCCGGCACGCCGGGCGGCCCTGCGGGACGAACCGTTCATCCACCCCGGTGCCGAGACCACCCTCGTACGCACCTATCTGGACCGCGCCCGCCAGGGCAACCCGCTGCCGGACCGCCCCATAACGGAGCGCGAGGAGGAGATCCTCAAGCTGGTCGCCGAGGGGCACACGTCCAAGGAGATCCGCGACATCCTCGTGATCAGCGCGAAGACCGTCGAACGGCACCGCGCCAACCTGCTGCAGAAACTGGGCCTGCGCGACCGCCGCGAACTGACCCGCTACGCCATCCGCGTCGGCCTGATCGAGCCCTGACACCCGCCGGACACCCCCTCGGGAACGCCTCGCTGGAACGACCCGGGGGAACGACCGGCGGGAACTGAGCGTCCTTCAAGAAGCAGACGCTAGGCGTCGGGCCGTTCGGCGGGGGTGCGGCCCGGGTGGGGGCGGCTCGCGGCGATCAGCGTGCTGAGGGCCAGGGCGAGCGCGCCCCACAGGGCGGGGGTCCAGGGGGAGGTCTCCTCCCCCGCCACCGCCGGGGCCGTGCGGCGCAGCGGGTCGTACGCGACACGCACCTGCCCGCCCACCGGGGCGAGCGACCGGTCGTCCTTGAGCTCGGCGGGGTGGCCACCGGGGCAGTCCAGCGCGAAGCGGTACACCGTCTTCGGTGGCGGTCCGCCCTCCCCGAAGGAGCCCTCGGACCGGGTGTGGACCTCGCGTACGACACAGGTGGCGACCTCCTCGCGCGCCGCCGTCCGGTCCGCGGCCGCCACGGTCAGCAGCAGGCCCACGGCGAGCAGGAGCGTACCGAAGACGGCCCCGTTGCCGCCGACGAGCAGGAAGTACGCGACCAGGGCGCCGGCCCCCAGGATCCCGGCGCCCGCCACCGCGACCGCGGCCGGTGGCGGGGACGCGGCGCCGAAGTACCACGCGGCCCAGCCGTGGAGCAGCACCGCGGCGACCGCGGGCAGCGCCGCGGAGAGCCACCGTGCCCCCTGCGGCGGTATCACCGGCATGCACATCACCCCCCGTCACAGGGACGCCCGTCCTGCCGCCCGCGGTTTCCGCCTTCCGTGCCCCGTCGCGTCAAGTGCGCAGGACGGCGCAGGTGGTCGTGCCGTGGGCGTAGAGCTTGCCGTCGTGCGTGCCGATGATCCTCGCCTCGGCGGTGGCGGTGGTGCGGCCCACGTGCAGGGCCGTGCCCTCGCACCGCAGCGCCGGGGTGTCGGAGAGGACCGGGCGGATCATGTGGACGCCCAGCTGGACGGTGGTGTACATGGCGCCGGCCGGGAGGCGCGTCATCACGGCCGAGCCGAGGGCCGAGTCCAGGAGGGTGGCGAGGAACCCGCCGTGCACCGTGCCCATCGGGTTGAGCAGGTGGTCGCCCGGGTCCCCCTCGAAGACGGTGAAACCCTCGCCGACCTCGGTGAGCCGGAAGCCGAGCGTGCTCATCATCGAGGCGGCGGGGAGGGCGCCCTCGAGGGCGGCCCGGAGGATCTCCAGCCCGCTCATGCCGAGGAGCTCGGGGGTCATGTCGGGGCGCGGCTGCCAGGTGTGGGTACGGGAGCGGGCCGCGGCGGGAAGGTGGTCCGGCACCTGGTGCGTGGTGGTCTCGTGCGTGGTGGTCTCGTGCGTGGTCATGGCTCGACCCTAGGAGGGCCGGGGCCCGGCCCGGGAGTGTCGGATCCGGCAGCTTGTGCAGCGAATCCGACACCGGCCAGGTGCGCCGGCCGGGCTAGGGTGAACGGGTGAAAGCAGCCGTGCTCGTCCTCGACGGGGTGTTCGACTCGGGGGTCTCCGCCACTCTCGACGTGCTCCACACCGCCAACGCCCTGCGCGGGCAGCTCACCGGAGCGCCGCCGCCGGCGTTCGACATCCGTACGGTCGGAGTGCGGCGGCGGGTGCGGACCGGGCTCGGGCACCGGATCGACACCGAGAGCGTGACGGTGGCCGAGGACGCCGACCTGCTGGTGCTGCCCGCGCTGATGGAGCGCCGGCCCGAGCGCCTGGTCGAGACCGTGGCCGGGGCGGCGCACCGCGACGCCCGCCGGGTGCTCACCGAGGCCCGGGAGCGGCGTACTCCGCTCGCCTCGTCCTGTACGGGGACGTTTCTGCTCGCCGAGTCCGGAGTCCTCGACGGACTGCGCGCGACGACCAGCTGGTGGCTGGCCCCGGTCTTCCGCGAGCGCTACCGCCATGTCGCCGTCGACGAGAGCAGGATGGTGACGACCTGCGACGGGATCACCACGGCCGGCGCCGCGTTCGGCCACCTGGACCTGGCGCTGGCGATCGTACGGATGCGCAGTCCCGCCCTCGCCGACCTGGTACGGCGCTATCTCGTGGTCGACGACCGCGCCTCCCAGGCGGCGTACACGATCCCCAGCGCGCTGGCCCGGCACGAGCCGCTGGTCTCGGCGTTCGAGGCCTGGGTGCGGGCCCGGATGGACGGGCCGCTCTCGATCGCGGAGGCGGCGCGCGACCTCGGGGTCAGCGAGCGCACCCTGCAGCGCACGGTGACCCGCACCCTGGGCTGCTCACCCATCCGCCTGGTGCAGAACCTCCGGGTCGAGCAGGCCGAACACCTGCTGCGCACCACGGCGCTCCCGCTGGCGGCGGTGGCCCGCCGGGTCGGCTACGAGGGCCCGGGTCCCCTGCGGACCCTGCTGCGCGACCGCCTCGGCCAGAGCGCGCGCAGCCTGCGCGGCTAGGCCGGGCCTGTCCGGCGGATCAGCGTCGGATGGGCCGGACAGGCCCTCGGGCCCAGCAGTCCCCCACGGCGAGGGCTTCGCGCATCGCCTCCCGGATGCCGTCGACCGGTTCGCGGGCGGCGGCGCGCGCCAGGGTGTCGCGCAGCTCCGGCGGGACCGTGCCGGGCGGCCAGGCTCTCAGGGCGTACGCCGCCATCCGGCGGTTGCGGGAGCAGCGCGTGGACAGCGCCGTCCGCAACAGCCGGACCCCGTGGCCGGGATGGCCCCCAGCCGGCAGACGATCGTGTCCAGGATCCGGTCGGCCTCGTACTCCTCGCCGTAGGCGATGCCCGGTTCGGGATCCGCGAGGAGTCCGTCGAGCGGGAGCAGGCGCTCGGCGGCGGCGACTGCGCGGCCGATCTCGTCGGCCGGGCAGTCCGCGAACAGCAGGTACCAGGCGGTGGAGTCCAGCGGTGTCCGCGCGACCCGGCGCAGCACGGCGTCCCGGTAGGGCAGGCCGAGGCCGCGGGCGGCCCAGACCGCGCTGAGCGGACCGTCGTCGTCGGCCAGGGCCTCCCCGTACCCCGCGGGCCGGCCCCGCTCACCGCGGGTCGGCCGTCCCGCTCACCGCGGGTCGACCGGGGTCAGGACGCCCAGCCGGTCCTCCACGGTCTGGGCCGCGGCCAGGCAGAGGTCCTCCCGGAAGGCGCGCCCCACGATCTGCACCCCGACCGGGAGACCGTCGGCCACCCCGGTCGGCACGGCCACACCGGGTACGCCCACGAAGCTGGTCGCGGTGCACAGCCGCATGCCCGATCCGACCCGGTCCCGGCCCTCCCGGTCGCGCGACTCCAGTCCCGGCTCGACCGGCGGCTCGGTGAACACCGGGCCGAGCAGCAGCGGGTGGTCGTCGAGGAACTCGGCCCAGGAGCGGCGGATGTTCAGCCAGGTGCCCATCAGCTGCATGAGCTCCGCCGCGCTCACGGGCGGGGTCCGCTCCATCGCCATCGCGATGTAGCGGTCGCCGCCGTCGCCGAGCAGCGTGCGCACCGCCGGCCAGGCCGGGGCGAATTCCGTCATGGTGATCCGGTGGTAGGCGTCCAGGGCCTCGTCCAGCCGCGGTACGTCGGCCACTTCGCGTACGTCGTACCCCGCGTCGCGCAGTGCCGCGGCCGCCGTCGCCACGGCCGCGGCGACCGTGGGGTGCACGCCGTGCCCGCCGGGGTCCGTCACGACCGCGACCTTCACGGGTCCGGGCAGAGGCGGCCCGTAGGCGGGCACGGGTACGGCGCGCGGATCGCGCGGGTCGGTGCCGGCCAGCACCTCGTACGCCAGCCTCAGGTCGCCCACGGTCCGCGCCAGGGGGCCGTCGGTGACGAGCATCTGGGAGGCCGGGCCGGGGTCGTCGGGGCCGAGGACACGGTGGTCGGCGGGGAACCGGCCGGCGGACGGCTTCAGTCCGGCCACCCCGCAGAACTGGGCCGGGATGCGCACGGATCCGCCGGAGTCGTTGCCCAGGCCGAGCGCCGCCATGCCCGTGGCGACGGCCACCGCGTCGCCGCCGCTGCTGCCGCCCGGGGTGCGGCCCCGGTCCCAGGGGTTGGCCGTGTCGCCGTACAGCTCGCTGCGCGTGTGCATCCCGGCCAGGATCAGCGTGGGCAGGTTGCTGTGCCCGATCGGGATGGCGCCGGCCGCGCGCAGCCGGGCCACCGGGGGCGCGTCGGCCGGCGCCACGAGGTCGCGGAAGCGCGGCACGCCGTAGGTGGTGGGCACCCCCTCGACGGGCGTGCTCTCCTTCACCGTGAACGGCACGCCCGCGAGCGGCCCCAGCTCCTCCCCCGCCGCGCGCCGCCGGTCCGTGCGCGCCGCGGCCTCGCGGGCGCGTTCCGCGAGGAGCTGCGTGACCGCGTTCACCCGCGGGTTGACCTCCGCGATGCGCTCCAGGTGACTGTCGACCAGTTCGGCGGCGGAGACGTCCGCCCGGCGCACCGCCTCCGCCTGCGCGGCGGCCGGCATCCTCCACAGGGCTTCCCGCATGACTGACTGCACCTCTCCTCGTTCCCCGTACCAATGCGCTTGCATCGGAACACTAACCCGGTATCGATGCGAGCGCATCGAATAAACTGCGGGGGACGGACACCGGGAGGAGACGGGGCATGCCCAGGCAGGTGGATCACGAGGGCCGGCGGGAGATGATCGCGGAGGCCGTCTGCGCACTCGTCGACGAGCACGGGCTGGAGGGCGTGACCCTGCGGGACGTGGCCGCCCGGGCGCAGGTGTCGATGGGCGCCGTGCAGCGGTGCTTCCGCACGAAGGAGGAGATGCTCCTCTTCGCGCTCGGCCACATCGGCGAGCGGATCGGGGCGCGCGTACGGGCCCGCCTGGTCAGCAGCCCGGCCCAGTCGGCCGGCACCGCGCTGAGCCACGCGGCCACCGAGGTCGCGCTGTTGCGCGAGGAGCACCGGGCCGAGGCCAGGATCTGGCTCGCCTTCGTCGCGCAGGCGGCGGTGAGCCCGGCGCTGGCCGGGACGCTACGGACGAACTACGCGGACCTGGAGGCGAGGTTCACCCGGCTCATCGCGGAGGCGGCCGAGGGGGCCGAGGGGGCCGAGGGGGCCGAGGGGGCGGCGCGGCTCGATCCGCGGCGCGAGGCGCGGGCCCTGCTGGCCCTCGCGGACGGGCTCACCGTGCAGCGGCTCATCGGCCACCTGTCCGCGCAGGAGGCGCAGGACGTCCTGCACGCGCATCTGGCCGCCCTGTGGGAGGGCCGTTCCGGGCTCCTGGCGTCCGGCTGACCGGATCCACGGACGGCGAACCGGTCACGCGGGTCCGCTCACGCCGGTCGGGTCCGGGTCAGGCGCGGGCCAGGCCGGGGTCAGGCCCGGCCGAAGCGGTCCTCGTCCACCCGTTCCCAGCCGGACGGCACCGTGGGCCGCGGCACCGTACGGCCCTGGCGCCGCCATTCGAGTTCGAGCCGGTCGTAGATCGGTGAGTCCGACACCGGCCGGGGCGCCGGGCGCACGTCCCACGGCACGGGCATCGCCGCCAATGCGGCAGTTGTGCTCTGCATGCCGGGCCAACGACGTGACGGATCCCGCGTGGCGGGACGTGACCGTTTCGTCATCAATGCGCCCGCTCCCGTGTGCCGATGGAGTGACGTTCCCTCTGTGTTCGGCCGGGGACCACAGATCGCGCGCCCGGCCGGCCCGGGGAACGGGCCCGCCTGTGATGATCACCGCATGGTGACGGGAACGGAGCGGCTCCACGTGTTCGGGGCGGCGGCCGGAGAGTTCAGTGGTTCGACGGCGCCGGGGCCGACGACGGACGGGTCGGCGGCGGAACTCGTCGTGGCCGACTCCTGGCTCGTCGAGTACGGGTGCGTACGGGACGTCGACGGGCACCGGCGCCGGTTCGCGGCAGCGGGTGCGCGAGGCGGGCGGGCCCGGCGTCGAGGCCTTCTGGGAGGCCGTCGTACGGCGGCTGCCGGCGGACGGGAGCTGGTTCCCGCGCGCGGAGTACGACGGGGACCGGCTGTGGCTGCGGCTGCGGACCGCGCCGCCGCGCACCCGGCCCGCTCTTGCCGCGGCCGACCGAACCCCAGAGGTAGACGCCGCGCGGCGGGGCGGGGCGGGAGAAGAGGCCGCGGCGGCGCGAGACGTCGGCGCCGAGCCGGGCCAGGAGCGTGCCGCCGCAGGGCGTGGGTGCTGCGGAGGGTGAAGCTCGGGATCAGCAGCCGGCGCTGCCGGTTGTGCTCGGGGTCGTCGACGCCGAGCAGCGGCGTCCGGCGGCGCAGCAGTCCCACGTAGCGTTCGGAGGGGACCGGGAAGGCCTCGTTCTGGCTGTCGGAGGACAGCCGCGCGTCGGCGAGCAGGGTCCGGGCGGCCGCGTGGCCGGTGACCGCCCACACGGAGCGGCCGTCGAAGAAGGTGACGCGCTTGAGCGGCGCGCCGCCGCGCAGCGGATCGTAGGCGGCGGGCGGCCGGTAGGGGCAGGTGCGGTCCTGGGGGAAGGCAACGGACTCGGTCATCGCGACGGCCTCGCAGGTGCGGTTACGGGGCTTCCTGCCGGGCGTACGGAGGTCGCGGACCCTCCCCGTACGGTGCCGTGGAGCCCGTGACGTCCCCGGCCATCGCCGGGGGCGGCGGCCGGCGCCGCCGCGCTCCAGGGTCGGCCCCGGCCGTTGCGCCCCGCTGAAGGACCCCTTGCGTCCACTTGGTCCCCACGGTCCGCCGGTCCGGCCGGCCTCGCCGTGCGCGGGGTCAGGGCTGGGCGGGGCCGCTCGCCGTGACCAGCCGCCACCACTGGTCGGCGAAGTGCTCACCGCAGGAGATCTGCACCGCGGGCCCGGCCACTGCCCCGCGCTGCGCCACCAGGCACTTGGCGTTGCCGGTGCTGCGCAGCATGAACTGCCCGGCCCGGTCGCCGTCCCCCCGCAGCAGCTCCCAGCGCTGCCCCGGCTGTCCGGCGGCGCAGGCGAGCTGGCGCGCGGGGGCGAGGCTCTCCGTGCCCGCCAGGGCCAGGCAGTGGCCGCTGTGCGCGTTGCGGAGCGTTCGGGTGGCGCCGCCGTCCCGCGATTCCAGCGCCCAGGTCCGCTCGGCGCCGTCGGTGCAGGTGTCCTGCACCGGGACCAGGCCCTCCTCCGTCCCGGGCGCCCGCAGGCACAGTCCGCCGTCGCCGTTGACCAGCCGCCCGGTGAGCACAGGGGGATCCGCGCCGGGCGTGCCCGGTGGTGTGGGGGCGGGCGTGCGCGTAGCGGGCGGGATGCCGGGGGACGCGGCCCCGGCACCGGCGCCCGGGTCGTCACCGCCCACCCGGACGGCGATCACGGTGGCCACGCACACCAGGGCGACCGCGCAGGCCGAGAGGAGGCCGGTGCGGTGTTCGTGCAGGTTGATCTGGAGGTTCCCGCTCCCGCGCTGCACCCCGGCCGGCCCCCGGAAGGCGTCCCCGCCCCTGCCGTCCCCTCCCCGGCCCTCATCGCCCCCGTGGGGCCCGGTCCCGCTCACGGGCGGGCGTCGAACCGGTTCACCTGGACGTTGCCGTCCCCGGACTGGACCGCCGCCGGGCCGTGGAACACGTTCCCCACGACTCCCCCGGCGGCCGGCCGGGCCGCCCGCGCCGTCTCGTCGAGCAGCGCCCGCAGCTCCGCCACGACCTCGGCCCGCTGGTGCGGTTCCAGCGCCTCCAGCAGGTCCTCGGTACGGGTCCGCCAGGCCGCGCCGTGCCGGGTCCGCACCTCGTCACGGTCATCGCCGTCGGGCCCGATGTCCGCCGGCCCGCCGCCCTCCTGTCCCGCCGTCAGTTCGGCAGCCGTCCGGTCCAGCCGTTCCAGCTGGACGCTCTCCTGGCGCCGGTCGCCCCGGCCCAGCACCCGCGCCAGCCGGCCGCGCAGCGCCTGCCAGGCGTCCGTACCGGCCGCCTGTACGACGCCCGAGCCCACCGCGGCCGCCAGCGCGACCAGTGCCTCGTCCAGCATGGCGCTCCCCCTTCACCGTCCCCGCCCGCGCGGTCCCGCAACGGTAGCCCCGCCCGCCACCGCCGCGACAGCCGTACGGCCGTACGGCCGCCGGATCAGGCCGGGTTGACCGTGCCGGCGGGCGGGAGCCGCTCAGCGGGCGGTGGTGCGCACGGTGGCGAAGAGCCCCCGGGCGCGGCTGCCGTCCGGCTGCCGCCAGGCGCCGGCGACATGGCCGGCCGTCCCCGGCGCGGACATCGCCGCGCCGTCCGGGACGGGGCGCAGCACCCGGTGCAGACGGAGGGTCAGACCGGCGGGCGCGGGGAGCTCGGTGCCCTCGTCGTCGTCACCGCCGGTGCCGGAGAAATCGGTGGGGACCGCATCGGTGGCGATGGAGTCCTCGACCGCGCAGGAACGGGTGACCTCCCGGTCCACGGCGTCGCTGGTGTTCTGGTCCTGGGCCTGCACCCGCCCCGCGATCAGGGCACGCAACTGGGCGGCCGCCACCGGGTCCTGGCAGCCGTCGTAGGCCCAGCGCCGCCCCAGCACCTCGTGCTCCATGGTGCCGACGAGCGCGTGCTCGGCCCCGGCGAGCGGGGCGCCGCGATAGGTGAGCGGCACCAGGTAGGCGACCGGGAGCGGGCCGGAGGCATCGGTGACCACCATGAACTCGATCCCGACCTCGCCCCGCGGGTCGTCCAGCCGGAAGCCACCGGCCTTGGCCGGCCGCGGCGCGCCCGCCCCGCCGCGGTACCACGGCCGGGTGGGCAGCCAGTCGGTGAGCAGTTCCAGCTTGGTCGGCCGGAGCTCGACGTTGTGGATGACGGCCATACCGGGGGCTCTCCTCCGTCGGACGGGTACGTACGAACCCCCTCACCCTCTCATCCGCGCGACAGCGGAGGACCGCGGAGGACCGCTTGTCCAACGGTCAGGGATCCGAACGGAGTTCCCGGCCCTGGACCGCCGCTCCGTCACCGCCACCGCCACCATCCCCGTCCCCGTCCCCGGGCGAACCGGGTGCCGTGAGCAGGTCCGCGAGGACCGCGAGCCACACGGCGGCGCCGTATCCGTCCGGCGGCTCCGTCTCCATGCCGAGGTCCGCCGGCACCGCGTCGTAGCGGGATCCGCAGAGGTTCGCTGTCCATGCGCTCAGCTTGTCGATCAGGGGCCGTCGGGCCGAATCAAGAGTTCGGCACGGCGAAGGCCCGCGCTCCTACGACTGGACGCCTGCCCGGACGGGCCTGCCCGGCCAGACCTACGCCGACGGCGGAGTGGCGGCCGGGGCGGCGGGGGCCGCCGGGGCCGGGGCCGCCGTCCCGCCGGCCGGCGGGATCTCCGGGCCGGCCGGCAGGAGCTCGGTGGTGGCGAAGGCGACGACCGCCGCGAGGATCGCCACCGCGACCATGTCCGCGTTGCCGAGGATCAGGACGACGAGCACCACGCTGCTGACCGGCAGCCGCAGCGCGGCCGTCGCGGCGGCGGCCATGCCGGCCGCGAGTCCCGCGCCGACGCCCATTCCGGGCAGCGGCGCGACCAGGACCCCCGCGGCGGCGCCGAGGAAGAGCGCCGGGAAGATCGGGCCGCCGCGCAGGCTGCCCAGGCACACGGCGTACGCGGCGCCCTTGAAGAGGAGGACGGCGATCAGCGCGCCCACCCCCCAGGCATGCGGATCGGCGGCGAGTTCACCCAGCGTGGACTGCCCGGACGAGGCCACATCCACCGGGTTGCGGCCGGTGACCAGCGCGTAGCAGGCCGCCAGAACACCGGCCAGGAGCCCGCACACGGCGGTGACGGGCACCGTGCGTCCGGCGACCCGGACGGCGACCAGCCGGCCGACGTACTGGATGTAGTGCACGAAGGCGCCGAGTGCGGCGGCCAGCAGGATGGACCAGAGCACGTCCCCGGTGTCCAGCCGGTACGACGGCGCGGCGTGCACCGGTTCCAGGGCGCCGGTCCCCAGACCGGTCCAGCGGCCGAAGCCGGTGAAGACGAGGGACCCTATCCCGCTCGACAGCAGGGCGGGCAGCATGATGGCGAACAGCTGCGGTCCGCCCACCCCGACGACCTCCATCAGCAGCACGGCGGCGATCAGCGGATTGCCGAAGATCGCGGCGATGCCCGCGGCGGCTCCGGCGGCGCCCAGCAGAGCGGTGCCCTGGGGTGTCGCGGGGGCGCGGGAGAGGTTGCGGAAGGCGAGGGCGAGTCCGCCGCCCAGCGCGATGAGCGGGGACTCGGGGCCGAGGACGGCGCCCAGCGGGAGGCTGAACAGCGCGGCGAGGACCACGCCCGGCACGGCCGCCGCGCCGGCGCCGGTCGCCTGGAGCCCGGCGGCCGGGATGTGCCCTCCGGCGCCGGGGAAGTGGGTGACGATCAGTCCCACGCAGACGCCCGACAGGAGCAGCAGCGGAAGCGGCCACCACCAGGGCGGGCCGTCCCAGCCCAGGGCCTTCGGGGCGTCCGTCCACACCAGGCGCTGCAGTCCGTGCAGGGCGGCGAGGAACCAGAACGCCGCGAGCGAGACGGGTACGCCGATGAGCGCACTGAACACCAGCGTCTTGCGGTATCCCGGCGTACGCAGCAGCCGGCGCAGTGCCTCGGTCTCCCCCGACCCCCCGCCCGCCTGCCCCGGCTGCGGCTGCGGCCGGGGTTGCGGCTGCGGTTGCGGCTGCGATCGCGGCTGCGTCATGGAGCCGTCCTTTCGCATCCCCGCCGGTAGGTCCGTACCGCCCGGTCAGCCGAGGAGCCGGCGCTTCTGCTCGGCGAACTCCTCGTCGGTCAGCACGCCCTGCTCGTGGAGGGCGCCGAGTTCCTTGAGCTGGTCGATCTTGCTCGTCATGTCGTCGGCCGGAGCGGCCGGGGCGGCCGGCGCGGCGGGCGCGGCGGGCGGCGGAGCGGCCGGGGCCGGCGCCTCCTGCTGCGCCCAGCGGCCGGCCTGCCGGCGGGAGACCCGGTTGGACACCGCGGTGGCGGTTCCGGCGACAACGGCGGTGCGGGCGACGCCGCGAAGGAGTCCGGGCACGGCACTCACCTCCAGGCTGGGGGATCTGATCGGTTCGGTGAAACGAACGACGCATGAGGAACGACGAAGGGGACCCGGGTGGCGGGCCGGCGGAACGTGCGGGCGGTACGCACGCCGCCGGCGCTCACTCACCCTCGCCCGGGTCCTCCATGGCTTCCAGCGACGCCAGCAGCGCCTGGACGGGGATCCGGCCCGAGGCCACGAGCTGGGCTCCGGCGCGCCGCAGGGCGCGGGCGAACGGCGCCGCCCACGTGTTCTCGTACACGAGGACCCCGGCGGAGTTCCCGGGTTCCAGGGCGGTGGCGGCGTCGTCGATGTCGCTCTGGTCCAGCAGGCCCGAGGAAGCGCCCTCGAAGACGGTGAGGTCGACCTCGCCGTCGAGGTCGCGCAGCTCCAGCGCCGTGACCGTACCGTCCTCGTCCTTGCGGATGAAGGAGAGGTCGAGGATGCGGATGATGCCGCGGTCGACGAGATCGACCAGCAGGGTAAGGCCCTCGCCTGTCATACGGTTGCCCGGGAACTCGACCACCAGGTAGTCGACGGGCCCCATGTCCTCGACGCCCCCGGGGTCACTGCGGTACTCGGCCTCGCTGCTCATCGCGGCTCCTGTCGGACGTCGGACGGTGGGCGGAAGCGGACGCCCCTCGCGTCCATTCCAGCACCGGGTCCGCCGCTCCGCATGTGCGGACGCCGGACGGCGGACGGCCCCGCGCGCCGTTCGAGATGCCGCGCCCACCCCGGTCCGCCAACCTGGACGCACACGAAGGAGGCCGCCATGACCCGGACCTCGACCGCGTGGTGGCGGGCCCGTTCGCGGCGGATGGCGGCGGCCGGGCTGCGGGTGCGTCGCGAGGCCGAGGCCCGGTTTCCGGTGATCACCCACTTGGCCGAGCGCATGGTCACGGTGAACATCTTCGACTCCGCGACGCGCGTGGCCGCACAGGTCTTCCTCACGGCGGTGCCGCTGCTCTTCCTCCTCGCCTCCTTCGCCCCGACGGCGGTACGGGAGCAGTTGTCCTCCTCCATCCAGGCGGTGTTCGGGCTCAGTGGCGAAGCCGAGAAACAGCTGAACGACCTGTTCGGCACGTCCGACGAGGACCTCCAGGAGGCGGTGGGGCTGGTGGGGGGCCTGATGGTGCTGCTGTCGGCGACGGCGGTGAGCCGTGCCGTGCAGCGGCTGTGCAAGCGGGCGTGGGAGCTGCCGCGGAACGTGGCCCGGGTCGCGGCCTGGCGGTGGGTGGTGTGGGTCGCCGTCTGGACCTCCCTGCTGGCCGTCCAGGGCCCGGTGCGCGACGGGTTCGGCGTGGGGATGTGGCTGGGGGTCCCGCTCACGTTCCTCTTCCAGACGGGGATCTGGTGGTGGACCCAGCACCTGCTGCTGGGCGGTGCGGTCGGCTGGCTCGCCCTGCTGCCCGGCGCCCTGCTCACCGGCGGCGCGGTCACCGCGCTGTCGGTCACCGCGCGCTACTACATGCCGGTCGCCCTCGACCGGGCGCTCGGCGAGTACGGCGCGGCCGGCACGGTCTTCGTCCTGCTGTCGTGGCTGATCGTGCTGTGCGTGGCCGTCGCGATCGGCATCAGCGCGGGGGCCGTACTGGCGCAGGAGCCGTTCCTGGCCCGCCGGCTGGGCAGCCCGGCCCCGCGCTGGGGCGCACCGGACGGCGCCGGCGGGGACCGGCAGCCCCGTCCCCCGGGGGCCGGGCGGGTGTCGTAGCAGCGTCGGCGCCCGGGTGCCATCCTGGAAGGCGCAGAACCGGCGGTCAGGAGGCTCCCGATGACGGCGATCTACGCGGCGACCGCGGCGGGCGGCGGACCATGGCTCTCCCCCGCGGACCGGGCGGCGCGCGGCCGGGCCGCGCGCAAGCGGGCGCCCCGGTCCGGTCACGGTGACTTCGAGCCGGCCGCGAACCGGCCGGATCCGGTGGACGTGATCGAGGGGCAGTCGGCCACCCGGCTGCCGGACCTCGTGCCGATCCGGTACGGGCGGATGACGCAGTCACCGTTCCGCTTCTACCGGGGCGCCGCCGCGATCATGGCCGGCGACCTGGCCGGCACCCAGGACTCCGACCTGCGGGTCCAGTTGTGCGGCGATGCGCACATGCTGAACTTCCGGCTGCTGGGATCCCCGGAACGCAACCTGCTATTCGACATCAACGACTTCGACGAGACGCTGCCCGGCCCGTGGGAGTGGGACGTCAAACGGCTGGCGACGAGCCTGGTCATCGCCGGGCGGGAGAACGGCTACAGCGACGCCGAGCGGGCGACGGTCGTCCGCCGCGCGGTGCGGTCCTACCGCGAGCAGATCCGCCGCTTCGCGGCCATGCGCAACCTCGACGTCTGGTACGCGCGCCTCGACGCCGACCGGCTCCAGGAGCTGGCGGCCGAGTCGCTGCGCACGCGCGGGCGCAGGATCCTGTCCGAGACCCTGTCGAAGGCCCGCGGCCGCGACAGCCTGCAGGCGTTCGAGAAGCTCACCGAGGAGGTGGGCGGCGAGCGCCGGTTCGTGACCGTGCCGCACCTGATCACGCCGCTCGCGGAGCTGATGCCGGACAAGGAGCGTGCGGTGCTGGAGGAGCAGATCCGCGACCTGATCGAACGGTACGGGCACACCCTCCCGCCGGACCGGCAGCACCTGCTGCGGCAGTACACCGTGGTCGACATGGCGCGCAAAGTGGTGGGCGTCGGCAGTGTCGGCACCCGCTGCTGGGTCGTGCTGCTGCTGGGCCGGGACGGGGCGGACCCGCTGATCCTCCAGGCGAAGGAGGCCGGCGAGTCGGTGCTCGCCGCGCACGCCGGCGCGAGCGAGTACGCCTCGCAGGGCGAGCGGGTGGTGGCCGGGCAGCGGCTCATGCAGGCGGCCAGTGACATCTTCCTCGGCTGGAACCGGGTGCACGGCATCGACGGCCGCGAACGGGATTTCTACCTGCGGCAGCTGCGCGACTGGAAGGCGATCGCCGAACCCTCCCGGATGGAGCCGCGCGGGATGGGGCTCTTCGCCGAGGTGTGCGGGTACACCCTGGCCCGGGGGCACGCCCGGTCCGGGGACCGGATCGCCATCGCCGCGTACCTGGGCCGCCGGGACGTCTTCGACCACGCGCTGGTGGAGTTCGCGGAGGGGTACGCCGACCTGAACGAACGCGACCACCGGGCCCTGGTGGACGCGGTGGCCGCGGGCCGGGTGGCCGCCGTCGCGGCCTGAACCCCGCCTATCCGGTGGGCGGTGTCCCCGCCGTGCCCGCCCCGCCCCCCGCGTCCGTCGGAGCCGGCGTCGGCTCCGGCTCCGGCTCCGGCTCCGGCTCTGCGGCGAGGAAGTCCACGATGGCCAGCGCGAACAGCAGCCCGAGCGCGAGACCCACGACCACCCAGCCGGTGGGGTCGGGCCACAGGATGTACGTGAGGGCGGCCGCCGCCACCAGGATCCAGATGATCCAGCCCCGCCGCCGCTGGACGAACGGGCCGACGGGGCCGGTGCGCATCCCCAGCCGGTCGGCCGTGGCACGGGTGGCGCGGATGCCGGAGTACCACACCTCGCGCACCGCACGGGCGTACCGGCCGGGCCCGGAGAGCCAGGCGGCGAGGGCGAGGACCACGCCGAGCAGGACGACCGAACGGGCGCTGAGCCGCAGGAGGCTGACCATGGCGTCGTAGACGGAGCCGGCGGCCGCCTGCGAGACGGTGTCGGGCAGGGCGTTCAGATAGACCGTGCGGAAGACCGCCAGGGCGATGCCGAGGACCAGGGCCGCGGCGGCGAAGCCGAGCGCCGCGGCGACGAAGGTCCGGCGCCGGTGGGTGGAGAGGAGGACGCCGGCGGCGGCGAGGAGCACGGCGAGGACGGGCAGCCACAGACCCAGGATCTCCAGGAGCCGGAAGCCGGTCTTGACCCTCCCGATGTCCTGCGACTGCACGACGGTGAAGTCGGTGTGGATCTCCGGGATCTTGTTCGCGACACCCAGCCCGGCCTTCACGAGCCGCTGTTTGACCTCTTCGATCACGGGCGCGAGGTCGATGGTCACGGAATCGTTCTTGATCTGTACGGCGCCGTCGCCGCCGCCGGTCAGGGCGCGGACGAACGCGGTGTGGATCGTCCGGTTGGCGTTGGTCCAGATCTTCGCGAAGGCGTCCGAGGAGACGACCTCCTGCGTCTTGTCCCGTACGAAACTGCTCAGCGCGCTCTCCAGCCCGCTGCCCACCTTGCCCAGCGCCTTCTGCAGCAGGGGCCCTTGGTCGGGGGCCACGTCCTCCAGCAGCGCGGGGAGGTCGACGTGTTCCATGACCACACCCGTGACCCGGTTCGCGACGGCCTCCTGCACGTCGGGGTCCGAGGCGAGCGGGGCAACGGTGGTGACGTACCGGTCGGTGTCGCCGACGATGTCGGAGGTCCAGGCCGCCACGATGCCCAGGGGTGCCAGGAGGCAGCCGAGGACGATCAGGACGGCGGCCAGGAACGAGCGCATGCGGTGCCCCCGCGGCGGCCGCGCGGCGGCCTCCGACTCCAGTGCGGCGACCCGCGCCCGCAGCGCTGCCAGTTCGCCCTGTGTGTTCTCCTGCGCCATCGCCGGCCTCCTCCGGGTCGGCCTCCATCGCAACCCGCCCGGGGCGGACGCGCGCGGCGGGGCGGACCGACCGGGTGAAGGGGGCCGTCCCCGGGCGGACCCTCCGGGATGCGGATGACGCGGAGCGGACGAATACTGCCGATCAGGGGCACTCGGCCCCTGCAACGGAGGCTTCGATGGACGACTACCCCGCGATGAGCGTCTTCTGGACCATGCTGTGGTTCTTCCTGTGGATCATGTGGCTGTTCCTGCTCTTCAAGGTCGTCATGGACATCTTCCGCGACCACGAGATGAGCGGCTGGGGCAAGGCGGGCTGGCTGATCTTCTGCATCGTGCTGCCCTTCCTCGGCGTCCTGGTCTACGTCATCGTCCGCGGCAGGGGCATGACCCAGCGGGACATGAGGCAGGCCAAGGAGTCCGAGGCGGCCTTCCAGGACTACATCCGCAAGGCCGCCGGGAGCTCGTCCGGCGGATCCAGCGTGGACGAACTGGCCCGGCTCGCCGAGCTGAAGGACAAGGGCGCGCTCAGCGAGGCCGAGTTCCAGCAGGCCAAGGCGAAGCTCCTGTCCTGACGAGCGCCGCCCGTGCCCCCTGCCTAGCGCCCCGCCGGCCCATGGCGCCACGGGGCGAAGGCGTTCGTCACCCCGGCGAGGGCGGGCGCGAGTTCGGGATGGTGCCGCAGCAGGACGCTGACCATGCCGTTGCGGTCCACCCACTCCAGGCCCTCGGCGGTGTAGACCTCCGGCCGGTAGTCGCGGGTGAAGAACCGGTCGCTCTTCAGCCGCCGGCTGGCCATCAGGATGAAGATGCGGAACAGCGAGTCGCTGAACCCGAAGCCGGCCGGGCGGGGTTCGGCGAGGTTGCCGACGAGCGTGTCCACGCGGTCGAGCCGGCCCTCGTACAGGTCCTCCAGCAGCCGGCTGTCGGCGCGGTGGCCGCCGGTGAGCTCGTCGAAGGAGGTGACGGGCCGCTTGCGCAGCATCGCCCGGTAGGCGTTGTAACGGGGGACGCCGCGCTCGCGGTCGCGCAGGATGTCGACGGTGCCGAGGTCGACGTGTTCCCCGTTGATGCGCAGGAAGTCGCGCAGGGCGTCGGGGTGGTTGTGCAGGACCAGGGCGCCGGGGTGTGCGGTGCCCAGGGAGTACAGGAGGTCGCTCATCCCGTACTCGTCGACGGCCGTGCGGGTGGTGCGGCCCTGCATGTCGTCGAAGCCGATGGTGGCGCGCAGGGATCCGCCGCAGTGGTCGCGCACGGCGAGCTCGTCCGGGATCAGCGGGTGCATCCGGTACGCCGAGACGAACTCCTCCGTCATGGAGTACGGCGCCGCGTGGTGGTCGGTCGGGGAGCCGAGGATGCCGCTGAGCAGCTCGCCGTCGCCGAACCGCCCGAACCGCCGGCCGACCCAGCGGGGCAGCATGCCGTACCAGTTGGCGTTCATCGCGATGCGCAGCACCGGGGTGTCGAGGATGCCCGGGGTCCACTCCACGGTGTGGATCTTCGCCAGGAGGGCGGTGTTGACGAGCCGGGCGGTGTGGAACAGGCGCTCGTCGTCCCAGGTCGGGCGGTGGGAGCGCAGGTAGTCGCAGATCGCGTTGTGTTCCTTGGCGAACAGCGTGTGCAGCAGGGACAGGCCCGCCCAGTAGTCGCTGTTCATGCCCGTCGCGTCCAGGCACTCCAGGCCCGGGCGCGGGTCCGCGGGCAGCCGCCCGTCGGGGGTGAGACGGAGTTTGCCGTGCTCGCCGGTGCGCAGGGAGCGGCAGCGTTCCTCGGTCGACCCGTACAGCTGCGAGCCGTCCCACCAGTGCGTGACGGTGTTCTCGTAGGTGGGCGGGGCGTCGGGGGTGGTGTGGGCGACCGGGTCGGGGCGGGTGCGGTTGATGCGCATCGGGCAGCTGCCGCCGTGCGACTCCTCCCACTCGTCGTCGGGTGCGAGCGGGACGGTGAACGGTTCGGCGGTCTCGTTGTCGCCGTGGTTGGCCCAGCCGTGCATCTGGAACTGGATCCAGGCGGCGGCCAGCAGGTTCAGCGAGGTCGCGGGGACGAAGGAGCGCCGGGCGAGCAGCTGCCGGCTGACCTCGCGGGGGCTCGGGGAGAGCCGGTCCTCGTCGGATTCGGGGAAGGTGAGGTCCAGCGGGGCGTTGCGGTCCAGGCGGGTGCCGACCCGGCCCATGTCGGCGTCGTAGGGGTCGTAGCCGGAGCCGTCGTACGAGCGGTACGGCAGCAGTTCCCCGGTGGCGCGGCGGGGCCGTTCCCCGCCGGCCCGGTAGGTGTCGTACAGGTTCTTGCGGCGCAGGTCGTCGCGGAGCACGTGCAGGTTGAGCAGGGCGAGCGGCAGCGGGAGCTCGTGCCATTCGCGGCGGGTGTTGATCTGCGCGAAGAGGGCCGATCCGGCCCGTTCGAGCAGTCCGGGCGGCCCGTACGGGGCGGTGATGTGGGTACGGGGCCGCTGGCCGTGAGCGGGGCCCGCGGTCGGTCGGTCGGTGGGGGCGGTGCCGGTCATCGGGGCCTCGCTGTCGGGTGCGGTGTGCATGCCGCTCGGCGGTGCGGCAGGGGCGTGGCGTGGGTGCGGGCGGGGTGGGGAGGGGGTCAGCGCGGGACGACGCCGATGCGGATCCCGGCGGTGTCCACGGTGCCGGGCAGGGGCCGCTCGGCCGGCAGCGCGGGCAGGGCCCGGGCGAGGCGGTGGGTGCGCAGGATCTCGGCGCAGAAGGCGGTGGTGACGAGCAGTCCGAGGTTCTCGCCCGGGCAGCGGCCGCCGCCGTGGCTGAACGGTGCCAGCCGGTTGTTCCCGGTGGCGTCCCCCGTGAGCCAGCGGCCGGGTACGAACCGGTCGGCGGCGGTGACGTGTTCGGGGTCGCGCTGGTGGAACTGGGCGGGCACCAGGACGGCCGTTCCGGGCGGGAAGGTCACGCCGCGCCAGGTGGTCTCGGCGCGGGTGACGCGCAGCAGGTCCGGTACGAGCGGGTACAGCCGCAGCGATTCCCGTACGCAGGCCCGCAGCTGGGGCAGTGCGGTGCCGCCCGCGGCGGCGTCGGCGGCGGCCCGGTCCTGCTCGGCGGGGTGGGAGGCGAGCAGCAGCAGGGTGCGGGCGGCGACGCCGGAGAGCCCGTCGAGGGCGAGCAGCCAGTGGTGGGCCTGGCCGACCGGGTCGAGGTCGCCGGCCGGGTCGGGGTGGGTCCGGGCGCGGGCGGCCAGGGTGTGGGCGGGGGCGGTCGCGGCGTAGTGCTCGATCCGGGCGGTGGCCTTGTCGTAGACGGCGCGGGCGGCCACGGTCCGCTTCTTGCGCCGGCCCATCCAGTTGGCCTCGTCGCGCAGCACGTAGAGCCAGTCGGTGAGCTGTTCGTCGTCGGCGGCCGCGTCGCCGAGGACGACGCGGCGGCTGATGCGGTGCAGGGCGCCGCGGAGCGCGGGGGTGTCGAGGACGGCGCGGGAGGTGCGCGGCCGGATCCGCTCGGCCTCCTCGGCGACGACGGCGAGGTAGGGCTCGCAGGAGGGGTGCACCGGACG
This sequence comes from Streptomyces sp. NPDC090022, assembly GCF_044748145.1. Taxonomy (NCBI): domain Bacteria; kingdom Bacillati; phylum Actinomycetota; class Actinomycetes; order Kitasatosporales; family Streptomycetaceae; genus Streptomyces; species Streptomyces sp. NPDC090022. The sequence continues at coordinate 124,559 of NZ_JBIVFN010000010.1, forward strand.
TTCGGCCGCGAGGCTGGCGTCGTTGATCCGGCGGCGGTCCTCGCGCAGTTCGCCGTGGGAGCAGATGACCCCGGTGGGTTCCAGGATCGACAGGCCGTTGTTCTTGTCGGGCGGGTCCATGGCCAGGGCCCGGACCGGCTCGCGGTAGAACTGCCGCAGGTCCTGGACGTCGAGCAGCACCAGCATGGGTCCTGAGATGCCGCGCAGCAGGACGGGCGCCCCGCCGTGCCGGGCGCGCAGTGCGCGCAGGGTGGCCGCCGACCAGGCGGGCTGGTCCAGGGCGGCGTACGCCTTGACCACGGCGGGCCGGGGGTTGACGAACCCGCGGACGAAGGCGGGCAGCGTGTGGGTGAGGAGGAAGCGCAGGTTCTCGGCGGTGCCGGCGGGGGCCGGGGCCGGGCCGGCGTCGAGGACCTCGGTGTGCTGCGGCGCGAGGTGCATGGCGGCCTTCCAGGGGCGTGACGGAGAACTGACGGAAGGTTGCTGTCGGTGACGGAATCACGACGCTACGCCATCCCGGCGAGCGGGCCCCCGGAGCGCCACGCACGGAATCGATTCTTCCGGGGGCGTCCGGCCGGACGTGCGCGGCGCGTCGTCACCCGCTCGGCCCGCCGCGGAGTTGACCCGGCGCCGACAGGGCCCGAAGGCGGCGTCGCCGCGCATGCCAAGAGCCTCCGGTGCCGGGCGGCACCGGAGGCGTGGGGCGGGCGGTTCTCAGTGGAAGAGCATGGAGGCGTCACCGGCGGGGGTGGTGACCGAGCCGGGGCACAGGAAGCTGCCGGAGGTCCTGGTCGCCGTGAAGGCCTGGTTGACGTACTTGCGGGTCGATCCGTCGCGGTTCCAGACGATGCCGGTCGCCTTGTAGCGGCAGGTGATGAAGCTCATCCTGCCGCTGATGTCGATGACGTCGGTACGGGCGAGCCCGGCGGCGTCGTCGAAGGTGAACGCGGGGTTGTTGTTGAGCGTGGCGGTGATGCCGCCGCCGCAGGCGAGGTTGCCGCCCGGGGTGTTGACCGAGCCGCGGTCGACGGTGAGGGCGGCGGGCGGGTTCGCGCTGGTCTTCGCGTTGGTCCAGGAACAGCTGTTGCCCGCGACCAGCATCACGCCGTCGAGCCGCTGGTCGGCGGCGGGGGCGGCGGCCGTCGCCGCGGCGGCCGTACCGACGGTGAGCGCGGCGGCCAGGATGCCCGCGCCGGTCAGGTGCGCCAACTTTCGCATGTCGCTTCTCCTGCCACTTCCGTGTGGGGGTGGGGCGGGGCCGGCGGGCCCCGCCCGGAGTGCGCCGGACGCCGCGCGGGCAGGGGTGTCCCGCGCGGGTCCGGGAGAGAGCTTGGTGCGCGACCGGAGATTCCCACACCCGCGTCGAGATGTCATGTACAGAACATGCATTGGCCGAAAGGAGCCGCCGCCCGGCGCGGCGCACGTCAGGTCGGCGTCTTGCGCAGGAAGCGGCGCAGCCGCGCCAGGGGCCAGGTGTTGATGACGTCGTCCGCCGTCAGCCAGCCGCGCTGGGCGGTACCGACGCCGTAGCGCATGTACGGCAGGTGGGTCGTGGAGTGGGCGTCGGAGTCGATCGCGAACTTCACGCCGTACCGCTTCGCCCGCAGGATGTCCTCGTCGCGCAGGTCGAGCCGTTCCGGGTGGGCGTTGATCTCCAGTGCGGTGCCGGTACGGGCGCAGGCCTCGAAGACGGCGTCGAAGTCGGCGTCGATGCCCGGGCGTTTGCCGATGCGCCGGGTGGTGGGGTGGCCGATGATGTTGACGTGCGGGTTCTCGCAGGCGCGCAGCAGTCGCCGGGTCAGCGCCGGGCGGCTCTGGTCGAACTGCGAGTGCACCGACGCCACGCACAGGTCGAAGCCGGCCAGGAAGTCGTCGGGCCAGTCGAGGTCGCCCTCGGGTCCGATGTTCAGCTCGGTGCCGTGCAGCAGCCGCATCCTCCGGTGGGTGCGGTCCAGGGCCCGCACCCGTTCGCGCTGCGCGAGGGCCTTCTCGTCGGTCATGCGCTGCATGAACAGGTTCGGGGCGTGGTCGGTGACGGCGTAGTAGGCGTACCCGCGGGCGGCCGCGGCGGCGACCATGTCCTCCAGCGAGGCGAGGCCGTCGGTGAGGTCGGTGTGGGTGTGCAGGTCACCGCGGATGTCCTGGTCGGTGAGCAGATCGGGGAGTTCGCCGCGCAGCGCCGCCGCGATCTCGCCCCGGTCCTCGCGCAGGGGCGGCGGAATCCAGGGCAGGCCGAGCCGTTCGTAGACGGCCTCCTCGGTCTCGGAGGCGATCACCTCGCCGGTCTCGGCGTCGAACAGGCCGTACTCGGAGAGCTTGAGGCCGTGGCGGACGGCGAGTTCGCGGGTGCGGATGTTGTGCGCCTTGGACCCGGTGAAGTACTGCTGTCCCGCGCCCCAGGAGGCGGCGGGCAGCACGCGCAGGTCGACCTGGAGGCCGGTGGTGGTGCGGATGGAGGTCTTCTTCCGGCCCCCGACGATGACCTCGGAGGTCAGCGGCAGGTCGGTCAGGGCTTGCATGAACGGCTCCGGCCGGTCCGCCGCGACGAGGATGTCGAGGTCGCCGATGGTCTCGCGCATCCGGCGCAGCGAGCCGGCGTGGGCGCAGCGCACGCATCCGGGGACGGCGGCCAGCTCGGCGACGATCTGTTCGGCGAGGTCCATGGCCGCGCCGAGCAGCATCCGGCCCTCGCCGGCCTGCTGCAGCAGCGCGATGCCGTGCAGGATGTTCTCCTCGGTCCGCTCGCCGAACCCCTTCAGGTCGCGCAGGCGCTCCTGGTGGACGGCGTCGAGGAGCTGGTCCACCGAGGTGATGCCGAGCTCCTGGTAGAGGACCATGGCCTTGCGGGGGCCCAGCCCGGGGATCGCGATCAGCTCGCGTACGCCCGCGGGCACCGACGCCCGCGCCTCGTCCACGACGGACATGTGGCCCGTGCGGACGTACTCGACGATCTTGCCGGCCAGGGACGCGCCGATGTTCGGTATCTCCCGCAGGCCCTTGGCGTCCAGGGTGGAGACGTCGCCGGGATGGCCGCCGACCGCCCGGGCCGCCTTCTCGTAGGCCCGCACCTTGAAGGCGTCCCCGCCCCTGATCGCGATCAGGTCGGCGTACTCCTGGAGCAGGGCCTCGACCTCGTCATTGGCTCGGGGCATACCTCCAGGGTGCCCCGGCCGGGCCGCGGCGGCACGCCCGGGGAACGGGGCCCGGGACTAGGGTCGGGGCCCGGGCCGGTCCGGGGCCGGGGCCGGGGCCGGGGCCGGGGGCCCGGGGGCCGGTCAGGCGCGGTCGGTCAGGCGCAGGCGTGCCTCCAGCTCGTGCTCGCCGGACACGGTGCCCCGGTCCTCCACGTCGAAGGCCGTCGCGAGTACCTCGCGGACCCGGCGCACCGGGTCCGCCGCCCCGTACAGGTCGGCGGTGGCCGGCGCGCCCAGCGCGCCGGCCGCGGCGGCACCACGCGCGGTGCGGTCCTTGACGTCGACGGCCATCGACCACACGGTGGCGGTGTCCGCGAGCGTCACCGGCCCGCCGGGCGTCACGGCCTCGGGGTCCGGGAACGCGGCCTCCAGGACGCCGAACACCGCGGTCGCAGCCTCCCGGGTGCAGTCGGACAGGTGCACGCTGACCTGGTCAGCGCTCTCAACAGCGGTCATCGCGCGCCGTTCCTTCCCCTTCGTACGGACAGCCGGTGTCAGGTGGTCTGGGGCTTGGGGCGGGTGGTGCCGGGGAGGCAGGCGACCGCCGGGTTGTAGGTCTCGTACGTGCCCTTGGGGTTCTTCTTCCACAGCCACATGTGCAGGGCGTAGTGGACCGGCTGGCCGGGGAAGTTGCCGCGGCTGGGCCCCTTGAAGGCCTTGCCGAACAGCGACGGCCGGTCGTCGTCGGTCGCCAGGTTCTGGTCACGGTCGTAGACCAGCCACTGCACGCCGACCAGCCGCTTGCCGCCGCGTCCGTCGTCCTCGTAGAACAGCGCCGCCGGCTTCGCCGGGTCCACGGAGTTGTCGTACGCGTGGTTGAAGTGCGGGTAGCCGAGGGCGCCGCCGGAACCCGCCCGGTCCACGACGCAGTAGGTGTCCGGCTTGTAGCCGGCCTTCACACCGTTGGCGTGCAGCAGGTACGGGGCGGTCACCCGGTACACGGTCGCACGGTCGGCGGCGGCCTTGGCCGCGTCGGCGCCGGACACGGCGCTCGCCGCGGACGCGGCGCCGGGTACGGCGGCGGCCGCCAGGGCGAGCGCGGCGGCCGTCGAGACGATCAGGGCGGAACTGCGGCGGGCCATGCGCGGACTCCTGTCGTGGCGGACTGGTCGTACGAGGTCGTGGCGGACCGGTTGCACGAGCAGCCTTTCCCCCGGTCCCGCCGCCCCGCCACACGGCCGCGGCGGACGGCCGACGGCCGGACGGCCGACCCCCGGTCGGCTGACGACCGCCCGCCGGCCGCCCGGGACCGGTGCCGCACGGCCCGGCCCGCCCGGTACCGGTCGTACTCGAACGAGCCACGGGCCGTTTGGTGATCGCCCGCTCCCGGGAACCGGTGTGTCCGAATCAGGCGAACGTCACGGAGGGTGCGGAAGATGACGCAGGAGAAGGCGGCACCGGGCGGCGGAGCGCCGCATGACGTCGTGTCGGCCGTGTCCCGGGGCGCGCCGGAGTACCGCGTCTGCCCCCACCCGATGTACGCCGCGCTGCGCGAGCGGGACCCGGTGTGCCTGCTGACCCCGCCGCACGGCGTCGCCACGTACCTCATCACCCGCTACGACGACGCCCGCGACGCGCTGTCGGACCCGCGCTTCAGCAAGGACATGCGCGGGGCCCTGGACACCTATCACGCCGTGTACGGCAGCTTCTTCGACGCCCTCGACGACAACGTGCTCTTCTCCGACCCGCCCCGCCACACCCGGCTGCGCCGCGTCCTGCGGGGCGGTTTCACGCCCCGGCGCGTGGAGGAGATGCGCCCACGCGTCACCGAGATCACCGAGCGGCTGCTGCGGGAGTGCCGGACGGACGAGCCGGTGGACCTGATGTCCGCGTTCGCGTTCCCGCTGCCCATCGCCGTCCTGTGCGACCTGATGGGCATCGCGGAGGCCGACCGCCCCGAGATCCTGGAACAGTTCGCGGTCGTCACGCGCGCCCGCTTCAACCCCGGGATGAAGGCGGAGCTGAAGGCGGCCGAGGAGTGGCTGCAGAACCGGCTGGCACAGCTGATCGCGCACACGCGCGCCCACCCCTCGGACTGCTTCCTCGGCGACCTCGTCACGGCGGAGGACGGCCTGGACGACGCGGAACTCGTGGCGTCGCTGTGGGTCCTGTTCTTCGCCGGCCACAAGACCACCGCGTACCAGATCGGGAACTGCGTCCTCGACCTGCTCCTGCGCCCCGACCAGCTGGAGCTGCTCCGGCGGGACCCGGCCCTGATCCCGCGGGCCGTCGAGGAGATGGTCCGCTTCGAGGGGTCGGTGGAGACCTCGACGTTCCGGTACGCCGCCGAGGACGCCGAGATCCGCGGGACGCTCGTCCCCAAGGGCTCGCTCGTCCAGATCGCCATCTCCTCGGCGAACCGGGACCCGGAGAAGTTCGACTCCCCCGACGTCCTGGACGTGACGCGCGAGGGAATCCAGGGGACGCACCTGGGCTTCGGCCACGGCACCCACTACTGCCTGGGGGCCCCGCTGGCGCGGCTCGAACTCGAGATCGCGCTGGCCTGCCTGCTGCGGGAGTTCCCGCGGATGCGGCTCGCGGACGAGGAGGAGAGCACGGGGGCGTGGCTCAAGGGGCCGGTGGCGGCGTTCCGGGGCCTGGAACGGCTCCTGCTCGTCCTGGATCCGGCGGGCGTCCCCGGGAAGGCGGGCCCCGCGTCCCCCCTCGCGTCCGTGGCCGCCTCCGTGGCCTCCGGAAAGTGACCGAGAACGAAGGCGGGCGGTCGATCGGCATGCAGAACTCCCTGAGCAGCTCGGGCATGGACCTCGCGGGAGCTCCCCCGGCGGCCGCCGCCGTCGCGGGCGTGAGCACCGGTCCGGGCAGGGGCGCGCAGGCGCCCGTCCACGCCCCGCTGGGCGACGCCGCGCGCCCGTCGGCCGAGGCGCACGGCGGCCATCCCAAAATCGACATGCACCAGCACTACTGCGCGCCGGAATGGCGCGAGTGGGCCGAGCACCACGACCTGATCACACCGCAGCAACTGCCTCCGTGGGCGCGGCTCGGGCCTGAGGACGCGATCGCCTTCATGGACCGCGCGGGGGTCGCCACCGCCGTCCTCAAGCCCATGCTGCCGGCGCGCTACCGTTCGTCGGCGCAGCTGCGCGAGGCCGTCGCCATCACGCTGCGCTCGATGATCGACGTGGTGAACGCGTACCCGGGCCGGTTCTCGTTCTACGCGCCGCTGTTCCTGGACGACCTCGACGCGTCCTCGTGGGCCGTACGCCGGGGACTGGGGCAGCTCGGTGCCGTGGGCGTGAACGTGACGGCCAACTACGGCGGCGTGTACCTCGGCGACCCGTCCTACGACCGGGTGTTCGCCGAGCTGAACGATTTCTCCGCCGTGGTGGACACCCATCCGCACCACCTTCCGGGCGGCGGCGGCCCGCCCGGGGCGCCGACGGTTCCGGGGATCCCGAACTTCATGTGCGACTTCCTGCTGGACACCACGCGGGCGGCCGTGAACATGATCAGCAAGCGGACCCTGGACCGCTTCCCCGACATCTCGGTGATCCTGCCGCACGCGGGCGGCTTCCTGCCGTACATCGCGACGCGCATGCAGGCCCTGGGGCGGTTCTGCGACCCGCCCGTGGACCCGGCGGCGGTCCGCGACCACCTGCGCCGCTTCTACTACGACACGGCGGGCCCCATGGCTCCGGCGGCCACGCTGCTCGCCCAGGTGCCCGCCGACCACATCCTCTTCGGTACGGACTGGCCCGCCGCGCCCGCCGACACGGTGACGGACCTGGCCCTCCCGGCCCTCGACGCGGACCCGTCCTTCACGCCGGAGCAGCTCCAGGGCGTCCTCCACGACAACGCCCTGCGCCTGATCCCGCAACTGGCCACCGTCTGAGGCAACAGGCTGAAGCCACCGTCCAAGGCCGCCCTCCGGCGGCGTACGCCGGAACCCAGTGGGGCCCCGCCATCGGCGGGGCCCCACTCGTCGTGGCCGGTGAGGGCGTGCCGGCGGAACCGGGCCGATCACGGTTTTGCCATGGCCTCATCACAACTCCGCATCTCATCTCCGCATCCGCCCCACAGTCCGGTTTGCCACTTACGTGCTCTGTAGCGTTCGGGCGTTCGATGACCCTCCCCCGGAAGGACCCCTTGATGTCGACCCCGCCCTCGCCGCAGGACGAGAACGCCACGCCGCAGGCTCCCGTCACGCCCGCCCCCGAGGCCCCGAAGCCCAAGGGCGGCAAGGCGCGGAAGGCCCTCAGCGTCCTCGCGCTCATCGTGGCCGCCGTCGTCGTGAAGGTGGGCGTCTCGTACTTCTTCAACGCCCCGGTGCGCGCCGAGGCCGGCGACTGCGTCAAGGTGACCGGCAGCGACACCAACCCGGACGTCGAGACGAAGGGCTGCGACGACAAGGACGCCAACTACAAGGTCCTCAAGGTCGTCGAGAACACCTTCGACACCAACGCCTGCACCGTGGGCGAGGCCGCGCTGGCGCAGCAGTGGGAGCAGGAGAAGTTCGTCCTGTGCCTGGAGCCCGTCAAGAAGTAGTACGGCGCGCAGTGATCGCCCCGCCGCCCTCCGCGCGGCAGCCGCCCCCCGCGGCGGTCGTCCACCGACGCCGCCGCGGGGGGCAGGGGCTGTCCGGCGGATCATGGCCGTACCCCGGCGCCGGCCCGCCCCGGCGCCGGCCCGCCCCGGCCCCGCTGCACCTCATGAACTCCGGTCGCACTCGAGCCCGTTGACCGCTCGCACCCTTGACGCCCCCAGGGGCCGGGAGGACAGTGTCAGCGGCGCGTGTTGAGAGCGCTCTCAATACGTGCCGCCCCCCACTCCCCCCACCGCGCCGTCCGGCGCCTGAGAGAGGGCACCATGCGTGAGACTTCCGGCAGCAGACGACGACCGGCCGCCGCCGTCCGGCGCGCCGCCATCGCCGCGTTCGGCGCCCTGGCCGTGGCCGCGGCGGCCGCCGTGGTCGCCGTCATGCCCGCGAACGCCGCCGCTCCCCCGGTCCCGCCGGGCTGGACGCAGGTGTTCCTGGACGATTTCGACGGACCCGCCGGCTCCGGCGTGAACCCCACGAACTGGCAGTACACCACCGGTACGAGCTATCCCGGAGGCCCCGCCAACTTCGGCACCGGCGAGATCGAGACCATGACCTCCGACCCCGCGAACGTCTCGCTCGACGGCGCCGGGAACCTGCGCATCACGCCCCGCCGCGACACCGCCGGCAACTGGACCTCCGGCCGCATCGAGACCCGGCGCACCGACTTCGAACCCCCGGCGGGCGGCACGCTGCGCGCCGAGGCCCGCATCCAGATGCCGAACGTCACCGGCCCGGCGGCCAAGGGCTACTGGCCGGCCTTCTGGATGCTCGGCGCCCCGTACCGGGGCAACTGGTGGAACTGGCCCGGCATCGGCGAGATCGACATCATGGAGAACGTGCAGGGCCTCAACAACGTCTGGTCGACCCTGCACTGCGGCACCAGCCCCGGCGGCCCCTGCAACGAGACGTCCGGCATCGGCGGCCAGCGCCCCTGCCCGGGCGCGAGCTGCCAGGCCGGCTTCCACACGTACGCGGCGGAGTGGGACCGGTCCACCGCCGTCGAGGAGATACGTTTCTCCGTCGACGGGATCACGTACCACACCGTGCGGGCCGACCAGGTCGACCCGGTCACCTGGGCCAACGCCACGAACCACGGGTACTTCATCATCCTGAACGTCGCCATGGGCGGCGGCTTCCCCGACGCCTTCGGCGGCGGACCCGACGCCGGCACCCAGCCCGGCCACCCGATGACCGTCGACTACGTGTCCGTCCTGCGCACGGCGGGCACCACCACGCCGCCCACCACCCCGCCCACCACACCCCCGACGACCCCACCCACCACGCCGCCCGCCGGCAACCGCGACGCGTACGCCGCCATCCAGGCCGAGTCCTACGACGGCCAGGCGGGGACCGGCCGCGAGACCACCACCGACAGCGGCGGCGGCCAGAACCTCAGCATGCTGGGACACGGCGACTGGGCCCTCTACCGGGGCGTCGACTTCGGGTCCGCCGCGGCGCGGCAGTTCTACGGGCGCGTCGCCAGCGGCGCCGCCGGCGGTGTCAGCGGCCTCGTCGAGGTCCGGCTGGACAGCCCCGGCAACCCTCCCGTCGGCAGCTTCTCCCTCGCGAACACCGGCGGCTGGCAGAACTGGCGGACGGTCCCGGCCAATATCACCGGCGTCACGGGCAGGCACGACGTGTACCTGACCTTCACCAGCGGCCAGGGCGCCGACTTCGTGAACGTCAACTGGTTCCACTTCGGGCGCTGACCGGGCCGGACCCGCCGGACGCGCCGGCCGCCGCTCGGCCGGATCCATGCCCCCGGTGGCCGGCCCGCCGGGAAACGGGAGCGCTCCCGGCGGTACGCCGATAACCTGCTGACCGGCCAGGCAACCCCCGCCGGACACGCATGAGGAGCCTTCCGTGCCCGAACCGCTTCCCGCGCCGCCCCGGCACCGCCGCCCCACCCTCGAAGCGGTGGCCGCGCGCGCCGGGGTGTCCCGGGCCACCGCCTCGCGCGTCGTCAACGGCGGGGCGGGGGTCCGCGCCCACGTCGTGGACAGGGTACGGGAGGCCATCCGGGAGCTCGGTTACGTGCCCAACCAGGCCGCCCGGACCCTGGTGACCCGGCGCAGCGGCGCGGTGGCGGTCATCATCGCCGAGCCGGAGGCCCGGATCTTCTCCGATCCCTTCTTCTCCCGGCAGGTGCGCGGCATCAGCAAGGAGCTGACCGCGCACGACACCCAGCTCGTCCTGCTGCTGGTCGAGGACCCCGGCGACTACGACCGCATCGAGCGCTACCTGGTCGGCGGTCACGTGGACGGCACGCTGGCCTTCTCCCTCCACACCGACGACCCGCTGCCCGCCCTCACCCGCCGCATCGGCATGCCCACGGTCTACGGCGGCCGCCCGGGCTGGACCGCCGGGCCCGGCGCGGCGGGCGGGGTCACCTACGTCGACGCGGACAACCGGGGCGGCGCGCGGGAGGCCGTACGGTACCTGAAGTCCCTGGGCAGGCGGCGCATCGCGCACATCGCCGGCCCGCTCGACCAGACCTCGGCGACCGACCGGCTGGACGGGTACCGGGACGTGCTGCCCGGCGGCGATCCGGCGCTGGTCGCCGAGGGCGACTTCACCGCGGCGGGCGGGGCCCGCGCGATGGCGGAGCTGCTGGAGCGGCAGCCGCCGGACGCGGTGTTCGCCGGGAACGACCTGATGGCGACGGGCGCGCTGCGGGTGCTGCGCGAGCGGGGGCTGAGTGTTCCCGGTGACGTGGCGCTGGTCGGATTCGACGACGCCGAACTGGTGGCGGAATCGACCGATCCGCCGTTGACGACCGTACGTCAGGACATCGAGGGCATGGGCCGCCTGATGGCGCGCCTGCTGCTGCACACCCTGGACGGGCCCGACGCGGGCGGCCCGCCGGCTCCCGTGATCACCGCCACCACGCTCGTACGCCGCGCCTCGGCCTGAGCCCGCCGAACCGGCGGGCGCGCCGCACGTCGTCGAGGATCCGGGCCAGGACCGCGAGACAGCCGACCCGTACGCCCCGCTCCCGCAAGGTGTACTCCTCCACCGCCTCGTAGACGAGCGGAAGGGACACCAGGGAGAGCCCTGCCGCGAGGAAGGCGAGGAGGGAGTACCGCCCGCGCAGACCGAGGGCCAGTACGCCGAACGCGCCGACGAAGCCGAGCGTTCCCCACAGGGCGCCCCAGCGCACGTTCGCCCCGAGCCACGCGCCCGCCAGGGCGAGGCCCGCCGACAGTACGGGGGCGCCGGCCGCCCCGATCACGGCGGCCGCCACCGCGCCACGCCCGTGTCCCGCCCGCTCCCCGTCCGCCCCCATACCTCCAGGAATACCCGGCGGGGCCGGGCCGTGAAGACCGCCCGCGGCCTACGGCATCGCGGGGATCAGCGGGGATCAGTGACGCGGGTCCTGCGCCGCCGTGGCCGGGCACATGGCCTGGCCGCCGATGCCGGGGGCGCCGCCGAGCTGGTCCTGCCACCAGGCGTGCGCGTCGCCGGGCCGCATCGTGGACCAGGGCGGGGTCCGTTCCACCTGGGCGCGGCCGAGGCGGCGGGCCAGGGCGACCAGTTCGCGGCCCGCCGCGCCCCGGGCCGACCGGTACCCGTGCAGCACCTCGTCCCAGGTGGCGGCGGAGCGCCAGGCGGCCTCGAAGGCGGTGGCGTCCTGCAGGGCCTTGGCCGCGCCGCTGGTGTTGTGGGGGCGTACGACGGTCGCGGCGTCGCCCGCGAGCAGCAGGCGCCCCGCGGTGATGGGGGCGGTCTCCAGGTCGTAGATGGGCTGGACGAAGGTGTCCTCGGGGTCCGTCAGCGCCAGGACGCGGGCCCAGTACGGCGGGAACGCGTGGTCCAGCAACGCGGTGAGGCCGACGGCGAGTTCGGCGGTCACCCGGCCCGGCGGGAAGCTGGTCGGGTCGTCGAGGCGCAGCCCCGCGGCGGGCGGGGGCACGGCGTACAGGACCCAGTTCACGCGCAGGCCGTCCGGGCCCGGGATGCGGTAGACGACGCAGCTGCCGCCCTCGAAGCAGACGGTCGTGACCGCCTCGGAGGGCCAGTGCTCCTCGCCGACGGCCGCCAGCCGCCGGGCGTCGAAGTTGCCGCGCCAGCAGATGTAGCCGGCGTAGTCCGGCCGGGAGTCGGGGCTGACGGCCCGCCGTACGACCGAGCGGTAGCCGTCCGCACCGACGACCAGGTCGCCCGCCTCGACGCCCCCGTCCGCCAGGTGCACCTCGGCACGGTCGCCGCCGTCGGCGGCGGCCACGCCGGTGACCGTCACGCCGTGCCGGTAGTCGACCGAGGCCGGGGTCGCCTCGCGCATGCCCTGCCACAACAGGCCCCAGTGGTAGGAGTGGAAGGGGAACGGCTGGTCCCAGAAGACCCGCCCGGCCGGGCCGGCCGGGTCCCGCACGACCCAGCGCCGGCGGGCCAGCCGGTGCGCGGCGATCCCCGGGGGCAGCGTGCCGGCGGCCGTGAGCTCGGCGGCCCGGTCGTCGTGGACGCACAGCCCCAGGCCCCGGTCCGCCAGCCGCCCCTCGGAGCGCTCCAGCACCGTGACCGCGTCCGCGCCGGCGCGCGCGGCCGCCGAGGCGAACGCGCAGCCCGCGATGGATCCGCCGACCACCGTGACCGTACCGCCGCGCATATCCGCTCCCTGTCTGCCGCCGTCTGCGACTGTCTCCCACCGTCTGCCGCTGTCCACCGTTGTCTGCTGTTGTCGGCCGTTGCCCCGCTCTGCCCGACGCCACGCGCCATGGTCCCGCACACGGCTGCGGTCCCGGCCGCCGAACGGCGCGAACCGGCCGGCCGGGTCGGGCTAATGGCGGAGGCGGGCGCCGATCAGGTACTCGGCCTCCTCGGCCAGCCGGGCGCGCCGCTCGGAGCCCTCGGCGCACTGGAGTTCGCCGCGCAGCGCCCGTTCGGTCCGCAGCACCGTCGCCCGGGGAACCGGGACCCGCTGGCCCGGCCGTTCCGTGAACGGCCGCAGCTCCGCCGCCAGGGCCTGCGCGTCGTCCGAGGAACCGCGCCGGAGCGAAAGGAACACCCGGGCCAGCCAGTCGGCCGGGATCTTCACCATGAGATCGGTCATGCAGGGGCAACGAGACTCCGCCCGTGCCGTAACACCGCCCCCGTCCCCGTCAGCCATGTGGCCCATCGCACGGCTCGGTACGATCGGCGCGAAAGATCGCGTCACCGGGCACGAAGGAGCCAACGCACCATGACGATTCACCGGCCGGGACGGCCCGGGGACCTGCCGGCGGCCGAGGTGCTGTGGGCGCGCTGGGCGCTCGTCGCCGTCTGGGAGGCGACCGCCGAGGCGGAGGGCCAGGGCGTCCACCGCACCGGGCACTGGATCGACGACGAGGGTCTCCACCTCGACGACTGCGGCTGTACCTGGTGGACGATGTCCGCGATGGGCGAGGGCCGGTACGTGCTCTACGGCGAGGACGAGTCGAGCGGCGTCAAGTGGCACGAGCCCGCCGTCGACATGCTGGCGCAGGGCCCGGACTGGCTCCCGTACGAGGAGCTGCGCCACCGGCTCGACGGCGGGGAGCTGGGCTGCGTCTACTGGTACGAGAACGGCGCCTGGGCGCGTGCGCCGTACCCCGAGGACCTCGGCGACGACGGGCTGGACTGCGGCATGCGCCGCTTCGTGGACCGCCCGGAGGTGCTCGCCGTGCTGACCAGCACCGACCAGGAACGCGGACGGCTGGACGCCGACGCGGCGGCGGAGCTCCTGGAAGCCGCCGAGGCCGGCCGGCTGGACCCGCGGGTCCTGGAGTCGCTGTTCACGGCCGCCGGTGCAGCGGGCGGTTCCGAGCCCGCGGACCCGGACCCGGACCTGCCCGCGATGCGCCGCGCGCTGGACCGGGCCGGTCTCACGTCCGGGGCCGCGCACGCCCCGTAGCGGGACGGGCGCTCAGGGCACGGCGGCGCGGCGGGAGGTGTTCTTCGGCGTTCCCGGGGAAGGGGGGCGCATATGCCGAACGCCGTGATCCCCGATTCCGTCCGTGATCTCGGGCGCCTGGTGCGTCACCGCCGGGAGCCCCTGGTGGTGCAGGCGGTGCGCTCGACCGCCGCCGCCGTCGTCAGTTACGTCGTCGCGCTGGCGCTCAGCAGCGAGCCGGTGCCCCTGACCGCGCCGCTCACCGCGCTCCTCGTGGTCCAGGTGACCCTTTACACGACGCTGACCACGGGCATCCGGCGGGTGAACTCGGTGGTCGCCGGGGTCCTGGTCGCCGTGCTGTTCAGTACGCTGGTCGGGCTGACCTGGTGGAGCCTCGGGCTGGTCATCCTCGCCTCGCTGGCGGTCGGGCACCTCGTGCGCGTCGACGAGTTCGTGCCCGAGGTCGCCATCAGCGCCATGCTGGTGCTCGGCGTGGCGCAGGTGGGCGCGACGGCCTGGGACCGGGTCCTGGAGACCCTGATCGGGGCGGCCGTCGGACTGCTGTTCAACCTGCTCCTGGCCCCGCCCGTGTGGACCGAGCCGGCGGGGGCCGCCATCACCGGGCTCGCCGCCCGGATGGGCGAGCTGCTGGGGCACATGCGGGACGGGCTCACCGGCCGCCCGGGGAGCGCCGCGTTCCGGGAGGCCGCCGAACGGCTCCACGAGGCACGCCGTCTCGACCACGACATCGTGCGCGTGGACGCGGCGCTGCGGCAGGCCGAGGACAGCCTGCGGATGAACCCCCGGGTGAAGGAGAGCCTCATGCAGCGGGTGGTGCTGCGCACCGGCCTGGACACGCTGGAGATCTGCGCGGTGGTGCTCCGGGTGTCCTGCCGCACCCTGACCGACCTGGCGAAGGCGCGCCCCGACGGGGCCCTGTACCCGGAGCACATCGGTGTCGCGCTGCGTGAGCTGTTCGGGTACCTGGCGGCGGCCGTGGCGAGCTTCGCCTCGCTGGTCACCGCGCAGATCAGCGCCAACGCCGAACAGGCCGAGAAGGACCTCGACCGCGCGCTGACGGCGGCCCGCGGCGCCCGCGACCGCCTGGCGCGGCTGCTGCTCGACGAGGTGGCGGCCGACCCGGCGCAGTGGCAGCTGCACGGGGCGCTGCTCGCCGAGGTGGACCGGGTCCTGGACGAGCTGGGGGTCCGCAAGCGGACCGAACGCCTGGTGGAGGAGCTGGACCGGGCCGGACCCCGGCCCGCCACGGGCCTGGCCCGGCTGTACCGGCGTCATGCCTGACGGGCATCCGGCGCCGGGCGCGGCACGGCGGGCGGGGCGGGGGGCGGCGGCCGCGCCCCGCGCGCATGATGGTGGTGGGGGCCGGTGTCGCCGGGCAGAGGAGGGCGTGCATGAGTACCCAGCGGTACGAGCTGGTGTTTTCCGAGGACCCCGAAGCGGGCGAGGACGTCGTGGTGGTGGCGGCCGCCGGTGGGACGGGGCCGGGCGGGCACCCGGTCTACGAGGACGCGTCCGGCATCGTCCGGGCGGAGATCAGCGACCAGGGCGAGGTGCGGATACTCCCCTCGGGCGGCGGCCAGGCCCCGGCCCGCGTGGTCCGCGTCCGCCCTGTGCCGTAACGGCAGGGCGGGACGAAACCGGCCGGCACGGGACAGCCGGAGGCAGCACGGGCGGCACGGGCAGCACGGGCAGCACGGCGGCCGCTCGCCGATCGGCGGTGGGAGTCATCCCGGTGCGGTACCGGCCGGACAGGATGGTGGGCAGCTGTGGGGAACGGGTCGGAGCGACGGGAGACCGCCTGGTCCGGGCAGGCCGGGGCGCGGGCCTTCGCGGCGGTGGAGGCGGCCACGGACTGGCTGCTCGGCTACCCGTTCGTGTTCGAGGCCCTGTCCCGCCGGATGGCCGGCGGCCCGGTGGCGGACGCGGTGCTCGTGGACTACGGCTGCGGGCCGGGGCAGGTGGCCGGCCAGGCCGCCCGCCGGCTCGGCGTACGGGTCCTGGGCGTGGACTCCTCCCCCGAGATGCTGGCGCTGGCCCGGCGCACGGGGACGGCCGTGGCGGAGTACCACCTGGTCGAGCGCGGACGCGTCGGCTGCCTGCCGGACGGCTGTGCCGACGCCGCGATGTGCAATCACGTCCTCGCCTCGCTGCCCACCGAGGAGGCGGTGGGAGCCGTGCTCGCCGAGATCCGCCGACTGCTGCGCCCCGCGGCGCCGCTCGTGCTGCTGACCACCGATCCCGCCTGCGGCGGCGTGGAGTACGCCTCCTTGCGGGTCGCCGGGGCGCAGGCGCCGTACCGCCCCGGGGAGGAGATGACCGTACGGCTGCGCCGCACCGACGGTTCCTGGCAGGAGGTGCGCAACCACGCCTGGCCCGTCGACGTGCTGCCGGCCCTGCTGGAGCGGGCCGGTTTCCGGGACGTCGTCCTGCACCGCCCGACCGTGACCGAGGCGCTCGACGTCGCCGACGCGGAGCTCGTGCGGAGCCGGCTCTGGACCGGGGAACGGGCGCGCCCGCCGCTGGTGGTCACCTCCGCCGTGGCGGCGTGAGCCGGGCGCCGTGCCGGGAACGAGGGGGGCGGGACGTTGCTACGCTGCGCCCACCGCATCTTCATGATCACAACCAGGGGGGCCTGTGCGACAGCGGAAGAAGCACGAGACGGAGCACGCAACCGGTCACGCGACGGACGGCGCGACGACGCACGGGGCGACGCACGGGGCGGTCCACGGACAGGGCGGCGCGGAGGTCCCGGGCGTCCGGACCGGCCGCCGGACCCTGCTGACCGGGCTGGTCGCCGCCGCCGCGGGCGCGCCGCTGCTGTCGGCGCTGTCCGCCGGGACGGCGCGGGCCTCGTCCGCGGACGAACTGTACACCTCCAACACCGAGCTCTACCGGCACTTCGCCGCGTCGGCCGACCCCGCCGACGGCGAGGGCAAGGACTTCGCACGGCGCTTCAAGCGCCACGAGGTGAGGGATTTCGACAAGGCCGGGCAGTCCGCGTACGCGCTGACGACGGTCCTGGCCATCCACGGCGGCGGGATCGAGGTCGGCACGAGCGAACTGTGCCTGGGCATCGCCGGATACGACCCGGAGCCGTACCCCGAGCCGGAGCGGGCCGGAGCGGTCTACCCCGGGCTGGCGGAGGGCGAACCGCTCTACGACTTCTGGATGTTCGAGGGGATGCGCAGCGGCACCGCCAAGGACGCGGACGGCAACCTGCTGACCAACAAGCAGTTGCACGTCACCGCGGTCCACTGCGACGACCACGTGGCCGTGTCGATGACGGCCGGCAGCCTCAACACCCTGAGCGTGCACGGCCTGCGGTGGGAGCAGGCGCACCCGCGGTACAAGGACCACCCGGAGCAGCTCCCGGACAAGAAGGGCGTGGTCGTGGGCGGGCTCGACGACGTCTTCCGCGCGATCCTGACCAAGCACCTGAGGAACGCCGGTTTCCAGATCTTCCCCGGCAGCGGGGCGGTCAACGGGGACGAGGAGCGCAACATCTGCAACCGCACCATGACCGGCAAGGGCGCACAGCTGGAGCTCACGCGTGAACTGCGCGACAGCTTCTTCTCCGCGACCGCCGACTCGCCGGGAGAGCGCGGGAAGTCGTGCAAGTCCAACGCCCAGTACCGGAAGTTCGTGCAGGCGTGCCGTGCGGCCATCGTCGAGCGCGAGGCACCGCAGCGGGCGCAGGCCGGCCTCGGCGGCTGAACGGCCCGGTGGACGGGGCCGATCCGGCGCATGCCACCTGAGGGATCCCGCCCGCCCGCGCGCCTCTAGCATGGCGCCATGAGCGGCATCGGGGAGTGCTTCCGCCCGCCGGCGGGGCAGCTGGGGAAGGCCGGGCGGGACCCGGGGTGGGCATCGGACCTCGACCGGTTCCGGCGGGTCCGCCCGGTCCGTTTCGCGGCCGCGGCACCGGGCCCGGGGAGGCGCACGTGACGCTGGCGGAGAGCGATCCGCGTACCGTCGGCGGGTACCGGCTGGAGGGCAGGCTCGGCGCCGGCGGGATGGGCGTGGTCTACCGCGCCCGGTCGGTGTCCGGGCGGCAGGTCGCCATCAAGGTCATCCGGCCCGACCTGGCGGGGGACGGCGCCTTCCGTGCCCGCTTCCGCCAGGAGGTCGCCGCCGCGCGCCTGGTCAGCGGCGCGTTCACCGCGCCCGTGGTGGACGCCGACCCCGACGCCGACGAGCCCTGGCTGGCCACGCTGTTCGTCCCGGGCCCCTCGCTGGCCGACGCCGTCGCGACGTACGGTCCACTGGACGCGCCGGGGGTGCGGCGGCTGGCGGCGGGGCTGGTGGAGGCGCTGCGCGACATCCACCGGGCGGGGCTGATCCACCGCGATCTGAAGCCCGGCAACGTGCTGCTCGCCGAGGACGGGCCGCGCGTCATCGACTTCGGCATCGCCCGCGTCTCCGACGCCGCGCCGTTGACCAGCACCGGACTGGTCGTGGGCACACCGCCGTTCATGGCCCCCGAGCAGTTCCGCAACGAGCCCCTCACCCCGGCCGCGGACGTCTTCGCGCTGGGGTCGGTCCTGGTGTACGCCGCCACCGGGCACGGGCCGTTCGACGCCGAGAGCACGCACGCCGTGGGGTTCCGGGTGGTCTACGAGGAGCCGGACCTGGCCGGGGTCGCGCCGGAGCTGCGGCCGTTGGTCGACTCCTGCCTGGTCAAGGACCCGGCCGGCCGGGCGACGGTGGACCGGTTGCTGTCCACGCTCGCCGGACCGGCCGTACCACCCCCGCCCGCCGCGACGCCCACGCCACCGCCGGCGACCGTGGTGGACCCGCCCGCCCCGGGCGTCGCGGACCGCTTCCCCGTGACCGGGGCACGACCGGCCGGCGCCCCGGATCCCCGCGTCGCGCGGGTGCCCGCAGCGGACACGCCGCCGGAATCACCCGCGCCGCCGCAGTCGCCCACGCGGCCCGCGTCGCCGCCCGGCGACCCACGACCGTCGCCGGTCGGCCACCGGGGCCGCCGGCGCGCGCTGTTCGCGGCGGCAGCGGTCGCCCTCGCCGCGGCGGCGACGGCGGTGGCCGTACCGCTGCTGGCCAACGGCGACGGGAAGGCGGGCGACGGCAAGGGCGCGGACCGGGCCGCGAGCCCGGCCGCGGACCTCGCCCCGGCGCCCTGCGGGCCCGCCGGAGCACTGAGGGGCGCCGGTTCCTCCGTACAGAAGCCCGCCCTGGACCGCTGGGCCGCCGACCACGCGCGGCGGTGCCAGGGCAGCGAGGTGTCCTACCAGCCCATCGGATCGGGCGCGGGCCTGACGCAGTTCCTGTCGGGGCAGACGGACTTCGCGGTCGTCGACACGCCCCTGACGGCCGCTCACTCCACCGAGTCCGCCGCGCGCTGCGGCGGCAGGCCCGCGCTCCAGCTGCCGCTGGACGCCGTGCCGATCGCCGTGGTGTACCGGCTGGAGGGGGTGGACTCCCTGACGCTGGACGCGCAGACGCTCGCCGGGATCTTCGACCGCAAGATCCTGCGGTGGAACGATTCGGCGATCGCCCGCCTCAACCCGGGCGTGATGCTGCCGGACACGGAGCTGACGACGGTGGTCCCGGCGGCCGCGAGCTCGATCACGCTCGGTTTCACGCAGTACCTCGCCGGGGCCGCGCCCGCGGCCTGGCCCCACCAGCCGGCCACGACCCTGCTCACGGGGTCGGTGACGGCGGCGAAGGACCAGGTCGCGGAGGTCGCCCAGACCCAGGGGTCGATCTCCTTCACGGCGCTGAGCGGCACGCAGGGCCGCCGTACGGCCGCGCTCATGACCGCGGCGGGCGCTCCGGTGCCCGTGGGGCCGGACTCCGCCGCCCTGGCGCTGGCGGCGGCCGCGCCGGTGGCGAAGACGGGCGGGGCCCCGCTCAGCCTCGACCCGGCGACGAGGACACCCGGCGCCTACCCGGTGGTGCAGGTGGCGTACACGGTGGTGTGCGAGGAGGGGAACCGGGCCGAGTCACTGCCGCGGCTGCGGGCCTTCCTGGACGACACGGTGAACGTGGCGGGCCGGAAGGCGGTGATCGAGACGGGCTACGCCGCCCTCCCGGAACCACTGGCCCTCCAGGTCCGCCGCACGGCCCAGGGCCTGCGCCCCTAGTACCGTGGTCCGCCGGTCGGGCCGTCGGGCCGTCGGGCCGTCGGGCCGTCGGGCCGTCGGGCCGTCGGGCGTGGGAAGCGGCGGGGCGCGGGGGCGGGCGCTAGCCTCGGTGCCATGAGCCAGCCCCCTGAGCGCTACACCGTGGTACTGAAGCCCCAGCTCTCGGACACCGACGGGCACACCGACCACGGGGCCGCGATGCGTTCCGCGACGGTCGTGGCCACGGGTGCCACCGGTGCGAGCGGCTCCCCCCGCTACGAGGGCGACGGCGTGCAGGTGGACATCGACCCGCGGACCGACACGGTGGAGGCGGCCACCGTCGACGGCCGCGAACTCCCGTACGGCTGGGTGGCGGAAGCCATCCGCCCCTGACCCGGGCCGCCCGCCGGGGGAAATACGGTGCCGCGGGCGCAGGCCGGCGGTTAGCATCGCGCGGTGTCCGCAGAGTCCCGCTCCTGGTCCCCGTATCCGAAGATTCCCGCCGGCCGCCGGCTGGGCGAGGCCGGCGGGCGGGACTGGGTCGCCCAGGAGAAGGTGCACGGCGCCAACTTCGCCGTCGTGTGCGACGCGAGCGGGCTGCGTCCCGCCAAGCGGCGTGAACTCCTCGGGGACGGCGGCCTGGACGACTTCTTCGGTGTCGGCCGGATCTGGCCGGCGCTGGCGGTCGCCGCGAGCCGCTGCGCCGCGCTGCTGCGGGACCGGTACGGGGCCGCCGGGTCGGCGACCGTGACGCTCTACGGCGAACTGGCGGGTGGCCGTTACCCGCACCCCGACGTCGCGCCGGTCGCGGCCGCCGAACCCGTACAGACCGGTGTCTGGTACGCCCCGGACCTGCTCTGGCTGCCCTTCGACGCGACCGTCGCCCCCGTGGACGGCGGTCCGGTCTGGGTCGCCGACCGGGCGCTGCGCACCGCGGCGCGGGCCGCCGGGCTGATGTGCGCGCCGTTGCTGGCGCAGGGCACCCTGGCCCGGGTCGGGCAGCTGCCCGTGGTCTTCCCGACCCGGCTGCCCGCGCTGCTCGGTCTGCCCGCACTGCCCGGCAACCTCGCCGAGGGCATCGTGGTCAAGCCCGCCGGGGAGTCCCGGACGCAGACCCCGCCGATGGCCAAGCTCAAGCAGCCGGCCTTCGCCGAGGACGAACGGTTCGCGGGCGCCCGCCCCTACCGGGTCCCCGCCGAAGGCGCGGCGGGCGTGCCCGGCTGGCTGCTGGCGCACGCCGCCGGACTGCTCACCCCGGCGCGGGCCGCCGCGGCGGTGGGCAAGCTGGGGCCCCATACCCCGGCGCGCGAGGTGGCCGCCGAGATCGCCCGGGACGCGGCGGACGAGACCGAGGAGGGGCTGGGCGGCCTGAACCGGGCCACCCGCCACGCCCTGGAGGAGGCCCTGAGCCCCGGCGCCCTGGCCCTGGCCCGGTTCGACGCCGCCGACCGGCGCGGCTGACCGGCGGGGCCGAGCCGAGGGGCTGGCTCACGGGGCTGACCGGCGGGGCCTTCTGGCTGGGCTGACCGGCGGGCCGACCCGCGGGGCCGACCCGCGGAGCTGGCCCGCCGGGCCGAACCGCGCGGCCCGGCCGCCCTCGCGACCGCCGTGGAGCCGGAAACTCGTTCGCCGAAGCCCCGGCGCGGACGTCATGATGACCGGCATGATCCATTCGTGCGCAGGGAGGCGGACGGCGTGACCGACTGGCTCACCACCCCCGTCGGGCCCCACCTCCTGCGCGGCGCGCTCGACGTGGAGCGCACCGCGCACGGCATCCTGCCGCACCGGCTGCCCGCCCGGGCCCGCGAGCAGTTCCCCGACCCCTACCTGGCCCAGGTCGAGGCCCAGCCCTCCGGGGTGCGGCTGGTCTTCCGTACGGCCGCCACGGCGATCGAGCTGGACGCGCTGGCCACGAAGACCGTCCATCGCGGCGGTCCGGCGCGCCCGAACGGCGTGTACGAACTCCTCGTCGACGGCCGTCCGACCGCGCGGGCCGCTGTGGCGGGCGGAAACCTCCACACCATCGACATGGCCACCGGCGCCGTGGTCGCCACGCCCGGCGCGCCCGGCACCGTCCGGTTCACGGGGCTGCCCGCCGGGGTGAAGGACGTCGAGATCTGGCTCCCGTACAACGAGATCACGGAGCTGATCGCCCTGCGGACGGACGCGCCGGTCGAGGCCGCGCCGGACCGTGGCCGCAGGGTGTGGCTGCACCACGGCAGTTCGATCAGCCACGGCTCCAGCACGGACGGACCGGCCTCGACCTGGCCGGCGCTGGCCGCCGCCCGGGGCGGCGTGGAACTGATCAACCTCGGTTTCGGCGGGAACGCCCTGCTCGACCCGTTCACCGCGCGCGCCCTGCGCGACACGCCCGCGGACCTGATCAGCGTCAAGATCGGCATCAATCTGGTCAACACCGACCTGATGCGGCTGCGCGCCTTCGTCCCCGCGGTCCACGGGTTCCTGGACACGATCCGGGAGGGGCACCCGGACACGCCGCTGCTGGTCGTCTCCCCCGTCCTGTGTCCCATTCACGAGGACACGCCGGGTCCCCTCGCGGCGGAGTTCGACGGGACGGCCCTGCGGTTCCGGGCCCTCGGCGACCCGGCCGAGCGGGCCGCCGGGCGGCTGACGCTGGGCGTCGTCCGCGAGGAGCTCGCCCATCTCACCGCGCGGCGGGCCGCGCGGGACCCGCACCTGCACTACCTCGACGGGCGCTCGCTGTACGGCGCGGAGGACTACGCCGAGCTGCCGCTGCCCGACGAGGTCCACCCGGACACCGCCGGCCACCGCCGGATCGGGGAGAACTTCGCCGAGCTCGTCTTCGGCGCGGGCGGCCCTTTCGCCGCCCCGCGCGGCTGACCGCCGCCGGCCCCGCCGCGCGCCCGGCGCACCCCGGGGCCGGCGACCGGCGGCCGGCGGCGACGGCCGGAGGGCCGGTCGCGCGTGGCGACCGGCCCTCCGGGTGCGGTGTGTTGCCTACGGCGCGGTGTGCCGCCGCGCGGCTCAGACGGGCGTGCCCGCCACCTGCGTGAAGCCGGACCCGCAGGCCGACGGGATGTTCGCGTGCGAGAAGGGGTAGTTGGTGACGGCGCACTGCGCCTCGTACTGCCTGCCGTTGGCGGCCAGCAGGGTGATGTTCAGGTACCCGAAGACCTCGACCACTGTGGCGTTGAGGGTGCTGTCGACCGCCGCGACGGCGACGTCGGCGACACAGTCCGGCGTTCCCGGCACCAGGCCGAGGTTGACCCAGACGCCCGGGTTGCGGGGGTCACTGAGGAAGGCGTGCCCCTTCCGGTCGTTCGCGACGCGGAACACGCTCCCGTTCAGCTGGCCGAATTCGAAGGCGGTCGAGGCGACGTGCCGCGGCACCAGGCACTTCTTTTCCTTCTTCGGGTCCATCCGGGTCGTGCTCTTGGGGTCGGTGGCCGCGTCCGTCGTGCTGTACGCGGCCGCGGACGGGACCATGAGCGCCCCGAGGAGCAGGGCTCCGGACACGGCCGAAACACCCCGCCCGACCCAAGCGAGCTTCCTCATCTGGTTTCCTCTCGGTGAGTGCGAGGCCCACGAAGTCCACCGTCCGGCGGACGCGTCATCGCGTCACCGCGTCCACGGCATCTGAGACGGCCTCATCTTCGGGATCGAACCTCCCACGCTCACCGCGGCCGCATGCGCACGCTCCGGTGGCGTCACTCAGGGAGAGCACCGCCGGGCCCCGAATGGTGGTGCGGGGACCCGACGGCCGTCGGCCGGCGGCCGCCGGCCGACGAGGCACCGTGCGAGGCGCCGTGCGGGGCTCGGCTCACAGGCCGCCGGTGTGGAGGAGCCGGTCGGGGGTCTGCGGCGGCACTCCGGACAGGACCCCGGGTACCGCCTGCTGCGTCAGCCAGGTACGCACCTGCGCGGGCGTCGCCGAGGGGTTCCTCGCGAGGTAGAGGGCGGCCACGCCGGTGGCGTGCGGGGTGGCCCATGAGGTGGCGGCGCCCTCGAGTTCCGTGGTGCCGCCGCCCGCGAGTGCGGAGGTGATCTTCTCGCCGGGCGCGTAGAGGTCCACGCACCGGCCGTACCCGGAGCCGAACGCCGCCGAGTCGCTCCAGTGCCGGTCGGCGGTGGTGGCGGCCGCGACCACGATCGCGCCGCGGACGCCGACCGGGGAGTGCCCGCAGGCGTCGTCGTTGAAATTCCCGGCCGCGACGACCGTGGGGATCCCCGCGTCGGTCATGCGCTGGACGGCGGCGTCGACGGCGGCGGAGCGGTACGCCAGGTTGAGGGACATGTTCACCACGGCCGGGCGGCGCGCGTGGGCGGTCACCCAGTCCGCGGCCTTGACGAGGGCGGCCTCGGCAGCGGGGTCGGGTGCCCCGGGGCCCGGAGGGACGTCCTTGGCGCGGGAGAGCGGGGGGACACCCTTGGTGCCGGGGCCGCGGAGGGACGCGGGACCGTTCGCGATGCCGCGGGCGGGGCCGGTCGCGGAGCCGCGGGCGGCGCCGCTCACGGTCCCGGTCGCGGTCCCGGTCCCGGTCGCGGTCCCGGTCGCGGTCCCGGTCGCGGTCCCGGTCGCGGTCGCGGGCCCGCTCGCGCCGCCTTCCTCGCACGCAATGGCCTGGACCCGCACGATCGTGGCCTTCGGAGCGACGCCGGTGGTCCGGCCCGCGATGATGCCGGCGACGAACGTGCCGTGGCCCACGCCGAGGCCGTCGAGGCAGTCCCCGGCGTCGGGTGCCCCGATGAAGTCGGCGCCCTGCTTCGCACGGCCGCCGAACTCGGCGTGGCCGAGGTCCACTCCGCTGTCGATCACGTACACGTTCACCCCCGCGCCGTCGGACCGCGCGGTGAACTTCCCGTCGAGCGGCCGGTTCCGCTGGTCGAGGCGGTCGAGGTGCCACGGCACTCCGGTCCGCACGACGGGCGCCGGCGCTCCGGGCCCCGAGGGCAGGGGGCTCCCGGGGCCGGTCGTGGGGGCCGCCGTACCGGACGGCCCGCCGGGTCCGGGACTTGCCGGGGTTCCGCCCGGCGCGGCGGTCGCGGACGGGGGCGCGGTGCCGGCGCCGCCCGCGGCCGGGTCCTCCACCGGGCCACAGGCCGAGAGGCCCAGCGCCACCACCCCGATCGTTACCGCCCACCGTGTTCCGCTGCCGCGCCCGTGTCCCATGTCCGGCTCTCCATCAGTCCGTGCGGTCCCGCTGCCGTGACGTGCACCCGTCGACCGCTCAGACGAGCCCCGGGCGCCGCCGGTTGCGGCGTACGGGCATCGGCGCAGGGCGGAGCCCGTGACGAGGCGGGGTGTCACCGGACACGTCCGCTCCCGTACAGTCCGTGCCGCCGACGCTCTCTCAGCAACCCCGCCCAGCGGTCGAACAGGAGATGCCCGTGGTGGCAAGGCAAGCCGGCCAAGCCGGCCAAGCCGCACCACACCGGGCGCCCGGCCCGCCCACCCGGGCGGCTACCTGCCGTTCGGCATCGGCCCCCGGGCGTGCGTGGGGCTGCGGTTCGCGCTGCGCGAGTCGACGGTGCTGCTGGAACACCTGCTGCCCGCCCACGCCCCGGTCTTCCGCTCGACGCCCACCCGGGCGGCGTACAGCATCACGGTCCGCCCGGCCGGCTCCACGCCCGCGACCCTGGCTTCCGACGCCCTCTGACCATGCGTCACCGGCAGCCTGCCGGGCGTCCCGGCGGCGGCTTCCATGCCCCGGACCCGGCCGCTGTCCCGGTTCCGGACCGGCTGTCGGCGGCGGGCCCGGGGGCGGGTCCCGGGGCGGGGGTCCGGCGGCGTGGCCGGCCGGCGAGGACGCCGAGCAGGACCATCGCCAGGCCTGCGACCTGACGGGAGGTGAGCGTGTCCCCCGCGACCAGGACGCCCAGCAGCACACCCGTGACGGGATTGAGGAGCCCGACGAGGCCGACCGTCGCGGCGGGCAGGTGGGCGAGACCGGCGAACCAGGCGGTGAAGGCGCCCGCCGTACCGACGACCGTGACGTACGTGAACGCGATCAGCGCGTCGGCGTCGAGGTGCGGCGGCGCTCCCTCCACCGCGACGGCCAGCGGCAGCAGGAGCAGGCCACCGGCGATGAGCTGCCAGGAGGTCTGTGCCAGGACGTCGACCTCGGCGCTCCACCGCTTGGCGAGGACGTAGCCGACTGACGCCATCAGCAGGGCGGCGGCCGAGGCCAGTACGCCGAGGGGGTCGACGGCCGTGACGCCCGTCAGGAGGAGCAGCCCCACACCGGCGACTCCGATCACCGCCCCCGCCACCGCGCGTACGCCGGGACGCTCGCCGGCCATCGCCCAGGCGAGCAGCATCAGGGCCAGGGGCGAGGTGGCCATGACCGCCGAGGCGATGCTGGTGGGCAGCAGCTGCGCCGACACGTACACGAGGGCGAAGAAGGCGCCCATGTTGAGGGTGCCGAGCACGAGGGACTTCCACCACCAGGATCCGTGCGGCCGCTTCCGGCTCAGCGCGAGCAGCAGCAGACCGGCGGGAAGGGCGCGGATCGCGGCGCCGTAGAGCGGGGCGTCGGCGGGCAGGTGTGCCTGGGTGACGTAGTAGGTGGTCCCCCAGGCGACCGGCGCGATGGCCGTGACCAGCATCCAGCGTAGAATACCTTCCATGGAAGACAATGTACCTTCCCGGGAAGACAGTGGCGACCCGGGTGTCTCGGGAGCCGCGGGAGCCGCGGGAGCCGCCCGCGGCGGCTCCGCGCCCGACCATGTCGCCCGCATCCAGGCCGAATGGGCCCGCGAGCGCCCCGACGTCGACGTGACCCCGCAGGGCGTCTTCGGGCGGCTGCACCGGCTGGCGGCGCTGCTCACGGAGCAGCTCTGCGTGGTCTACCGGCGCTACGGCCTCTCCGAGGGCGAGTTCGACGTACTGGCCGCGCTGCGCCGCGCCGGCGACCCCTTCGAGCGCGCGCCCGGCGAGCTCGCCGCCTTCACGATGGTGACCACCGGGGCCATGACCAAGCGCGTCGACCGCCTCGAGCGCGAGGGCCTGGTCACCCGGCGCCGCGCGGCCGACGACGGCCGCGGCCGGGTCGTCGCCCTCACCCCGGCCGGGCGGGACCTCATCGACCAGGCGTTCACGGAGCACATGCGCAACGAGCGGCGCCTGCTGGACGACCTCGGCCCGCACGAGGCCGCGCAGCTCCAGGCGCTGCTGACCACCTGGCTCGGCCGCGTGGAATCCCCGCACGACGCACCGTCGCCCTGAGCCGCCGGGGTGGCGGGCGCCGGGCGGCGGCGACCCGTACGCGGGCACGGACGCGGACGCCGCCGGCCCCGTGCGCGGCGAACCGCCGTCCGCCGATCCCGTAGGCTCGGCGGATGGCGAAGTACTTTGACGTCCACCCCGAGAACCCCCAGCCGCGCACCATCAGCGGCATCGCTGACAGCATCCGCTCCGGGGCGCTCGTCGCGTATCCCACGGATTCCTGCTACGCGCTGGGATGCCAGATCGGCAACCGCGACGGCCTCGCCCGGATCCGGTCGATCCGGAACCTCGACGACCGCCACCACTTCACCCTGATCTGCCAGAACTTCGCCCAGCTGGGTCAGTTCGTGCACATCGACAACGACGTGTTCCGCGCGGTCAAGGCGGCCACGCCCGGCAGCTACACCTTCATCCTGCCCGCCACGAAGGAGGTGCCGCGCCAGCTGCTGCACCCGAAGAAGAAGACGGTCGGCGTCCGGATCCCCGACCACGGCGTGACGCAGGCCCTGCTCGCCGAGCTCGGCGAGCCGCTGCTCTCCAGCACGCTGCTGCTGCCCGACGAGGCGGAGCCGATGACCCAGGGCTGGGAGATCAAGGAACGGCTCGAACACGTGGTGGACATCGTCGTCGATTCCGGTGACTGCGGGACCGAACCGACCACCGTCATCGACTTCTCCGGCGGCGGGGCCGAGATCGTACGGCGCGGGGCGGGCGACACCACGCGCTTCGAGTGACGCCTGCGTGCGGCCGCCCGTACGTGGCCCCCGGCGCGTGACCGCCCGCCGTCAGCTGCTGTCCTCGGCGAGGATCCGGTCGGCGGCGAGGTGCGGGCAGGCGTCGGTGTGCCAGGTGACGGACAGGACCCCCTCCGCGGCGCACAGGGTGCGCACGGCACCGTCCACCGGGCCTGCCTTGCAGTAGGCGCACGGGACGGTCTGCGGGCGGAGTGGATCGAACATGGCCGTGTCCTTCCTGCGGACGAGCAACACCGGCTGTGTCCACATCTATCAAATCCGGGACGATCCGGCTCCGATACCCGCAGGTACGATCCAAGTCCTGGCGCATCCACACAGCGCCCGGTGTCACTCCGACGTGGTGCACCCGCGCCGGTCAGCCGCCGAAGCCCCCGCATACGGTGCGCTCGCCGCCCTGCTGCACCGTGTAGGGGGCGTACTTCACGTTCATCATCTGGAAGCCGCCGTCAGAACCGATCATGAACGATCCGCCCGGCGCGGTGGGTGAGGACAGGAACGCGAGCCCCGGCTCGAACCCGCTGCCGGAGAGCCGGGCGGTTCCGTCCTCGGACGCGGCGGAGACGGAGCAGGTGGCCGCGGGAAGGGCGGCCGCAGCGCGCGGGGCGAGGGCGACCGGGGCGAACGCGAGCGGGGCGGCGATCAGCGCGCCGGCCGCCACCGGTGCCAGTACCAGCAGACGTGCTTGCCGGTTGAACATGCCTCCAGGCTACGCGCGGCGGGCCGGGCGTGGCGTGTGGTGGGCGACCGGCCGGGGCACCGGCCCGCCCGGCGCGGAAAAGATCCTTCCCGCGGCGCGTGACCTCGCGGGAGGCCCGTCGTTGTACGAGGTGGTCAGCGAAGTGCACACAGAGATCCCGGGACGTGGTGATCCCGGGATCTCGTGCGTTCGGGCGCCGGCGGGCCAGGTCAGCGGCCGACGGCGGCCGGCTCCACGACGACCTTCTCAACGGCGGTCTTCTCAGCGACGGTCTTCTCGGCGACGGCCGGCTCCACGCTTGCGGCCGGCTCCACGGGGTCCGTGCCCGCGGCCGCGGCGGGCGCGGCGGGCGGGCCCGTCCGGCCCCGCAGACCGATTCCGCCGATCACCGCGACCAGGGCGAAGGCGACGGCCCCGATCCAGAAGGTGAGGGTGAACCCGGACTCCGCGGGCAGCGCGGGGACACCCGGCGGCAGGTCCGCGATCGTCATCGAGGCGAGGATCGTGGTGACGACGGCACTGCCGATCGCGCTGCCGGTGGAGCGCGAGATGGAGTTGATGCCGTTGGCGATGCCGCTCTGGTGGTGCGGGACGCTGGCCATGATCACGGCCGGCATGGCGGCGTAGCCGAAGCTGACGGCCGCGCCGACGACCAGCCCGGCGCCGATCACCGAGAGGGTGTGGCCGTGGTCGAGGGCCAGCCAGGCGAAGCCCGCGGCGCCGAGGGCTGCGGCCAGGCCCAGCGCGGCGCGCGGGCCGCGCCGGCGGACGAGCCGGCCGCCGACGGGCGAGGCCAGCAGGGAGACGATCGCGCCGGGCAGCAGGAACTGGACGGAGGCGCGCAGGATGGACGCGTCGAAGCCGTAGCCGGTGAGCTGCGCGGGCATCTGGACGAGGTAGGAGACGCCGAGGAAGTTGGCGAACATGCCGAACCCGACCAGGACGCCGGCCAGGTTGGCCATGAGCACGGGGCGGTGGACGAACATCCGCATGTCGACGAGGGGCTCGCGCACCGTGCGCTCGACGCCGACCCAGACGGCGGTCATCACGGCGGCGCCGGCGAAGCTGCCCAGCGTACGGCCGGAGGTCCAGCCCCAGTCGTGGCCCTGCGAGATCGGCAGCAGGAGCAGCAGGAGCGCGAGGCCGAGGGTCAGCGCGCCGAGGAAGTCGGTGCGGCCGCCGGTCTTGTGGCGGGTGGCGGGGACGAGGACGACGACCGCGATCAGGGCCAGGACGGCGAAGCCGGTCGCCATCCAGAAGGCGCTGCGGTAGTCGGTGCCGGATCCGGAGGTGAGCAGGCCGGTGGCGACGAGCGCGAGGCCGCTGCCGAACGCGAGGGTGCCGCTGACCAGCGCCATGGCACCGGGCAGCCGCTGCGGGCGGAGCTCTTCGCGCAGGACGGACAGGGCCAGCGGGAAGATCGCGGTGGCGGCGCCCTGGAGCACCCGGCCGAGGATCAGCAGCGGCAGCGAGGACGCCACGGCGGCGATGACCGAGCCGGCGACCATGACGCCGAGGACGGCGACCAGGGTCGGCTTCTTGCCGTGCTGGTCGCCGAAGCGGCCCAGGAGCGGGGTGAAGACGGCCGCCGAGAGGAGGGTGGCGGTGGTGACCCAGCTGACGCCGGCGGCGGAGGTGCCGAGGTCGTCGCGGATGAGGCCGAGGATCGGGACGGGCAGCGTCTGCATCATCGACACGACCATGGCCGCGAGGCTCAGGGCGAGGACGATGACCGTCTCGCTCCTGCGTCCGGTCGCCGGGGCGGTGGTGGAGGGGGAGCTCATGGCTGGCGGGACCTTCTTCATGCTTCAGATCGCAGATGTTTGACGTCATCAAGTAACTCGATGACGGTAGACATCGATAGTTCAGGTGTTCAAGTAAACAATTGATAATGTGAAGCATCTCGAGTACGCTCCGGGCATGAGCGACACCGCCCGACAGGCCGCCCCCACCAAGCTGGAGCTGCTGGAACTGCTGGCCGCCATCGGCACCGCCCAGTGGCGGGACTTCGCGGCCGCGGCCGCGCACCACGGCCT
Source organism: Streptomyces sp. NPDC090022 (assembly GCF_044748145.1). Taxonomy (NCBI): domain Bacteria; kingdom Bacillati; phylum Actinomycetota; class Actinomycetes; order Kitasatosporales; family Streptomycetaceae; genus Streptomyces; species Streptomyces sp. NPDC090022. The sequence continues at coordinate 154,958 of NZ_JBIVFN010000010.1, forward strand.
CACGTCCACCCAGGCCCGGGTGCTCGCCCAGCTCGACGGCCCGCTGCCCATGCGCGGCCTCGCCGCGCTGCTGGTGTGTGACGCGTCGAACGTCACGGGCATCGTGGACCGGCTGGAGGCCCGCGAGCTGGTGCGCCGGGAGCCGGACCCCTCCGACCGCCGGGTCAAGAACGTGGTGGCCACGGACGCCGGCCGTGAGGTCATCCGCCGGGTCCGGGAGGAGATGCAGGCGACGCACAGCGCGCTCGACACCCTCGCCCCCGACGAGAGCGCGGCCCTGCACGGCCTGCTGGAACGCCTGCGCCCCACGATGGAGAACACGTCCTGAGCGTGCGAGGCCTGCCGCCGACGCCGGGATGCGCCCCCATCGCTCCGGTGGGACTCTGACCGTACGGGGCCGCATCACCTGCCCTCACCGAGCCGCCGTGCCCTGACGGGGCGCGGGATCCGCGAGGTGTGGGATGAAGCCGGGATACGCCTTGGGGGCCGCGGTGCTGCTGACCCCGGACCCGGGGCGTCCTGTCCGTCACGGTGCGGCTGAACTCCTCCGAGACGGTCAGCCCCAGGGCGGTGCTGTACCTGTACGAAGGGTCGACCTGCCGCAGCAACGGCCTCGAGGGATCGGCGCGCACCTCGGACCGGCCGCTCACCCTGGGCACGGTCCGTTCGCACCAGTTGACGGTGGAGAACGGGGAGTTCCTGTCGGACGACTCCGCCCACGCCAAGTTCTCGATCTCGCACGCGGCCGGCGCCGATGTCGGGCGGCCGCGCGAGCCGTCGAGCGTCGTCGCCACGGCCGTCCCCGGCACCGGCGAGAAGAGCGTCCGCGTGCAGAGGGAGGACGACGCCACCGACGAGACGGGGTACGAGATCCGCAACGTCACCCTCGACCAGAACTTCCTCGTCTCGGCCAACAGCAGAAGTTTCACGATCCCCCACCTCGACGAGAACGTCAGGTACTGCGTCCAGGTGCGGGCGGTCGGCGTCAAGGGCGCCTCGGACTGGACACCCGTGGGCGAGGGGGTGGAGTGCGCGTGAGGTCGCGCCGGACGGCGCTGAGGCCCGCGTCACCCTGGCGTGGGCGCGGGCCTCGCGGCGGTCAGGCGGTGAGTTCGGTGGCCCAGGCGCGCAGCGCGGCGCGGGTGGGGAACGCGGCGACGTTGCGGTCGAGGTTGCCGGCGTGGCTGTACTGGTGGAACGTCCAGGGGTGCCGGATGCGCGGGCGCCCGGCGGTGGTGAGGTCGGCGATCCACAGGCCGTCGGCGCAGCCGGACGTGGTGTCGCGGTGGAACCAGAAGTCCCTGTTGCAGTAGAGCACCACGCGGTGCTCCGGCCGCAGCCGCTTGACCTCGGCGAGGAAGGCGTCCTTCTCGGCGCAGGAGGCGGCGGTGCCCTCGAGGTTGTCCTCCCAGTCGCAGGCGAGGACGTCGCCTGGCCGGAGCGGAGCGTGTTCGACGAAGTAGGCGGCCTGTGCGGCGATGTTGCCCGGCCACAGGAAGTGGTAGAAACCGACCACCGCGCCGGCGTCCCTGGCGGCGGTGGCCTGCTTGTGCCGGACGGAGCTCTTCCAGCTCCGCCCCTCGGTCGCCTTGATGAAGACGAAGTCCCAGCCACTCGGATCGAACTCGGGCTGGTAGGCCGAGATGTCCACACCCTTGACCGTCATGTCGGCGTCTCCCTGCTGTCGGTGACCGGTCCGCCGTGAGCGACGCACACGTCCGGATCCGGTTGCACACACCATGGATACCCGGGTTCGTGGGGCGCGGTCACCTCGTACGGTCGGCTCCGGCGTACGCCTGGACGACGGGCGGCCGACCGGCGGATCCCGCGGTGCGCGCCGTCCCCGGCGGCGCCAGGGTGGCGCCATGAACGAGTGGTGGACGCGCAACATCGTCGAACCGGGGAAACTGCCCCTCCTCGTCGCGTTGACCGCCTTCGTGGTGACCTTCGCCGTCACCCGGGTCATCACCCGGATGATCCGGGCCGGGAAGGGGCCGTTCCGCAACGTCACCCCCGGTGGTCTGCACGTCCACCACGCGGTGCCCGGGGTGATGCTGATGACCGTCGGCGGCTTCACGGCGATCGGGGGCGGCCGTGCGGGGTGGGGCGCGGGCTTCGCGGCCCTGCTGTTCGGCATGGGGGCGGGGCTGGTCCTGGACGAGTTCGCGCTGATCCTGCACCTGAGTGACGTGTACTGGACCAAGGAGGGCACGGTCAGCGTGGAGGTCGTGATCATGACGTCCGCGCTGGCCGCCCTGCTGCTGTGCGGTTTCCTGCCCTTCGGGGGCGACGGCCTGACGGATGACGAGCAGCAGAGCCGGCTGACCGCGGTGGGCACGGTCGTCCTCAATCTGCTGCTGGCCGTCGTCGCGCTCTTCAAGGGCAAGCCGCGGCTGGCGGTGCTCGGTGTGATCGTGCCGCTGATTGCGCTGGTGGGCGCGGTGCGGCTGGCGCGGCCCACGTCACCGTGGGGCCGGCGCTTCTACCGCTCCCGGCCCCGGGCGCGGGCCCGCGCGACCATGCGCGCCTTCCACCACGACCGCCGCTGGAGCGGGCTGCGACGCCGGGTGGACTACTTCATCGGCGGCGCGCCGAACCGCTGAACCCGCCCACCGGTCCACGCCCCGTGGGGCATCCCTGTGCGGTATCCCCGTGCGGCATCCAGTACTCCAGTGCGGTTTCGTGATCTATCCGCTGGTTTCGTGAGCTGAGCGTCGTCGGTAGTGGCTGCGCCGGGCTGTTGCCTGGTGGCGTCTGCGCCAGTTCGACCAGTGCAGCAGTCTGGCCATGGACACGACTGGTGGGTTGAGGACGGCGGTGAAGAGGTGGCGGATCTCTGGAACGGTCAGCGAGATCGGGTCGCTGCCCCGGACGTGGTGATGCGGTTCTGCCGGCCGATCGGGGGCTGCATCAGCGGCAACGGCGGCCAGGAACGCCAGCGCGAGCATGGCGAGCGTGACGTGCCGATATGGATCCAGGCCCAGTCGTAATAGCGCAGGCCCTTCGCGCCGATGCCGGCGCTTTGCCGTTACCAGGCAGCCTCGGGCAGGCGGTCGCCGACCGTGTCCGCGCGAATCGGCGTGCGGCCGGAGTTGATCCGGACCCGGACGGAGCAGGCGACCGCCAGAACGTAGCCTGAGGTTCCCCCGCTGTGCGGGAGTGGCTGACTAGCTGGTCAGAGCGGGTCGACGTGGTTTCAGGTTCACTTGTTCAGCCGCTGCCTGGTTGGCGTAGTGCTTCTCCTCGAACTCGATCGGGCTGAGGTTGCCGAGCCGCTTCTGGATGCGGCGGGGGTTGTAGAAGCCGTCGATGTACTCGAAGAGCGCGAGGTTCGCCTCGGCCCTGGTGGCGAAGACCCGGCCGCGGATGCACTCGGTCTTGATGACCATCCACAGGTTCTCCGCCAGGGCATTGTCGAACGAGTCGCCGACCGAGCCCATGGACGCCTGGATACCGGCCCTGACCAGGCGTGTTGTGAGCTTCACGGACGTGTGCTGACAGCCGTGGTCCGCGTGGTGAATGAGTTCACCCGGCGCGACTTCGCGGCTGGCCAGGGCATACTCCAGCGAGGTCAGGACCAGGTCGGCGTCGGCACGGGCGGAGGTCTCCCAGGCCACCACCCGGCGGGAGAACGCGTCGCGGATCGCGGAAAGCCACAACGGCCCCTCCAGCGTCGTGACCATGGTCAGGTCGGTGACCCACAACCGGTTCGGCCCGCTCGCGGTGAAGTCACGTCGCACCAGGTCAGGGGCCGGATCGGCGTCCGGGTCACGCCGGGTGAAGCCCTTGCTCTTCCGGGGGCTGATCCCGGCGAGGCCGGCCTGGCGCATGAGCCGTTCGACGCGCTTGCGGCCGACGTGGACGCCCTCACGCCTGAGGACGGCGTGCACGCGGGGTGAGCCGTAGATCCCGCCGGACTCGTTGTGGACCTGCCGGATCCTGCTGGTCAGCTCGGTGTCCTGGCGGCGCCGTTCGCACGGCTCGGTCACCGCCTGGCGCCACCGGTAGTAGGTGGAGGAGGGGATGGAAAGTTCCCGGAGTACGGGCTCGACCCCCAGATGCGGGTGCTCGTCAACGAGCGCCGTCACCTGGGCCGGGTCGGGTCGAGCTGGGCCGCGAAAAAAGCCGAGGCCGTCCGCAGGACCTCATTCGCCCGCTTGAGCTGGGCATTCTCCTTGCGCAGGGCGGCAAGCTCCTCCCGTTCTGCGGTGGTGAGCATGTCGTCGCGTTCGCCGGCGTCGGCCTCGGCCTGCCGGATCCAGTTGCGCAGGGCCTCGTGGTGCACGCCGAGCTCCTCGGCCATACGGCGGATCACGGGCTTCGGCTCGGCGGTCCGGTACATCCGTACCGCACGCTCACGCAACTCCAGCGGGTACTTCCTCGGTGCAGGCATCGACTGGTCTCCTCTCATGAGACCCATCTGACCCTCTGTCACCCATCCCCGCATCTCGGGGGAACCTCAGCCGGTCCCGCGTGTCTCCAGGGCGACATGCAACTGCGGGTCCTGCCCGTATGCCTCGTCGCCGGTCACCCATGGTGCTTCCACCCCGGCGTCCAGTGCGGCGGCGATCATTTCCCAGGCCAGGCGGGGTTTGGTAGCGAACTGCGCCTCGTCGGGTATCCCGGCGGAACAGCAGCCGACGTGACCGGGTTGCTTTCATTCTTCACAGGTTGGCAATTCGGGCGCCGCGCGCACAGGGACGACTTCGACGCCGACCGCCGTCCCTGACTGCCTGTTTCTGATCCCCGTCCGCGCAGGTCAGCGGCGGAAGCGGAAAATTTCGCAGGGTTATGACAGTGAGCGCTTTCAGCTTCGCCGCTCCAGGGTGACGCCATGGTCCTCGCTTGAGCCCTGGAAGCTCCTCGGCTGGGCCCGCCGGGCACGGTGGGTTGTCTGTGGAAAGTCGCCGGCGGTCACTTCGCTGAGGGGCTGGCTCCGCGCTTCGGGGCGGAAGACGATCACAGGGAGGGATAGAACGCATGCCCGAAGTATCATCCCTGCAAAGTTCTCCGGCCTGTACTTCCCGACCTCCTTAGTGGCGTAGTCGGACGGAGGCATCCCTGTGGAGAGGACAGAGGGCGATGAGTGTGGCCGAGAGTTGGTCGCGTGTGATGAGTCTGCTTCGGGAGCACGCGCCGGCCGATCACGCGGATCTGCCCGGGCCCGCTACGGAGCGGATGCTCGCGGCAGCCGAGGAACGGATGGGGATCTCCCTGCATGGGGACCTGCGGACGTGGCTGTTGCAGAACAATCTGGATCTGTCGGAGGAAGATTTCGACGACGAAGTGCAATGTTGCGGTTTCGATGGGTTCCCCGACGAGGGGAGCTTCTTTCTGGGCATCCGGGCGATGGAGAGGCTCTACGCGAACCGTTCCACGTCCTGCGGATTCGACCCGCCGGACCAGCCGGACTACCCGTTCTGGCGCAACGAGTGGATCCCGTTCCTGTCGGACCAGGACGGCTGGATGGGAAAGTTCATCGACGCGAGGGACGGGCGTATCGGCAGATGGTTCGTGGGTGAGCCCACGGTCACCGGCGAGTACGCGTCACTGGCTCACTACTTCGACTCCGTGGCGGAGATGCTGACAAGGATCGGCGCGGGGGACTATCCGGTCTGTTCCGTTGCCGAAGGGCGACTTGTCTGGTCGTGAGACGGTTCCCCACTGGATGACGGCCATTGCCGATCCGTCCTCCCCCCCCTGGAAGGGCAATGAGATTCATCAGCGTTGACGTTCCAGGGTGAGGATGGCTGCGGCGATGACGGTCATGCGGTTGGGGCTGCAGCGGGCCCGGCGGAAGATCTGCCAGGACTTCAGCCTTGCGATGCTTCGTTCGACCGGTGCCCGTGCTGCTGACAGGGCCCGGTTGATCGTTCGTTGGGTCGTGGTGAGGTCCCGGTTCGGGAGCCGTCTGATCGGTGTGGTCACCCAGGGGCCGGCTCCGATGTAGGCGCGGTCGGCGAGGACGGGGACGCCCTGGCGTTCGCAGATCCGGATGATGCGTGGGTGCGGGCCGCGGTCAGGTCGTGGGTGCGGCCGGGCAGCGCGGGTGAGATCCACAGCAGCTTGCCTGCGGGGTCGGCGATGACCTGCACGTTCACGCCGTGGCGACGGTGCTTCTGCGAGAAGTCACTCCGGCTGTCTCCGACCCGGTCGCACTCGGCGAGCGTCCCGTCGAGCAGGACGTGGTCAGGATCAGTCTCGCGTAGGACACGCAGCAGGCCGGGCGCCCGTCGGGACAGGTGATCGACGACGGCCGTGACGTAGGCGTGGGCGGTGCCGACGGATATGCCGGAAAGGTGGGTGACGGCTTCGACCTGACCCTGCCCTGGCAGCCTCCGGAGAAGGGTGGCACCGGCGACGGCGAGCGGCTTTCGGTCGGTTACGCGAAGAACACCCTCACCATCCGCCACGTCAACGCCTCGGGCAGCATGACCATCCACACCGCCACCCGGGCCTGACTGCCTGTTTTTGATCACCGGGCCGAGGCCCCTCGTTACCCTCGGGGGCAGGGCCCTCCGGGCCGCGTTCGCGGCCGTCAACGCCGCCCCTTGGTCAAGTTCACCGGGGCCGTTCTCCGAACCGGTCGATCTCACCCTGTACTTCCACTTCCGCCGCTGACCTGCGCGGACGGGGATCAGAAACAGGCAGTAAGAAAGGCGGTGGACGGACGGCTCCAAGAATGTCGGTGAGAAGCAGGAACGGGTGTCGCGGCTCCACGGCAGTGCAGCGTCGCACCGCCATACTCGGAGCGGAGCGGACTAGAGAGGCGGTACCGGGTGAGCAGCACGGTGGTGCCGCTGGTGATCGCGTTCCTGGGGATCGTCGGCACCCTCGTATCAGGACTCATGACACAGCAGCTCGCCGAAAGGCCAAGGCCAAGGCCAAGGAACTGGATCAATCAGCACGGCAGCGCGTCCAGGAGCGGCAGCACGAAACCGAACGCGTGATGAAGGAGGCCATTCGGAGCTGCTACGTCATGCTGAACACGGCTTCCCTGGACTTCCACTCCGAGCTGAACCACTTCTGGCATGCCCTCCGGGTCGGCCGCGTCACGGATGACGTGAGGGCTCGTCTGGACGATGCACGGCGCGAGCACCGGGCGCGGTACTCCGAGGCGCAAATGCGGGTACCGGACGACGTACTCACCGTCATCGACGGCGTCCACCGCCAGCTCAACCGCATCTACGGGGTCCTCAAGCGTCTGGACAGCGGGATCCCGTCGCACTTCGAGGACGACGAGTCCCTGGACGGCGCACACCATCAGCCCCTGATCGACAAAATGAGCACATGGACAGCGAACCTCTGCAGATCCCGCTTGATCAGCTGCGGCACGCCTTCGAGCTGGCACTGCAACGCATCGAAGCGTCGGCCGGCAGCGCAGTGGCGCTCGAACACGACTACTTCTGGTCTGTTCCGGGCGACGAACTCTACGACGTCCCCAACGAACCGAGAACGATGACAATCGGGCAGCTCTCCGAGTCGTGGCAGCACCTTGAGGACCTCCTCGCCGACCCGAACCGGGCCGTGGGCCACCACCTGGTCTGGCTCGCCGATGTCCTCCGTGCGATCGGACAGTCCACCGCCCAGTAGCCACCACGCGCGCGACGTGACGTGGAACTACGAAGTCACACTGGAGTACTAGGGGGAGTTCCCCGGGGGTGGATCGGGGGCATCCCGGGGGCGGACCGGGGACCTCCCCGATGGGCCGGCGGGCGGGCGGCCGCCACAGTGGGATGCATGACGAAGTCCCCCTTGAACCGTCCCTCCTGGATCGCCTTGGCCGCAGCGGGCGCCGCTCTGGTCACGGTCACCGCCGCCCTTCCCGCCGGCGCCGCGCAGTCGCCGGGCGGCGGTTCCCCGACCACCGCGGCGGCCACCGTCCGTGACCGGCGGACGGACCCGATAGACGCGGCGGCGCTCCAGGCGTCCCTCGGCACCCCCGCCGACGGGCTGTTCGCCGGCGCGATGGCCCGGGTGGGCGGGCGCGAGGGGCGGTGGACCGGCACCATGGGCGCGGTCTCCGCCGATCCCGACGCGTCCTTCCGGGTGGGCAGCATCAGCAAGTTGTTCACGTCCACGGTGGTGCTCCAGCTCGTCGCCGAGGGCCGGCTCTCCCTCGGCACGCCCGTCCAGCGCCTGCTGCCCGGCACCGTGCCCGCCCACTGGGAGCCCATCACCGTCGAGCAGCTCCTCAGCCACACCAGCGGTCTCCCCCGGGCCGCGTGCTGGGACGCGAACGCCGTCTACACCCCCGCGGAGTTGGTCAGGACGGTCACCGAGTGTCCGCAGGCCGGCGAGCCCGCCACCGGCACGGACATACCGCAGGTCTACAACGGGGTGAACTACTTCCTGCTCGGCATGGCGATCGAGAAGGTCACCGGGCACTCCTTCGCCGACGAGGTCACCCGCCGCATCACCCGCCCGCTCGGCCTGCGCCACACCTATGTCCCCGCGTGGGGCGAGACCGGACTGCGCGCCCCCGCGCTCGCCCCGCACCTCCCGGCGGCCGACCCGTGGCCGTGGGCGGAGGGCGGCATGGTCTCCAACGCGCCGGATCTGGAACGGTTCCTGACGCAGCTGCTGCGCGGTCGGCTGCTGCCGCCCGCGCAGCAGAAGCTGCTCTTCGAGCTGCCGCGGCACGCCGAGCGCGGGTTCACCCGGGGCGGCGTGCAGTACGCCAGGCTCCCGGACGGTACCGAGGTCTACGGCAAGTCCGGTTCGTACGGCGGCTACACCAACGGTGTCTTCGCCACCCGCGACCTGCGCCGCTCCGTGGTGTACTCGCTGGTCCCGCTCACCACGGAGCAGCGGCGGATCGAGGAGCGGTACCTGGGCATAGCGGCCGCCGCGTTCTGAGCGGGCCGAAGCCCGCCGGGCCCCTTGCCGCCTTCCGGATCCCGGGCCGCCGTGTCGCGGGCACCTCAGCCGCCGTACGTCGCCTCGGATTCACCCAGCACCGCCGCGAAGTCCGCGGCGAGCCCGGGTGCGTCGGCCTCGTCCAGGGTGGCGGTCGAGATGCGTACCGCCGCGGGGCTCTCGATCCGGAAGCGGGTCCCGGCCGCCACCCACCAGCCGCGTGTGCGCAGCCCGTTGACCACGGCCGACTCGTCGCGCGTCGGCACCCATACGTTCAGCCCGCTCGCGCCGTACGCGGCGATCCCGTTCGCGCCCAGGGCGTCGACGAGGGCGGTGCGGCGCCGGGCGTAGGCCTCGCTCCCCCGCGCCACCAGCGCGTGCGTGGCGGGGTCGGCCAGCGTCCGGGCCGCGGTCTCCTGGAGGACGTGGCTGACCCAGCCGGACGTCAGCAGCATCCGCCCGTCGTGGCGGGCCAGCGTGGTGGGGTCGCAGGCCAGCGCGGCCCAGCGCAGGTCGATGCCCAGGTGCTTGGAGGCCGTGCGGACCTGGGCCCAGCGCGGCGGGCCGCCGGTGGTCAGGGAGTGCAGCGGTACGCCGGCGATGTCCGCGTTGTGGTCGTCCTCCACGACCAGTACGTCGGGGAACGCCTCCAGCACCGCCAGGAGCTCCGCGCGGCGCGCGGCGGTGAAGCGGGCGCCGCGGGGGCTCTGCCCGCGCGGGCTGCACAGCACCGCCCGCGCCCCGGCGCGCAGCGCCCGTCCGAGCGCGTCGGCGCGCATCCCGTCGTCGTCCACGGCGACCGGCAGCATCCGCAGGCCGAGCGCCGGCACCAGGTCGAGGAGGTGATGGAAGCCCGGGTCCTCGACGGCGACGGCGTCGCCGGGGCGCAGTTCCACCGACAGCAGCCGCGCGATGCAGTCCAGTGCTCCGTGGGCGAAGGTCACGTGCGCGTCGGGCACCCCGTCGCGGGCGAACCAGGCACGGGCGAGCTCCTCCAGGGCGGGCAGCCGCGGATTGCCGCGGCGCGATCCGTAGACCGGGGCGATCCGTCCGGGCGGCGTCAGGACGGGCAGGAAGGCCGGATCGGGATGGCCGCCCGCGAGGTCGCGTATCCCCTCGGGCACCCGCGGCGGCCGCCGCGAGCCCACGGCGGGCGTGGGCGCCACGACCGTCCCGCCCCGGCCCCGGGTGACGACGATGCCGCGCCCGCGCAGCTCCTTGTAGGCCGTGGCGACGGTGCCGGGGCTGACGCCCAGGTCGTCGGCGAGGCGGCGTACCGGCGGCAGCGCGGCACCGGGGCCCAGGCCCCCCTCGGCGACGGCGCGCTCGACGGACGCGGCGATCTCCCTGGCGTTCGCGCCACTGAGCGCATATTGTATTGCCACGTTAGAAAGTATGTATCAATACAAAGGCTCGCGTCAAGGGGGATCCGTGACAGCACGGGGAATGACGGCCGCACTCGACTCCCGGATACCGGGCGGCCCCGACGGCCGCCGCATGCTGTGGATCGCGCTCGTCGACAAGACCGGCACCGGACTGTGGGCGGGCGCGGCCGCCCTGTACTTCACGACCGTCGCCGGACTCGGTATCGCCGAGGTCGGCCTGCTGATCTCCCTGTCCGGCGCCGTCGGCATCGCCGGCTCGCCGATCGCCGGGCGCATCGCCGACCGGATGCCGCTCACCCGGCTGCTCATCGCGCTCCAACTGCTGCGCGCGCTGGCCGCCTTCGCCCTGCTGACCACCGACGCCTACGGGCTGCTGCTGCTCTACACGGCGGTCGGCAGCCTCGGCGACCGGGCCGCCGGAGTCGTCACCAAGCTGTACGCCACCCGGGTCAGCGGCCCCGGCCGCGTCCGCTACCAGGCCGTCAACCGGACCGTCTCCAACGTCGGGTTCGCTCTCGGCGGCCTCGCCGCGGCCGCCGCCCTCGCCATCGGCACCGGTGCCGCCTACCGCTCCCTGCTCATCGGCGACGCCGTGTCCTACCTCGTCGTCGCCCTGCTCACCCTGCGCTGCGGCAATCCCCCGGCGCCGTCCCGCATCGTCACCGCGTCCGGTGCGCCACGGCCGGCCGAACCGACGAGCCCCTGGCGGGACCGTACGTACCTCCTCTACACCGCCACCGACACCGTCCTGTCCCTGCACGACTCGGTGTTCCGCGTCGGCATCCCCCTGTGGATCGTCCACGCCACCGAGGCCCCCGCGGGGCTCGCGCCCGCGCTGATGGTCCTCAACAGCGCCCTCGTCGTCCTCTTCCAGGTGCCGCTCGCCCGGTTCGGCGCCACCACGGCGGCCGCCCGCGGCCTGCTGCGCCCGCTCGCCGCCACGTTCGTCCTCGGCACGCTGGCCCTCGCGGCCTCCACGGCGGGCGGGCCCTGGGCTGCGTCCGTGGCCCTGACCGTCACCGCGGTCACCCTCACCCTCGCCGAGATGCTGCACGCCCTGGTGTCCTGGGAGCTGTCCGTCGCGCTCGCGCCCGCCGGGGCCCAGGGCGAGTACCTGGGTGTCCACGGCCTGGCCCAGTCGGCTCAGCGCAGCGGGGGTCCGCTCGCCACGACCGCGGCCGTCGCCGCCGGGCCCGCGGCCTGGGCGGCCATGGGCGCGGCGCTGGCGGCGACCTGCTGGTGGCAGCACCGGCTGGTCCGCGACCGCCTCGCCGGGCAGCCGACGCCCCCCGAGGCGCCGCCGCCGCGGAAGCCGGACCCGCAGGGCCCCGGGACGCTGGACGCCGGGACGGGGAGTGCCGCCGCCGACTCCAGGGCGTGAATCCCCGCGCCCCCGGGGTCACTCACTCGTCCGGCTGGGACCCGGTGCGATGTACCCGGTGGCCGGGGCGGGCCGGTCCAGCATGGACTTCATGATCGATCCGATGCCCCTGACCCCTCTGACGCCGGACGGCCGGCTCGGTCCCGCCACCGGCCATCCCGGCTTCAGCGACCCGGCCTACCTGCGGCGGCGGGAAGCCGTTGCCGCGCTCGCGCGCGGTCTCGCCGTGGGCGCGCCGTCGCCGCACGTGACGTACACCGACGAGGAACACGCCACCTGGCACACCGCCCACGCGGCCCTCGTCGCGGCGCGGCGGGGCCGGGTGTGCCGACGGGTGGCCGAGGCGCTGGGTCGGGCCCCCGTCCCGTCGGACCGGGTGCCCCAGCACGCCGAGGTCGGCGACCGGCTGCACGAGCTGACCGGGTTCCGGTTCACCCCGACGGGCGGGTTCGTGCCGAACCGGCGGTTCCTGGGCGCGATGGCCGACGGGTTCTTCCACGCGGTGCAGTACGTCCGCCATCCGCGGATGCCGCTGTACACGCCCGAACCGGACGTCCTGCACGACGTGTTCGGGCACGGCGCCCACCTCGCGGACCCGTGGTTCGGCGCCCTGTACCGGACGGTGGGCCGGGCGGCGGCGCGGGTGACGTCCGACGACGCCCTGGACCTGGTCAACCGGGTGTACTGGCACAGCCTCGAGTACGGCGTCGTACGGGAGGCGGGGGAGGTCAAGGCGTACGGGGCGGCCCTGCTGTCGTCCTCCGGCGAGCTCCTGCGCTTCCGGCGGGCGGACATCCGGCCGTGGGACATCGCCGACATGGTCGCGCGCCCGTACCAGGTGGCCGGGTACCAGCCGACCCTGTACGCCGTCGAGAGCATGACCCATCTCGCCGACGCGCTGCACGCGTTCCTGGACACCTTCGACGAGGACACGCGCGAGCGCCACCGGCTGCCGCCGCTGGCCGACCGTGGCTTCCCGGCCCGCCCCATCGCCCGCGAGACACGTCCCGGCGGCGTCCGCGCCTGACCCGGCGGCCCGCGGGATGCGCGGGATGCGGGGCGGCGCGCGCGACCGGGCGCCGCCCCGGATCAGCCGGCGGCCGCGGCCAGGGGGCGGCGCATGCACTGGCGCGGCCACCGGTCCAGGCCGTGGTGCGCCTCGCGGGCACGGATCTCCCTCAGGCCCGGGGGCAGGGTGTCCGCGTCCAGCGGTTCGAAGCCGCAGCGCGCGTAGTACGGGGCGTTCCACGGGACGTCCGTGAACGTGGTGAGCGTCAGGGCCGGGACCCCCTCGGCCGCCGCGCGGTGCGCCAGGTGGTCCAGCAGCCGGCGGCCGATGCCGCGGCGCGCGCTGTCCGGGTGCACCGAGACCTGCTCGACGTGCAGATTGCCGTCGACGCGGTCGGCGATCAGGTAGGCCACCGGGGCGTCGCCGTCGTCGGCCGCCACCCAGGCGAGCCCGGCCCGCGCGTAGCGGGCGAGCTCGTCGAGCGGCAGGGGTTCGTCGTCGGCGATCTCCGCCATGCCGATGTCGCGGAAACACCGCCCGGCGGCCCTCTCGATGTCCTGGAGCAGGGGCAGTTCGGCGGTGCGCACGGCTCGGATCCTCATGGCCCCAGTGTCGCTCACGCCCCGCGGCGGCGGTGCAGGGCGCCGCGGACGTAGGCCGCCTGGCCGGCGTGCTGGAGGTCGTCGCTCAGTACGCTGACCAGCCGGACGCCCAGGGTGACCGGCGGGTCCCAGCCCTCGTCCACCACGCGCTCCAGGTCGGCGGCGGCCAGGCCGCGCACGAACGCGAGGGTCTGGTCGTGGACCGCGTCCAGGTAGCCCAGCAGCAGTTCGCCCGACTCGACGCGGACCTTGCCGACCTGCTGGGCGGTGTGGCCGTACCCGGTCGCCGCCGCCGGAAAGGGCAGGGCGAACCGCTCCGCCCAGCCCTGCGCGTGCCAGACCTGCTCCCGCCGCGCGGCGTCGGCCACGTGGTCGTCCTGGACCCGGGTCAGGTGCCACACCAGCCAGGCGATGGAGTTGGCCCCCGGGTCGGGGCGGGCGGCCAGTTCGTCCGCCGAGAGCCCTTCCACCACCTCGTGCACCACCTCCCGGATCCGTCCGAATCCGTCGGCCAGTACCTCTGTAGCCTTCATGCGCGATCCCCTGCTCGGTGCCTCACAAAGTCAGGGCACCACCATGCGGGACCGGGGCCGCGGCGGCGGGCAGGCGCCACCGCCGCCGCGCCATGGGCCGGTCGGCCGGCTACGGCTTGAGGTTGACGTACACGTTCGTGCTGCCGAACTGGTAGGTGCCGGTGTCCGGGTCCTTGCCCTGCACGCCGGCGTACACGGTGGTCCGGCCCTTGACCAGCGGGTGGCCCACTTCGGGCGTGTGCACCGTGACCGGCGCCTTCCACGGGATCCGCTTGCCGGGGACGCAGTCCACCTCGACGGCGTAGTTGCCGATGACGTCACTCGGCTGCTCCTGCCGGGCCGAGCCGCCCACGTGCAGCCGGGCCGGCTTGGTGCAGGTGACCGTACCGCTGAGGGTGGTCGTGCCCTTGGTCAGCTTGGCGCCGGTGTTGACGGTGACGGCGAGCTGCATCGGCTTCGGCGGCGCCACCGAGGTCACGTGCAGGGAGCCGCGCAGCTCCGCGCGGTCGTCGCAGTCCTGGCGGTAGTCCAGGACGAGCTTCCTGACCGTCCGGCCCTCGCCGAACTCCAGCTCCTTGACCGTGAAGGAGCCCTCCAGGGTCTTGCAGCCGCCGTAGTACCCGTTGACGAACATGCCCGGCGCGTCGACGGTGGCGCCCGGCAGCTCGGGTGCCTTGACCGCGTTCACGTACGAGCCCACCGCCAGCTGCTGCCCGGCGGGCGCGGTGAACTCGGCGGTCCAGACGTCGCCGGGCCGGTTGACGACCACGCGGACGGAGTTGTGGTCCGCCGAGGCCGTGGCGTCGAACGTGTCGTTGTACTCGGCGCCGTACCAGCGGGCCTGGTCGTCGAAGCCGTCGCCCTGGTCGCCCATCCAGTTGAAGTCGCCGTCGGCGACGGGGGCGGCGTGCGCGGCGCCGGCCCCGGCGAGCGTGGCCGTCAGCGGCAGGACGGCGGCGATCGCCAGGGCGGCGGCGGTCCGGCCGGAGCCGGAACGGCAGTTGCGGCCGCGCGCGGGCATGCGGAATGACATGGTGTGTTCCCCCCGTGGTGACGATGTGATCATCCGGTGATCGCGAGTGTGCCACAAGGGTGGTGCGGAGCAGAGGACCTACCGCGCGCGGCCCGCCGTCAGACGCGCAGTTTCGCCAGCAGGCGGTAGAGCGTCTCGGTGCCCTGGCGCAGGGCCGCGACACCGATGTGCTCGTCGGTGCCGTGCATGCGCCGGAGCATGTCGCGGGTCACGGTGAACGGGTAGATGCCGTAGACCGGAACGCCCCGTTCCCGGAACGGTGGTGCGCTGGTGGCCGCCTCGAACTGGCAGGCCGTGGCGCGGACGCCCGGGTGGGTGGACCGGACGGCCTCCTGCCAGGCGCGGAAGACGTCGGTGTCGGTGGTGGAGTCGGGTACGGACAGGTAGCCGCGGACCCGGTCGATGGCCTGCTGCTCGCTCTCGCCCGGGTTGCCGACGACGGTCAGCGTGGCCCGGTCCCCCACCAGCAGTTTCAGTTCGGCGACGATCCGGCCGGGGTCGTCGCCGCCGGGCAGGAAACCGACCCGGAACTCGGCCGCCGCCGTGCCCGGGACGATGCTCGGGTAGTAGCCGGCGCTGGTCGCGGTGTACGACACCGTGGTGCGCAGCATGGCGTTGTGGAGTTCGGGGGTGGCGCTGAGGCGGACGACCTCGTCGGCCGCCCGGTCCCGGGCGTCGTCCGTACGGGCCTCCAGCATGTCCCGTACGGCCTTGGCGAAGGCCGGGTCCTTGGTGGCGCGGGCGAGTTCGGTGAAGTACTGCCGGGACAGGGCGTTGGGGCGGGCGGGGGCGCGCCAGCCGGCGAGCCGGTCGAGTACCTGGCCGAGCCGGGTGACGGCCTGCCCGGTGAACGGCTTGGAGGTGTGCGTGGCGTACGAGGCGGTCTCCAGGCGCAGCAGCAGCGACCGTTTGTCGTTGCAGGTGAGCGTGGCGATCATCGGGGTCCGGCCGTCGCGCTGGTCGAGGACCCAGCCGCCCTCGGTGAGGACGACGCCGGGGTCGACCTTGCCGGGGTGCTCGGTCAGCAGCCAGCGCACCCCGTGCGGCCCCTGTTCCTCGTCGCAGTCGGACCAGAGGACGATGTCCCGGTCGAAGCGGGCGCCCTCCTTGACGTGACGCAGCAGCGCGGCGATGAAGGCGGCGTTGACGCCCTTCATGTCGAGGGCGCCGCGCCCGTAGAGCCGGTCGCCCTCGATGTGCCCGGCGAAGGGCTCCACGGTCCAGGCGTCGCCGGTGGCGGGGACGACGTCGCTGTGGCCGAGGAACAGCAGGGGCTTCTTGCCGGACGGGGCCGCGGCCGGGATCCGGGCGAAGAAGTGGACGTTGTCCGCCTTGGGGGTGGGCACGATCTCGGTGGCCACGCCGGAGGCCTCGAAGAGGCCCTGGAGCAGGCGGGCATGGGGCAGGGTGACCGCGCCGTCCCCGGGGTTGGTGGTGTTCTGGCGGATCAGCGCGACGGCGAGGGCGACGGGGTCGGTCGGGTCGCCGTCGTACGCGGCCGGGCCGGCAGCCGCGGCCGGGCCGGCGGCCGCCGCCGGCTGCGTACGGGGCGCGGCGGCCGCCTCGGTGGCCGCCGCCGGGGGCAGGACCGCGCCGGCGACGGCGGTGACCCCGGCGCCGAGCAGGGTACGCCGGGAGGGGCCGCCGCCCTCCGGGCCGGGCTCGTCGAAGCAGGCGGCGATGACGGCCGCCGGGGACTCCTGGTGGACGTAGTGCCCACCCGTGACGGCGGTCAGGCTGAAGGCACCGGTGGACCACCGCGACCACCGCGCGACGGCCTCGCGCGGGACGTGCTCGTCGTCGGTGGCCCATACGGCGCGCAGCTCGACGGGGAGGGCGGGGGTGCCGCGGCCGTCGTAACCGCCGGCCAGGGCGAGGTCGGCGCGGAACGGGGGCAGCAGGACGTCCTCGAAGTCGGGGTCGGCCAGCAGTTCCGGGTCGGTCAGGCCGGTCGCGACGACGAACGCGCGGGCGTCCTCGGTCGTCACGGCGCCGCCGTCGCCGCGGAAGTCGCCGGGGGTCTGGCCGGCGACCGCGCACAGCCGGGCGACGGGGGTGCCGGTCCCCGCCAGGCGGCGGGCGCACTCGTACGCGAGGAGCGCGCCGAGGCTGACGCCGACGAACACCAGCCGGCGGCCCGCCGCGGCGCCGCGCACGGCGTCGGCGAGGGCGTCGGCGTAGGCGGCCATCGCGGTGACGGGCTCCTCGTCCATACGGGTGCCCCGGCCCGGCGGGGCGACCAGGGCGAGCGCGGTGCCCTCGGGGAGGGCGCCGCGCCAGCCCGCGAAGGTGGAGCCGTGGGCTCCGGTGGGCGGGAAGCAGACGGCGAGGGTGTCCGTGCCG
Organism: Streptomyces sp. NPDC090022; assembly: GCF_044748145.1. Lineage (NCBI taxonomy): Bacteria > Bacillati > Actinomycetota > Actinomycetes > Kitasatosporales > Streptomycetaceae > Streptomyces > Streptomyces sp. NPDC090022. The sequence continues at coordinate 172,103 of NZ_JBIVFN010000010.1, forward strand.
TCCTCGTCGAGGACGCGCAGCCAGGGGGACGCGGGCGGGTGCGCGGGCTGTCCCTGGGCGTCGTGGTCCGGCGTGCTCATGCCTGTCCCTCCTGCCGCATCCGGCGGCACAGTGCGGCGATGCCCCGGACGGTCGGGGCGGCGAGGATTCCGCGCAGCGGGACGCGGCGGCCCGCGACGGGCTCCAGGCGGCCGGCGAGGCGTACGGCGAGCAGCGAGTGACCGCCGGCGTCGAAGAGGTTCTCGTCCGCCGTGGCGGGCGGGGCGCCGAGGAGTTCGGCCCACAGGGCGGCCACGGCGGCCTCGGTGTCGTCGGCGGGGGTGAAGGAGCTCGCGGCCCGGGAGGTGGCGGTCTGTGCCAGGGCGCGCAGGGCCCGGCGGTCGAGCTTGCCGTTGGTGCCCAGCGGCAGCAGCGGTACCTGGTGGATGCGGGCGGGCAGCATGTAGTCGGGCAGCCGGTCGCGCAGGTAGGCGCGCAGGGCGGCGGTGTCGAGCTCCTCGGCGGCCGTCACGCAGGCCGTGATCCGGATCTCGGCCCCGCGCGCGCCCCCGCCCTCTTCCCCGGGGCCGCCTTCCGCGAAGGTGCCGGCGTCGGTGACGTCCGGGGCCTTGCGCAGGGTGGACTCGATCTCCTCCAGTTCCACCCGGTAGCCGCGGATCTTGATCTGGTTGTCGGTGCGGCCGGTCACCTCCAGGCCGCCGTCGGGGTGCAGGCGGCCCCGGTCCCCGGTGCGGTAGTGACGCACGCCGTCGGCGTCGGTGGTGAACCGCTCGCCGGGGTCGCCACCGAGGTAGCCCAGGGCCAGCGGCGGGCCGCTGACCCACACCTCGCCGAGGACGCCCTCGGGCAGCCGGCGGCCGTGGCGGTCGCGTACGGAGAAGGCGGCGCCGGCCACCGGGTGGCCCACGGGGACGCGGTCGGCGTCCTCGGGCAGGGCGGCCGTGTCGTAGGCGCCGATGTTGGAGGCGGTCTCCGTGGTGCCGTACAGGTTGAGCAGGGTGGTGGTGGGCCACACCTCGCGGAACCGGCGGACCAGGGCCACCGGCAGGGCGTCCGCGCCGCTGGTGACGAGCACGGGCCGGTGGCCGCCGGACAGGGCGGCGCTCTCCTCCAGCAGGCCGGTCAGCAGCTGGGGCGTCAGGAACAGGTGGGTGATCCGTTCGCGGGCGACGGCGGCGGCGAACAGCGCCGGGTCGAGGACCTCGTCGCCGGAGAGGACCACGGAGGGGATGCCGGCCAGGAGGCCGCCGAGGAGTTCCCAGGGCGAGGCGACCAGGGCCACGGACTTCTGGACGGCGAGGACGGCGTCCGGGCCGAAGGGGTGGTCGCGCCACATCCACTCCAGCCGGCCGCGCACCGAACGGCGGCTGATGCGTACGCCCTTGGGGTTTCCGGTGGTGCCGGAGGTGTAGACGATGTGGAAGAGGTCGTCCTCGTCGGGCTCGCTCTCCGGTGCCTGGTGCAGCGGACCGTCGGCCAGCGGGGCCAGGGCGACGCGGGGGGCGTCCAGGGTGGGGAACTGGTCCAGGCCCGGTTCGGCCAGGACGATGCCCGGCCCGGCCTCCTCGACCATGCGCCGCTGGCGGCGTACGGGTATCGCCGGGTCCAGCCCGAGGTAGGCGGCCCCGGTCTTCATGACGGCCAGGACGCCCGCGACGGCCGCGGGTCCCCGGTCGGCGGCCAGCGCCACCAGCGTGCCGGGGCGGGCGCCGCGGGCGGCCAGGCGCGCGGCCAGGCGGCCGCTCCACGCGTCGAGTTCGGCGTACGTGAGGGTGGTGCCGGCGTGGCGGAGGGCGACGGCGTCGGGGCGGTCGGCCACCTGCCCGGCGAAGCGGTGCAGCAGGGTGGCGGGGGCGGTGGGCGTCGGGGAGGTGCTGGAGGTGCTCATCGGTGTCCGGCTCCAGGCAGCAGGTCGAGGGAACGGAGGGTGGTGGCCGCGGCGCGCCCCGGGTCGGTCAGGGCGCGCAGGGCGGCGAGGGTGGAGTCCAGTACGTTGCGTCCGGTCCCGGCGTCCAGCAGTTCCCGCTGGTAGGCGTACTGCAGGAGCAGCTCGTCGGGGCCGTGCGGCTGGACGTAGAGGGCGCAGTCGTACTTGGTGTAGCCGGTGTCGAGTTCGACGAAGCGGAAGGTGACGCCCTCGGCGGTGCTCTCGCGGGCCGGGTACGGCAGCATGTTGAGCATCGTCTGGAACACCGGGGTCGCCGAGGTGCTCCGGGAGGTGAGGTCCAGCCGGCGCAGGGTCCAGCCGAAGGGGTGGTCGGCGGCGGTGTAGGCGTCGTAGACGGTGTCGCGGACGTGGGCGGTGAAGTCGGCCAGGGTGGCCCCGGGGTCCAGGCGCAGCCGCAGCGGCAGCATGGCGAGCATGAACGTGGGCACCTGGGCGGCGGCCGGGCGTTCGCGGCCGGCCATCGGGGCGCCGACGACGAGTTCGTCGGCGTCGCCGTAGTAGCCGAGCGCCAGCGCGTAGGCGGCCAGCAGCGGGACGAAGGCGGTGGTGGACGCGGTGAGCGCGGCCGTCCGCAGGCGGGCGGTGAGTTCGGCGTCGACGACCGCCTCGACGATCTCGCCGCGGTAGGTGGGGGCGGCCGGGCGTTGCTTCTGGGCGATCTCCAGGACGGGCAGGTGCCCGGCGAGCCGGCCGCTCCAGTACCGTCCGGCGGCGGCGACCTCCTCGGTGGCGAGCAGGCGCTGCTGGTCGTCGAGGTAGCGGTCGTAGCGGGTGGCGTGCTCGGGGTCGGGGACCTCCGCCCGGCCGGCGTACAGCTCGGTGAGGCGCTGGAAGAGGACGGTGGCCCCCCAGCCGTCCAGGAGCAGCTCGTGGAGGGTGAGCAGCAACCGGTGGGAGCCGTCGGGCAGCCGGAACAGCTCGGCCCGCAGGGCGGGTTCGGCCGTCAGGTCGAAGGGGCGGGCGGCCTCGGTGGCGGCGTGGCGGCGGTACTCCTCGGCGGTGGTGTCGCGGACGGCGGCCAGTTCCGGGACCGGCCAGTGCGGGTAGTGGTGGACCACTTCCCCGGCCTCCCCCGACTCCTCGTAGCGGGCCAGCAGGTGCGGGTTCTCGGCGAGCAGGGTCTGCCAGGCGCGCGCCAGGCGCGCCGGGTCGAGGGGGCCGTGGAGTTCCAGGGAGCCCTGGTAGCTGTAGTAGGGGCTGTCCGGGTCGAGCCGCCAGTGGAAGTAGACGCCGGCCTGCTGCGGGGTGAGCGGGCGGGTACGGGGCGCCCCGGGCCGCGGTGCGACGGGTGCCGTCACGCCGGTTGCCGGGGCGGGCTCCCCGGCCTGCCAGCCCAGGGCCGCCAGCGCGGCCGGGCTGCCGTCGGCCAGGACGTCGCGCAGTGTGGCCCGCGAGCCCGCCGGGCGCAGCCGCGCCAGCAGCCGCATCGCCTGGAGCGAGTCCCCGCCCAGGGCGAGGAAGGAGTCCTCGCGGCCGGCCCGGCCGGTGCCCAGGAGCTCCGCGATCCACTCGGCGATCCGTGTCTCGGCGGGGCCGCGCGGTGCGGTGTAGGGGCGGTCGTCGGGGCGGGCGCGGCGGGGCGGTTCCGGCAGCGCCCGGTAGTCGGTCTTGCCGTTGCCGGTGAGCGGCAGCGCGGACAGCGTCACGAAGGTGCGCGGGACCATGGGGGCCGGCAGCCGCTCGGCCAGGTGGGCCGCGAGCGCCTGCGGTGCGGGGTCGGTGCCGTCGGCCGGGGCGACGTACGCCACCAGCCGGGGCGGGCCGGCGGCAGCCGGGGTGTGGGCGCTCTCGCGGGCGACCAGGGCGCCGTCGGCGGCGGGGGTGCGGACGGTGACCGCGCAGGCGGCGACCTGCGGGTGCGCGCCCAGGACCGCCTCGATCTCGGCGAGTTCCATCCGGACGCCACCGATCTTGACCTGGCGGTCGACGCGGCCGAGGTACTCCAGCTGCCCGTCGGGCAGCACCCGGGCGGCGTCGCCGGTGCGGTACAGCCGGCCGCTGCCGCCGCTCCCGCCCGCGTCGGCGGTGAAGGGGTCGGCGAAGAAGGCGGCCGCGGTACGGTCCGGGTCGCCGAGGTAGCCGCGGCCCACGACGACGCCGCCGACGAAGAGTTCGCCGGCCTCGCCGTGCGCGCAGGCCCGCCAGCGGCCGTCCGCCTCCTCCCGCAGGACGTACAGGTCGGCGTTGCCGATCGGTGCGCCGATCGGCAGGTGGCGGACGTCCGGGCCGGGGGTGGTGAGCACCGCGTGGGTCACGTCGTCCGAGCACTCGGTGGGGCCGTACGCGTTGAGCAGCCGGACCGCCGGGAAGGCCTCGATCCAGCGGCGGGCCAGGGCGGGCGGCAGTTCCTCGCCGGTGGCGATCATCCAGCGCAGGGCGGGCGGCCGGGCGCCGGTGGCGTCATGGGCGTCGAGGAGGAAGCGGATCAGGGTGGGCACCGTCTCCAGGACGGTGGTGCCGAGGCGGCCGGCCGCCTCCAGCAGGGCCGCGCCCTCCTGGGCCCGGGTGTCGTCGTAGATCTGGACCCGGCCGCCGGTCAGCAGGGGCGCGAGCATCTGCCAGACGGAGATGTCGAAGCTCAGGGGGGCGGTCTGGGCGAGCCGGTCCTCGGCGGTCAGGGCGAGGTCGTCGGCCTTGGCCCACAGGTGGTTGAGCATGCCCCGATGCTCGACGGCCGCGCCCTTGGGGCGGCCGGTGGATCCGGAGGTGTACAGGACGTAGCGCACCTCGTCGGGGGCCGGCGGGGCCGGGCGGAGGTACGGCTCGGCGTCCGTCGGCAGGGACGTGGCCGGGGTGCCGGCGGCGGCCGCGCCCTTGACGAGGGCCTCCCGGTCGGCGGGGCCGCCGGTGGTGACGAGGAGGACGGCGCCGCTGTCGGTGAGCAGGGACTCGACCCGGGCGGCGGGCCAGCCGGCGTCGACGGGCAGGTAGACGGCGCCGAGCAGTTCCAGCGCGAGGAAGGCGGTGATGACGTCGGCGCCGCGGCGGCCGCCGACGGCGACGATCCGGCCCGGTCCGGCGCCGGCCGCCGCGAGGCCCGCGGCCGCGCGGTGCATACGGTCGGCCAGGGCGGCGTAGCCGATGCTGTCGGCGCCGTCCTCGACGGCGATCCGGTCGGGGTGGGCGGCCGCGTGCTCCTCGACGTACGCGTACACGCCGCGGTCCAGGGCGTAGGGCTCGCTGCGGGTCAGGGCCGCGGCGAGGGCCTGCTCGCGGGCGCCCTCGGCCAGTGGCAGCGGGCGGTAGTGACCGGGCAGGCCGGGCGGGGAGGACGGGCCGGGCGGGTCGGACGGGCTGATCACTGCTGTCCCTTCTTCTCGGCGACCACGAGCAGGTACTCGACGGGTACGCCGGTGCCGCGCGCGTCGGTGGTGTGGAAGGTCTCGGTCATCTCCACCATCTCCGCGCGCAGTTCCTTCCAGCGGGAGGCCGGGGAGATGGTGTTCTTCGCGGCGATGCAGGGGCCGAAGCAGTTCTCGAAGAAGGCGACGAGCTCCTCGGCGGTGGCGAACGGGTAGAACAGCTCGCGCCGTTCGGTGGTGACGGCGAACCCCGGGCCGAACAGCTCGCCGAGGTGGTCCGCGTCGCCCCACAGCATGGGCTGGCCCTGGTGGCCGGTGGGCGAGGCGAAATAGGAGGACAGGATCGCCTGGAAGTGGGCGGTCCAGCTGCGGGCCGTCCAGTTGCACAGGCCGACGCGGCCGCCGGGGCGCAGCACCCGGGCCATCTCACCGGCGGCGGCCGCGTGGTCGGGGGCGAACTGTACGCCGTAGGTGGAGGTCACCAGGTCGAACGAGGCGTCGGGGAAGGGGAGTTCCTGGGCGTCGCCCTGGTGGAGGGCGACGGTGACCCCGGCCTCGGCGAAGCGGGCGCGGGCGTCGGGGAAGAACTCGTCGGTCAGGTCGAGTCCGTCGACGACGGCCCCGCGCCGCGCGGACAGCAGGGCGACGTTGCCGTTGCCGGTGGCCACGTCGAGGTGGCGGGTCCCGGGTGCCGGGGCGAGCCGGTCGACGAGGAGTTCGGCGCCGGGCCGCAGCAGGTCGGCGACGTGCCGGTACTCGCCGTAGGACCACATGGTGCGGTTGATTTCCTGGATGTTCCGGTCGATCGTCATCGCGGGGCGCCTCTCAGAGCGGGAGCAGGGAGCCGAGGCCGGTGGCCTCGGCGTGGGCGTGGACACGGTCGGCGACGGCGACGTCGAGGACCGACATGCCGAAGGGGTTGCTGACGACGACCTCGTCCGGGTGGCGGCGGCCGGGGTGCCGGCCGGCGATCACGTCGCCGAGGGTGGCGTCGACGGCCCGGGCGTCCGGCCGGGCGGTGACGCCCTCGCGCGGGGTGCCGTCGGGGCCCAGCAGGGTCCCGGCGCGGTGCATCCGGCCGAGCAGGCGCCGGGGGTCGTCGCGCACCAGGCTCCAGTCGTCGACGACGAGGGTGTCGGCGGCCAGTACGGCGGCCTCGGTCAGGTCGTCGAGGGAGACGTGGCAGACCAGGGCGCCGGGCCGCAGCCAGTCCGGCTCGATGTACCCCTGCGTCACGGTGGTGACGGGGATGACCAGTTCGGCGTCCGCGACCGCCTCGCGGGGTCCGGGGGCGAGCCGGGTCTCGACGCCGGCACCCTCGGGGAGGGCCGCGAGGTGGGCGGCGAGGTCCTTGGCCCGGTCGGTCGCGAGGTCGTACAGGGTGATCCGGCGCAGGGTGGGCACGGTGCGCAGGAGCAGCTGGGCGTGGGCGCGGGCGAGCGGGCCGCAGCCGATGAGGGCCAGGCTGCCCGGGGCGTCGACGGCCAGGTGGCGGACGGCCAGCGCGCTGACGGCGGCGGTGCGCATGGCACTGATGTAGGCGGCTTCCATCAGGGCGCGGGGCCGGGCGGTCTCCGGGTCCAGCAGCAGGGTGAAGCCCTGCGACCGGGGTATGCCGCGGTCCGGGTTGCCCAGCGAGGCGTTGATCGTCTTCATGCCGATGACCGGCCGCGCGCCGGTGGGCGTGAGGGCGCCGGGCATGGCGAGCAGGCGGGCGGAGTCGCCCTCCGGGGTGGTCCAGCCCAGGTAGGCCTCCTCGGGCAGGACGGACTGGCCGGAGGCGTGCAGGAGGAGCGCGTCGGCCACGGCCTGGACGATGTCCACGCCGTGGGCGGCCGCGACGACGTCCGCGCGGGTGAGGTAGCGGAACGGGGTGTCGGGATAACGCTCGAAGTCCATGGGGAGACGGCCTCCTTGAGGGGCGTGTGAGGGTTCCGGGGCGCTCCGGGGCGCCGTGTGGCGTACGGGTGCCGGGCCGGGATCACGCGGGATCCGGGCCGTCGGGGGGTTACGGGTCTGCGCGGGTGTTCGTGCGGTACGGGGACGGGGTCTCAGTCGTGCGTACGGGCGCCCGTGGCGGGCTCGGCCGGTGCGTCCGCGGGCGCGGCGGGCGGGGCGCCCGTACGCCGCAGCACCACGAGCGGCACCAGGGCGCCCAGCAGCAGCACGCCCGCCAGCACCACCCAGCCGGCGGTGCCCAGGGCGAGGACCACGCCGGTCATGAGCACGGGGCCGGCGACCCGGTTGGCGACGGTGCGGCTGGTGTTGAACAGCACGAGGTACGCGCTGCGGGCGTGCGGCGGGGCCAGGTCGAAGGAGAGCGTCCAGGAGGCGCCCACCTGGAGGAGCTCGGCGAAGGTCAGCAGGACGACGGCGCCGCCGAGCACCAGCAGCGCGCCGCGCTGCCCGAACTGCGGGGCCGCCGCGAAGGCCAGGGCTCCGCAGCCGAGGACGGCGGCGGCGACGGCGTAGGACAGCCAGGCCCGGCGAGCCGTGCTGTAGCAGCGGTTGAGCGGGTACTGCAGGGCGATGCAGAGCACCGTGTTGACGGCGTAGAGGATGCCGACGTAGCGCTCGGGCACGTCGGTGGCGGTCACGAGCCAGAGCGGGAAGGCCACGTTGAGCACCGGCATCCACAGCGAGACCAGGGCGTTGTAGGCGGTGAAGCCGAGCAGCACCCGGTCCTTCAGCAGCTCGCCCACCCCGGTGGTCTCGGGCGCGGGGGCGCCCTCCTGCCCCCGGGAGAAGGCGAAGACGGCGGCGACGACCACGTACGCGACGGCGCCGCCGACGAGCAGCGGACGGAAGGCGTCCGCGTCGCCGGTGCCCAGGGCGACGCCGGCGATCAGTCCGCCCAGGCTGATGCCGAGGTTGACGACGGTCCGCTGGACGGCCATCACCTTGGCCCGCAGGTCCTGCGGGGCGCGGGCACCGACGTAGGCCTGCACCAGCGGCGGCGAGGACTGCTCGGTGATCGCGATGACGGTGACGACGGCGAGGAAGCTCCACCATCCGTCCACCCACAGGTAGCCGACCGTGGCCAGCGCGCGCAGCAGCATGATCGCGGTCAGCGTGGTGCGCGGTCCCCAGTGCCCGGCGAGCCGGGCGATGGGGACCGAGGCCGCGACGGCCAGGGCGCCGCCGATGGTCAGGCCGGTGCCGACGGAGGCGGTGCCGAGGTGGACCACCTTGACGAAGTAGATGGTCGAGACGGCCAGGAAGAGGCCGGTCCCGGTCCACTCGATCAGAGTGGCGGTCTGGACGAGCGGCAGGAACCGCGCGTACGTCCCGCCCCGCTCCCGCTGTCCGGGCGTCGTGGGCTTGGTCGTGCTCTCGGTCATGGGGTGTGGTGCTCCTGGTACTGCCGGATGGAGAAGCGCAGGCCGTCGCGGCGCAGCCGGCCCATGGCGCGGGTCAGGTCGGTGAGGATGTCGTGCCGGCTCGCCCAGGTGTCCGAGAAGACGGTGTCGCGGTACTTGCGTCCGCCGTCGGCGGCCAGGCAGACCGGCAGTCCCGGATCGAGGCGGCCCTGGGCCATGTCGGCCAGGAGGGCGGCCAGCACGCAGCCGCTGGACCCGCCGAGTTCGTGTCCGAGGTCCTCGGCGAGGATCCGGCACACGGCCATGGCCTCCACGTCGTCGACGTGCACGCTGCGGTGGGTGTGCGGCGCGGGCAGGAAGACGGAGGGGCGGCTGGCCCCTATCCCGGGTATCAGGCGGCGGCCCGCGGCGCCTCCGAGGGCCAGGGAGCCGCGCAGGTCCACGGCCACGGGGGTGACGTCGGGGCGGTGGGTGCGCAGGTGGGCGGCGACGCCGGCGAAGGTGCCGCCGGTCGAGACGGGCACGTAGACGGCCGACAGGTCCGGGCCGGCCTGCTCGGTGAGTTCGGGTCCGGTGGTGGCGCGGTGCACGGCCGGGGAGGCGGGGTTGGCGTACTGGTCGGGCCAGCGGTATTCGGGATGGCGCTCGCACAGCCGCCGGACGGTGCGCAGCCGGCTGAGGAGGTAGCCGCCCTGTCCGTCGGGTTCGTCCACGACGACCACGCGGGCGCCGCTGGCCTCGAGGGTGCGGCGGGTGGTCAGGGGGGTCTTGAGGTCGACGACGGCGATGAAGGAGCAGTCCATGGCGGCCAGCAGGTTCGCCATGGCCAGGCCCAGGTTGCCGGAGGTCGACTCCACGACCACGGTGCCGGGTGCGAGGGGCCGTTCCTCGTGCAGGGCGCGCAGCAGCCCGACGGCGGTGCGGTCCTTGATGGATCCGGTGGCGCCGTGCTCCTCGAGTTTGAGCCCGACGCGCTGGACACGTCCCTGGTAGGCGAGTTGGAGGTGGTGGAGGGGTGTGGTGCGTAAGGCCTTGGTCAAGACGGCATCGACGAGTGACATGTGCTTCCCCCGTTCGCCGGCGATGGGCCGCCGGTTGGTGCACGAGCCCATCCCCGGCTCAGAGCTTCGTCCGGTTCATTCCCGCCTGCGCACCATAAGCATGGGCGGATCCGGGCTGCATCCGCCTTAATGTCCCGTAAGCGGGCGCGTTGGCCGGTTCGAACCGCTCTGGGCACGGCGCGCGAGGCCGGACGGGCTCGTCCAGCCCGTGGACAGAGCGGGTTTCGGGGGTGGGCGGAGAAGGTCACGCCGGAAAAAAGAAATGACCAATTCCCACCACATGGTTACGTTCACCCGCAGGCGGGGTGTAAGGGGTGCATGTCCGGCGGCCGACCCGGGGCGCGGGATGCGGCGGTGTGGGGTGCGGAGGTGTGGGATGCGGAGGTGCGATCGCAGGATCAACCGATGAGTTGACGACGCCGGGCCGCGCGGGGACTACCCTCCTGCGGATGCGGGCGATGGGGAGGTTACGGCGGCCGGGACCGGTCGCCATGCGGCGCGCGGTCGACGGCGGGATCGTCCTCGTCGTCGGGGCGAGCGGCTGCGTGGCCGGGCACCAGTACCACCCGGCCGGGTGGGAGCCCTTCGACGCCTGGGCCTACCTGCTCACGTGCCTGACGGCGCTTCCCCTGGCGTTCCGCCGCAGCGCGCCCGCGACGGTGCTGCTCGCCTCCGGGACGGCGTACACCACGTATCTCGCGGTCGGCTACCAGCCGTCGGTCAACTGGTGGGGGCCCGCGCTCGCACTGGTCGGCGTGGTCGCGCTGCGCCCGCCCCGGGTGTCCGCGGGGGCGGTCGTGCTGACCATGGCGATGGTCGTGCACAGCGGCATCGCCGGGCGGCTGCCGGCGGCCCTGGTGGCGGCACAGGCCGCCCTGGTGCCGGGCTTCGCCGTCGTGGTCGGCTACACCCAGCGCAGGCTGGCCCGGCAGAACGCCGAACTGCGCCGGCTGAGCGCGCAGCTGGCGCACGAACAGGCGGAACGGGCCCGGCGCGCGGTGGTCGACGAGCGGGTGCGGATCGCGCGCGAACTGCACGACGTGGTCGCGCACCACATGTCGGTCGTCTCCGTCCAGGCGGGCCTCGCCTCGTACGTGTTCGTCTCCGACGCCGCCACCGCCCGCTCGGCCCTCGGCGCGGCGACCGCCGCCAGCCGGGAGGCCCTGGAGGAGATGCGCCGGATGCTGGGCGTGCTGCGCGTGGACGGGCCCGGGGAGCACGGGGAGGCCGCCGGGGACCGCGACCCGCCGCCGACCGCCCCGCTGCCGGGTCTGGACGGGCTCGGCCGGCTGATCGAGCGGATGCCCGCGGCCGACGTCACGGTGGAGCTCAGGACGGCCGGCCGGCGGCGCCGTCTCGCGCCGGGGCTGGACCTGTGCGCCTACCGGGTCATCCAGGAGGCGCTCACCAACGTGGTCAAACACGCGGCCCCCACCCGGGCCCAGGTCGAACTGGCCTACCTGCCGGACGCCTTGCACGTGACGGTGCGGGACTCCGGACGGGCGGCCGGCAGCCCTCCCGGCCCGGCCGTGCCCGTGCCGGGGTCGGGGTACGGGCTGATCGGCATGCGGGAGCGGGCCTCACTCTGCGGGGGTTCCCTGACCGCCGGGGCCCGGCGCGAGGGGGGATTCGAGGTCCGCCTCTCGCTACCGACGCACACCGTGGGCCCACCGGACCCGCCGGAGTGAGCGCGTCCGGGGCCGATGGCCTCGTCGCCGACGATCAGGACCCCGTCCGGGGCGGGGACGGCGGCACCGCCGCGCGCCGCGCCCGGCTGTGCGGCGGTGCCGGAGGCCTCGTGCGACGAGGAGACGGTGGTCGTCGGCCAGGGCCCGACGGCGGGTCAGGGTCGGCGTGCCCCGGGAGACCGGCCTGCTCCGCGCCCGCCCCGGGCCGGCCGGCCGGGGACGGCCCGGGGTGGCCCGTGTGGCCCGACGCCCGGGGCTGGGGTGGGCCGGGACCACCCGGAGCCACCGGGACCACCCTGAGCCACCGGGACCGCCCGGAGCCCCCCGGACCGCCCGAGAAGGGGCCCCGGCGCCGTCCCGCCCCCCGGCCCGGGGCCGCGGGCGGGACGGCATCCGGGGCCGCGGGCGGGTGGGGCGGCCTCAGTTGCCCCGGGCGGTCCGCCAGGCCTGGCCGAAGAGTTCGTGCAGCGGCAGCGGCGGGAGCAGGCGCAGGTACGGGCCGTCCGGCTCCTTGCCGTACGACGCCACCGCCAGCAGCGGCTCCAGCTTGGCGGTCTCCAGGGGCAGGTGGGGGGCCTTGAACTCGGTCCACGGGCCGGGCACGAAGGCCGTACGGCCGGCCCGCGGACGTCTGTCCGCCACGACCGCGCCCGAGGCGACCAGTTCGGCCTGGACCGCCTTGTGCCGGGCGGCCGTCCAGCCGTTCCACTCCCGCACGTGCCGGTCGGTGGGGCGCGGCAGGGCGAGCAGCTGCAGGTACAGCGCCGCCGCGTCCGCGCCGACGGCCAGGGCGGCGGCCACTTCGGCGACCAGGCCCGGGGCGCATCGCCGCGGGTCGGCCTCGTACCGGCCCGCCGGGACGGGTGAGTGCGCGGCCCGGTGCACCATGCGCGCCACCCCGCCGTCGTACAGGGCCTTCAGACGGTTCAGCGCCCGTGCCAGGCCGGGCAGGCCGTGGTCGGCCGCGAGCCGTTCGGCCCGCGCGAGGCGCTCGGGGTCGCCCAGGGCCGCGGGCCGCAGGAAGATCTCGCCGTCCGGGACGGACAGGAGCAGCAGCCCGTCGTCGTGGACGACGGGCTCGGGGGCGTCCGCGTCGGCCGGCCGCTCGGGATGCTCCGCCACCGGGTACCGGCGCGGGCCGACGTACGCGTCGACGGCCCGCGGGTCGGCGCGGCGCCACCACGCTCCGGCCGGCACGATCAGCGCGGGGTCGCGCAGCCGCTCCCGCAGCCGCTCGTACAGGGCGGTGGCGCCCGCTACGGCGGGGTCGCCCACCGGCCGCTCGGTCAGGGCCCACACCACGGCGCTCGCGGCCGTGAGGTGCGGGCCGCGGTAGAGGCTTTCGCGCTCGCCGAGCGTGCCGTCCGCGGCGACGCGGTGCACGTCGACGCCGGAGCGCCCGCCACGGACCAGGGTCCAGCCGTGCCCGGCGGCGCCCTCGTCGGCGGGCTCGTCGGCGGGCCCGGACGCCAGCCGCCCGGCCCAGTCCCGGCCCAGGCCCAGTCCGGCCTCCAGCGCGTCCGCGAGTGCGTCGTCGACGGGAGCGCGGGCACCGAGCCGCCGGACCCAGACCTCGGCCATCCGCTCGGCCGCCGCGACCATGGCCCCCGGCTCCTCCCACAGGCCGGCCGGATCCTCGGGGAGCCCGGCCGCGAGGACCTCGCGGCGGCCTTCCGCGCCCAGGGCCCGGAAGGCGGCCTCGTACTCGGCGGCGGCGTCCCCGGTGGCCCTGAACGGCGCCGACGCGAGCCTCTTCGTGTGCGCGTCCAGCTCGGCGGCCCGGGGCAGACCGCCCAGGGCGAGCGCCGCGACCGCGCGGCGCGCGCCGGTGCGCCGGGAGAACGCGGTGACGGCTTCGGCGGGCGCGGCCAGCGGTCCCCTGGCCGCCAGCAGGTCCAGCAGACGCGCCAGCCGCCCGGCGTCGTCCCGTACGACCGTCACCGTCCGGCAGTCCTCGGCGCCCTCGGGCACCGGCTCCTCGGCCCGCTGCACGAAGCGGCGCACGGGCGCGCGGTGACGCCCGGTGGCCACCACGGCACCGCCCGCCGGGCCGGCCACCGGGCGGTCGGGGCCCACGCGGCCGGTGCGCCAGGTACGGCCGGCCTCGGCGAACGGCTGCCCGCTCCACACGGCCAGCAGGGCCTCCAGCGCCGCCCGGTCCGCCGCGTCCGTGGGGGCGGTGACGGCGCGCCAGGCGGCCGCGTCGATCGATCCGGTCAGCACGGTCCAGTCGGCCGGCGGCGCGGGCGGGGCGAGCCGGCGCCGCTCGTCGTCGAGGGCGCCGCGCAGGTGCAGGCCGTCGGCCGCGATCGCGGTGAGCGTCGCGGGATGCGGCAGCGACGGCGCCGCGGTGAAGCAGTCGGGGTCGTGGAGCAGCCCGTGCAGGGCGGCCGTCAGCGCGGTGTCGGAGGCCTCGCGGGGCAGGGTGACGGCGGGGTCCTCGCGCAGCAGAGCCACCTTCCGGGACAGCTCCTCGCGCCGGCGCAGGACGGCGGCGGCCCGCCGGGCGGCCCGCAGCACCGCCGCGGCCACGACGGGCTCGCGCACCCCGGGCAGCACCTGCCCGCGCACGGCGGCCGGTTCGGGCCCCTCCCGCCCGGCCTCGCGCACGGCGGCGGCGAGCAGCCGCGCGGCCGCCCCGTCCCCGGCGGCGCGCAGCGCGGCGGAGGTGGCCGCGTCGCGTGGGGCGAGCAGGTGCCAGAAGGCCGGCGGCGGGAAGGGCAGCGGGCTCGCCTCGGCGGGGGTGCGCTCGCGGCGGTCGTGCTTGACGTCGGGGAAGCCGCGCACCTCCCACAGCAGGGATCCGTCACTGGCGGCGTGGCAGCGGATGCTCTGCACGCAGCCCTCCAGGACGCCCCGCTCGGCCCCTTCGGCGACCTCGGCGATGCCCCAGGGCCGCCGTCCGGGCCGGGTGGCGCGGAAGGTGGCCTTCCGGCCGTCGATGCCTTCCAGGAGGAACTCCCGCGGTGACGGGCCGCGCTGCCCCGTCCGGTTCAGCACCCGGCAGCCCACCAGCGCGTCGCGCTGTCCGAGCGGCGACCAGGTCCGGCCGGCGGGCAGGGGTGCCAGGGTCAGCCACTCCGTGAACAGCTCCATGCCCCGCTCGTCGCCGTCGCCGTCGGGGCCGCCGTCGGCGGCGGCCGGGCGGCCGGGGAAGTCCGGCAGCGGCGCGGCGGCCAGCTGCTCACCGGTGTGGGGGTCGACGGGCCGCCACCCGTCGCGGCGGAAGACCCCGCCGCTCCAGATGCGGGCGCCGTCGCCGAGCTGGAGTTCGGCGTCGGCGATGCCGTGGCGGTCGCCGGGCCGCAGCACCCGCTCGCCGTCGTGCCGGCCGCCGCCGTCCGCGCTCTCGAACTGGAAGCCGAGCGCGCCGTCGATGATCCCGCCGTACGGCACCAGCCCGGAGGTGTCCTGCGGGGTGAAGACCTCGTGCGGGGCGTGCGCCCAGAACGCGCTGTCGCAGGAGTGCGGGTCGGCGGCGCGCGTGAAGCCGACGAGGAAGGCGCCGCCGGCGTAGTGCACGGTGTGCATCGTCGTGTCGTCCGGCACCGTGAAGGAACACTCCGCGCGCCGCCCCTCGGGCCCGACGGCCACGGCGCGGTCGGTGCCGAAGACCGTCAGCACCGGCCAGGTGCAGGTCACTCCACTGACCCCGGCCGGGCCGAACCCGGCGACCGCCTCGTCCAGCGCGGGCCAGCCCAGCTCCTCCGGGAGTCCCCCGCGCAGGGCGCGCGCCAGCGGCCCGACGAGGTCGAGGCCGGCGAGCGCCTCCTCGATCCCGTCCAGGGCCCGGGCGGTCGGCCGGTCCAGCAGTGTGAACAGCTCCTCCGTGGCCTCCTCGGCGGCCCGCAGGCCGCCGCCGGCGAGCGTGTCGAGCAGCGCGCCGATCCGGGTGTGCACCCCGGCCTCGATGCCGGTGTTGCCCGGCAGCAGGCTGATGGCCGAGCCGGGCCGCCGGACCCGGCTGACATGGTCGCGCAGGCCCGCGTGCACGGTGCCTTCGAGGCGGGGGCCGAACACCGGATCCTGCGCGAGCGCGGCCAGGTCGCGCCGCGACCGCTCGCCCCAGAACACCAGGTCGACCTGGTCCCCGGGGTCGGCCACCGGCACCCCGTGCGCGAGGCACGCGTCCAGCAGGTCGGCGTCGAGACCGGTGCGCCGGTGGTGCCGCTCGTGGATCCGCGCGGCGACGCCCGCGGCCGCCAGCGCGGGGGCGAGCTCGGCCACGACCGCGAACAGGTGCGGCGCCATCGGCCGGACCGAGACCCCGCCGCCCGCGTGGTGCTGGTACGAGTACAGGAAGGCGAACCGGCCGAGCCAGGCCGCGAGTCCGCCGTCGGGGACGATCCGGCCCGCCGCGGCGGCCGTGACCGCCCCGGAGGCCCGCAGCAGCCGCAGCCAGGCGTCCGCGTCCCCGTGCGTGGCGGGGAACATCTCCAGCAGGCCGGTGCGGACCGCGTCGGTGGGCGGGTGCGCCTCGAGCAGCGGGGTGGCCGCGTCCAGGACCCGGTCCGGTACGGCCTTGCCGCGGGCCCCGGCCAGGACCTCGCCGAGCACCCCTGCCTCGTCGGCGCCGCCGAGTCCCGCGCCGCGGGCGGAGGAGCGGATCCGGCGCACCAGATCGGCGGGCAGATCGGCGGGCGAGGCCGCCCAGGCCGTCAGGAAGGTCATGAACTCCCGGTGCGCGGCGGCCGGTTCCAGGCTCGCCGACAGCCACGCCTGGTGGTCGCCCAGCTCCTTGGCGGGCAGCGAGCCCCGGGCGGCGAACAGCAGGGCGTTGGCCCGCCGGTAGCCGGCGTCGACGGGCAGGTGGTGCTCCTGCTCGGCCTGCCGGGCCAGTGCGTACGCCCGGCCCGCGTACCGGGCGGAGAGGCCGGTCAGCCGGTGTCCCACCGTGTCCCAGAACCACGGCAGGTGGTGGTGCGGCAGCCGCCGGGCCCGGCGGCGGAGCGCGTCGACGCACCGGCCGGGCTTCTGCCACGCGCCGTGCATCTCGACGCGCACCGCGTCGAGTTCCGCCACGGCGACGGCCTCGGCGCCGGGGTCGTGGGCCCGTGCCCAGGCGACGTAGGTGGTCGAGGCATGCGGGTCGGCGGGCAGCAGACTGATCATGCGGGCGATCCTCGCACCCGCCACCGACAGGCGTCGGTGGCGGGTGCGAGGAAGGTGCGACGGTGCCGTCGCCACGGGGCCACGGCGCGCCGGGCTCAGAGCAGTTGCTCGCTCTTGTCGTTGCACAGCGCCCAGATGATGAACACGCCGACCGCGATGGCGACGATCGACCACAGCGGCGCCCAGGGCAGCCACATGAAGTGCAGGATCATCGACAGGGCCGTCAGGCCGATGCCCAGCACCCGGCCCCATTCCTTGCCGCCCAGGATCGCGATACCGGTGACGAGGACGAGGATGCCCACGATCAGGTGGATCCAGCCCCAGGTCGTGAGGTCGAACTTGAACACGTAGGAGCCCAGGCGCTGGTACACCTCGTCGGAGGCGATGCCGCTGATCCCCTCGAAGATGCCGAACAGGCCGACGACGATCATGAGGACACCGGCGAACGTCGTGCCGCCGGCGGCCCATGCGTTGTGCGAAGAACTAGCGCCCTGACCGGACCGGTGGCCCGATCCGGGTGTGGATGCGTTTCCCGGTGCGGTCGTCATGACTAACCTCCGTCTCGGGTACGGACCGGTCCTCCGTCCGTACGGACTGAGCGTCCGCCCGGCGGCCCGGATCGGCGACCCACAGAGGGCCGAACGGGTGAATCTTCCTCAGGAGCCGCAGGTCAGCGACGCGACCGGGACTCCGGCCCGACTCCGGCCCGACCACCGGACGGAATGTCGGACGGGCGGGGCGGACCGGGGCGCGGGGCCGCCCGGCGGCCGGCTCGGCCATCCGCGGATCCGTTCCCCGTCCGTTCACCCGTACGACGAGCCGACCGGCGCAACGTGCTCACCTGCCTGGCGCACGTCACGGCCCTGTCGGCCCGCGCGGCGGCGCGAGCGGCTGTGGGATCTGCTCCGTGCGGATCCCCGCACCCCACGCTGTCCCCTCTGTCCGCCCCCGCTCGGCGTCCGCCGCCGGTGGGGCAGGAAGGCACGAACGTGAGCCATCAGGTCCCTCGCACACCACGGTCCCGGGGTCGCTCCCGCGTCCTCCTCGTCTGTCTGGCGGCCGCCGCGGCCGTCACCGGCCAGCTGCTGACCGGTCCCGCCGCCTCCGCGGACGGGGGCGACACCCCCAGGAACCCCCCGCCCCCGAAGAAGGTGGCCAAGCAGTTCCCGCACGGTCTGCGGCAGTTCACCGCGGACGGCACCTTCACCCCGCCCAAGGGCGTCAAGTCCGTGTTCGTCCAGATCTGGGGCGCCGCGGGCGGCGGCGGCGGTGGTGGCGGGGGCGGCAGCGACCCGCTCAGCGGTGACGGCGGCGCGGGCGGTGGCGGCGGCGCCGGCGGCTTCGCCTGGTGCGAGATCTCGGTCAAGCCGCACAACGAGTACCGGGTGGACATCGGCACCGGCGGCGACAACGGCACCGGCGGACCCGCCGGCTCGGGCGGTACGGCCGGTACGGCCGGCACCGCGGGCCTCGCCGGCGGTGCGACGAGCCTGACCGCACCCGACGACGCGCAGCTGGTCTCCGCGAGCGGCGGTGGCGGCGGTGGCGGTGGCGGCGGTGGCGGCGCCACGGCCGGCGCGCCCGGTGCGGCCGGCGAGGGCGGCACCGGCTTCTGTGCCAAGCCCGGTGTCCTGCGGACCGGCGCGGACGGCACCAGCAGTACCGACCGCACGGTCGGCGGAGTGGGCGGCGGAGCGGTCGACGGCATCGTCGAGCTGCCGCCCGGCGCCTCGGTCGGCGGCAACGGCGGCGCGGGCGGCGCGGGCGGCGTCGCCGTCGGCGCACCTGGCTCCCCCGGCACGGACGGTGGCAGCGGGTACGCCGTCATCTGGTGGTGACGGACTGACCCCGCCCCCAGCCCCGGGCCCCATTGCGGGCCCGGGGCCGGGGGATACCCCCACCCCGGGCCGACCGGGCCGCCGGATGGGGCCGCGAGCCATGGTCAACAAGGCTTGCCCCATGACGACTTACGCGAACAGCACGAAGAAGACCCTGCTCCTCGCCGCCTCCGTCGCCGCCGTGGCGGCCGCCCTCTCCCCCGTCGCCGCCACCGCGACCGCCGCCCCCGCCGTCGCGGCGGGCGCCGAGGTCCCCCCGCTCGCCTGGCACCCCTGCGCCAAGCCCGACGGTCCCGCCGCGCAGGAATGCGCGGACCTGCCCGTACCGCTCGACTACAGCGACCCCGGCGGCCCGCGGATCAGCATCGCCGTCACCCGGATCCGCAGCGACCGGCCGGAGGCCCGGCGCGGCACGCTGATCGTGCTCCCGGGCGGTCCCGGCGGCTCGGGCGTGCAGCGGCTGGCGCAGAAGGGTACGGCCCTCCAGCGGGAGCTGGCCGGATCGTACGACCTCGTCGCCTTCGACCCGCGGGGCGTGGGCGGCAGCACCACGGCGAGCTGCCGGCTGGCGCCCGAGGACCGGTACCTGACGAGCCTTCGCTCCTGGCCCGGCCCGGACGGTGGCATCACCGGGAACCTGGAGCGCTCCCGCCGTATCGCCGAGGCGTGCGCCACGCACGGCGGGCCCGTGCTGCGCAGCTTCACCACCGCCAACCAGGTCCGCGACATGGACCGGTTCCGCCAGGCCCTGGGTGAGCGAAAGCTCTCGGCGTGGGGGTCGTCGTACGGGGCGTACGTGGCGGCGGCCTACGCGCAGAAGTTCCCCGCGCGCACGGACCGCTGGGTGCTCGACAGCACCGGTGACCCCGACCCTCGCCGGGTGGCCCGGGGCTGGCTGGCGAACATGGCGCAGGGCGCGGACGACCGGTTCCCCGACTTCGCGGCCTGGGCAGCGCACGCCGACCGCGACCGGGACGGGCTGCGGCTGGCGGACCGGGAGCAGGACGTACGGCCGATGGTGCTGGCGCTCGCGGCGGAGCTGGACCGGGCCCCGAAGCCGTCGACGACACCGGGGACCCCGCTGACCGGCAACGGCCTGCGCCAGGCCCTGCAGAACGCGCTGTACTCCGACAGCGCCTTCCCCGCCTTCGCCCGGCTGGTCGCCGCCGCCCGGGACCCGCACCGGACCCCGGTCCTGCCGCCGGAGCTGGCGCGGCCCGTCCGGGACGAGGACGCGGCGCTCATGGTCGGCGTGATCTGCAACGACGTGGCGTGGCCGGCCCCTTCCGCGGACGACTACCGGCGGGCGGTGGCCGCGGACCGCGCCGCGCACCCGCTCACCGCGGGCATGCCGGTCAACGTCCTGCCCTGCGCGTTCTGGAAGGACGCCCCGGCCGAGAAGCCGGTCCGGATCACGGCGGACGGCCCCTCGAACGTGCTGATGCTCCAGAGCCGCCGCGACCCCGCGACCCCGTACGCCGGCGCCCTGGAGATGCGCAGGGCGCTCGGTCCCCGCGCCCGGATGGTCACGGTCGAACAGGGCGGCCACAGCCTCTACGTGGGCAACGGCAACGCCTGCGGCAACCGCGCGGTCACCACGTTCCTGACGACCGGCGAGCGGCCCGCCCGGGACACGTCCTGCCCGAACTGACGGTCCAAGGGCCCCTGGACGACCTCGACGACCCGGGCCACGGCCCGACAAACGGCACCACGGCACGACGCCCCGGACCACGGCCGGAGCCGGGCCGCCGCGCGACGCGGCGGCCCGGCTCCGGCTCCGGCTCCGGTGCCCTCTCCTCCCCGCTACGACCTGGTCGTCAGGAGCGTGCTCCCCGTCCCCTCCGCGGGCCGGTCCGCCGCCTGCGGCGCCGCCGGCTCGGTGCTGCCGGCGACGAGCAGCGCGAGCAGCACCGCGGCCGCTTCGCTCTGCAGGATCCGGGCGGCCTCCCCCAGACGGCGCGGGTCGGGCGCCGGTACGGACAGCGCCACGCACTCCGGGTTCGGCCCGGCCGTGATGGGCACCGCCGCGCACACCGTGCCCAGCGCGTACTCCTGGAGGTCGAGGAGCGCCGCACCCGGCGCCCGCGTGTCGAGCTGGTGGAAGAGGACCTGCTCGCTGGTGAGGGTGTGGGCGGTGAACGGGGTCAGCGGGTGCCGGGCCAGATGGTCGCGGCGCCCGGCGTGGTCCAGCTGGGTCATCAGGGCCTTGCCGACGGCCGAGGCGTGCGCGGTGGCCCGGAAGTCCACCCACTCCTCGACGACCGGCGCGGACGGGCTGTCCGCGTAGTGGGTGACCGTGATCTCCCCGTCGTGGTAGCGGGCGACGTACACGGCCGCGCCGACGGCGTCGCGCACCCAGGCCAGGGTCTGGCGGATCTGCTCCTGCCCGCCGTCGCCGACGGCCGCGGTGAGCCCGAGGGCGCTGCCGGCGGCGTACGCGGCCGGGCCGACCGGGGCGGCCAGGTTGGAGCGGACCAGCCGCTCCATGACCCGGGCGAGGGTCAGTTGGGGCAACTGGGTCTGGCGGGCGATCTGGGCCAGGCTGACGCCTCCCGAGTGCCGGTTGATGATCTCCAGGGCGCGCAGTGCCTGGTGTACGGATTCCAGCGCGGCCGGTGCCGGCCGGCCGGGCTGGGCCCGCCGGGCGGCCTGCGTGACGCGCGGCGCACGCAGGGCGCGGCCCGACCAGCTGCTGGCCTCGTCGGTGAGGTGCAGCCGGGTCAGGCGCGCGTGCCGGGCGAGCGCGACGGCGACCGCCGGGCTCGGCAGGACGACCTCGCCGAGGTCCGGGTCGTCCTCCGGTTCCAGCGCGGTGACGGCCGTCCGCAGCCGCTCGGGGAGTCTGCGGCGGGCGGCGTTGCCGCGGTGCCCGTGGGCAGGGGGGAGCCCGGTGAGGTCCTGGGTGGTGATGGGCGGCGAGGTCCAGATGACGGAGGCGCCCAGCGCCCCTTCCAGGTTCGCCGGGAGGTCGGGCAGTTCGGGCAGTTCCTCCTCGGGGGGCAGCAGGTCTGCCCGCCGGTCCCAGTGCCGGGCGGTGGCGACCTCGGCTCGGGCCAGGTGGTGCAGGTACAGGCAGCGGGCCGCCGTACCGGACCCCGCGCCGGCGGCGTACTGGAACCAGAACTGGGCGCCCTCGCGGCGTCCGCCGAGGTGCAGGACGCAGCCGAACAGCAGCGCCGCGTCCCGGCCGTACGGCCAGGCGCCGTCGGCCAGCGCCCGTTGCACGAACGCCTTCTCGTCGACGAGGTGCCAGGCCAGCGTGTCGAGGCCGCGCGCCGCCCGGACGTGACAGGCGGCGTCGAGCACGAGGTGGTCGGCCGGGACCGGCAGGGCGTGACCGGGCAGCGGCACCCGGCCGACGGAGCGCCGGATGCCGCGGGAGCGCATCCGGTCGTTCACGACCCGGCGGGCGATCCGCCGCCGGGCCGCGCCCTCGTCGTAGCCCGCGTACTCGTCGGCCAGTACGGCCGCGTCCTCCAGTGCCGCGTCCAACTCCTGCCCCATCACCGCGTCGCGGTCGCGCGTCATGTCGCTCACTGGCCCTTCTCCTCTCCAGGGACCCAGTCCACCCCGAGCGTCCGGGACAGGGTCCGGCGTGCGCCGCGGATGTGCGAGCGGACCGCCGCCGGGGAAATTCCCATCATCCGGGCGACCGTTTCATAGTCGTTGCCCAGTACGTACGTCAGGAGCACCACGTCGTAGTGCCGCTCCGAGAGGTCGGCGATCGCCGCGTAGAGGCCGAGTTTGGACTCCAGCAGCTCCAGTCGTCCCCTCGAGGGGCGGCGCAGGGCGGCGAACCAGGCCGTCTCCACCATCGCGGCAGGGCGGCCCAGCACCGCCAGCCGCCGCTCGACGTGCTCCCGCAGCGCGGCCCAGGCGAAGCCGTGGAGGCTCTCCTCCTTCAACGCCTGGCGCCAGACCTTCAGCAGGAAGGTGAACACGTCGTCGACGACGTCCTCGGCGTCGTGCCGGGTGCCCAGTTGCAGGTGCGCGTAGCGCAGGTAGCCGCGGTGCTGCTGGGAGTGGAACGCTCCGAATTCGACCGGCACGACACCGGACAGTTCACTCGACACCGCCTGGTCCCGGGATGGGTCGATCTCGCCCTCGTTCATGCACTCCCCCACGGCTGTTCGGCGCCGCTGCCGCAGTCGGCGGTTACGTCAAGGGCCCACACACGGACCGGGGTGGTCGCTATCAGCACGAGGGGGGCGGCGGCCTCGAAAAGATTCACGTCGCGCGAAACCTTCCAGTGGAGTGAGCGGTTCGGGCGTGCCTGCTCCCGAGTCCGGCAGCCGGGGAGCAGCGCGCGCTCCCCATGCCCACCCAACCGAAAACGGAGCGTGTTCGTGCACGTCGTTCACCACTCTTTTCGCCGAGCGGATGCACCCGCTCGGCCGTGCGCCCCCTTGCGCTCGCGCACGCCCCCGGCGCGCCGGCGTCACGCGGCGTCACGCAGTGTCACGCGGTGTCGCCGCCCGCGCCCGGCAGGGGGCTGCCGCAGCGGCTGCAGAAGCGGGCGTCGGCCTCGATGGCGTGGCGCCGGCACTGCCGGCAGACGCGGTGCAGGGCGCAGTGGGGAGCGCTGTCCGGCTCGGGCGCCGGGCGGCTGCGCCCGATCCGCAGCCCGGCGCGGCGGCGGTGGGCGGTGACGAAGACCAGCCCGTCGGGGCCGGGCAGCACGGCGCGCGGGATGCCGCGCGGCAGCAGGGCGAGGGTGCCGGGGGCCACCTCCCGCTCCACGCCGCCGAGGGTCAGGACGCCGCTGCCCGAGACGACGATCAGGAGGACGTCGACCTGGGGTTCGACGTGCTCCGCCACCGGGGTGTCCGGCGGCAGCCGGACGACGTTCGCGTCGAGCTGCCGGTTGCGGGCACGCAGCCGCCACAGCGCGCCGCGCCGCTCCTTCCCGGTGCCTTCGACTAGGTCGGCGAGGCTGATCCCCTCGGCGCCGGCCGTGCTCGGTGTCAACGTGCCCCCCTCGTCGGGTCCCGGTCCCGGACCCACCCATGATCTCCTACCCCCGCGGGGCGCGGGTCACGACCTGACGTACGACCTCGACGACAAGGGCGGGGGCGGGCCGCCTGCGCGGCCGGGTGCGCCGGAGCGGCGGGCCGGGCCGGAGCCCGTCCCGCCGCGCGGCGGTGGGGAGGAGCGTCAGGCGGCGACGGCCTCCCGCGTACGGTCGCCCGGGCCGGCCGGGCCGTCCTCGCCGGCGCCCCCGGCCTGCGGACGGGTGTGCGCGGCGCGCGCGGTGAACACCCGCTCCAGGGCGAACGCGCCGGGGCCGGTGAAGACCAGCAGCACGAAGGACCAGGCGTACAGGGCGGAGAGCTCGCCGCCGTTCTGCAGCGGGAAGAGTGCCTTCTCCTGGTGCATCACGAAGTACGCGTACGCCATGGAGCCGGAGGCAAGAAAGGCGGCGCTGCGGGTGCCGGCCCCGAGCATCACCAGGGCGCCGCCGACGAGCTGGATGACGGCGGCGTACCAGCCCGGCCAGGCGCCGGCCGGCACCGTGCCGCCGCCGTGCGCGCCGCCGAGGACGCCGAAGAGGGAGGCGGCGCCGTGGCAGGCGAAGAGCAGTCCGGTGACGATGCGGAAGAGACCGAGGGCGTAGGGCTGGGCGGCGTTGAGGCGGGTCGGCACGGGTGCTCCTTGGGTCGGGGGACGTGTTCCGCGGTGCGTAGGGGGGCGCAGGGGTGAGTGTGCCCGCGCGGGGCGCGCGGGCTCCCGTCCGCTGGCAGCTTCATGCCGGTCCGGGCCCGCGAAGGCGCGCCGGGCGGACCCCTCGTGCGCCGGGTGGCACCACCCGGCCGCCGCGCGCCGGTGCCGGTCCCGCCACCCCCCGCCCCCCGACGCCCGGACGGGCGCCGGTCCCCCGCGGCCGGACGGTGTGCGTCCGGCCGCCGTACCCGTCCGGGTGGCCCCGCCCGGAGGTCAGGAGACGCCGTGCGGCCGGAACTGCACGCTGATGCGTGGCCCCACGGCCCGGCCGGACTTGGGGATGGCGTGCTCCCAGGTCCGCTGGCAGGAGCCGCCCATCACGGCCAGGTCGCCGTGGCCCAGCGGCAGCCGCAGCGCGGCCGGGCCGCCGCCGCGCGGGCGCAGCGCCAGGTCCCGGGGGTCGCCCACGGAGAGGATGGCGACCATGGTGTCCTCGCGGGCGGAGCGCCCGGTGCGGTCGCCGTGCCAGGCGACGCTGTCGCGGCCGTCGCGGTAGTAGCACAGGCCGGCGGTGATGAAGGGTTCGCCGAGCTCGCCGGCGTAGTACGTGGAGAGGGCGTCCCGGGCCTCGTCCAGGACCGGGTGCGGCAGCGGCTCCCCCTCGCGGTAGTGGGCGAGCAGGCGCGGGACGTCGACGTCGCGCTCGTACATCCGGCGCCGCTCCGCCCGCCAGGGCACGCCGGCGGCCAGCTCCTCGAACAGCGCGTCGGCCCCGCTCAGCCAGCCCGGCAGCAGGTCCACCCAGGCCCCGCTGCCCAGCTCCCGCCGCCGCAGCCCGCGCAGCGGCCCGAGCCGTATCTCGTCGGCCTGGTCGAAGAGTGATCCCTGCAGTGGCGCGCGCATTCCTCCACCGTACCCCGAAAACCGAACAGGTGAGCGATTGCGGACGGGCTCCCGAGCGGTGGCCGCGGGACACCGCGCGGGCGACCATGAGGGGCGGGGGCCGGTTCGCGCGGGGGCTCACGACGGGAGACGCCATGGCGCGCACCGACGCTTCGGACGGAACGTACGGATCGGACGGAACATACGGATCGGACGTCCTGGTGGTGGGCGCCGGGCCGGTCGGGCTCACCGCGGCCGTCGAACTGCGCCGGCGCGGGATCGACTGCCGGATCGTCGACCGGCTGCCGGCGCGGCTGCCGTACGCGAAGGCCGTGGGCATCCAGCCGCGCACCCTGGAGCTGTGGGACCGGATGGGCCTGGTCCGGTCCGCCCTGGAGGCGGCCGTCCCGCTGCGCGGACAGCTGCTGTACGTCGACGGCGCCGAGCGGGCCCGGATCGACCTCACGCTGCCGCCCGAGGTGCCGTACGGCTTCGCCGCGCTGCCGCAGTACGAGACCGAGCGGATCCTCGAGGAGTTCCTCGCCCGCTTCGGCACAGGCATCGAGCGCGGCACCGAACTGCTGTCGTTCACCCAGGACGACGCCGGGGTCACCAGTACGCTCGGCACCGCCTCCGGGGCCCGGGAGGAGGTGCGGACCCGGTTCCTGGTGGGCTGCGACGGGGCGCACAGCGTCGTCCGCAAGAAGCTCGGGCTCACCTTCGAGGGCGGGGCCTTCCCCGACGAGTACATGCTCGCGGACGTGGCGGTCGACTGGGACCTGCCTGCCGGTTACGGCGTCCGGTCCGTGCACCACGGCAGCGACGGCGCGGTCGACGACCTGCTGGTGTGCATCCCGCTCCCCGGCGACGGCCGGTACCGGATGTCGATGCTGGTACCGCCCGAGCTGCGCATCGCGCTCCCGGCGGACGGCCCCGACGCCGTGAGCCACGGCCTGGAGGGCGGCCGGGCCCCGGAGCTCCGCCACGTCCAGGCGGCCCTGGACCGGCTCTCCCCGCGGCCCACGACCGCGTCGGCCCTGCGCTGGTCGTCGGTCTTCCGCATCAGCCACCGCCAGGTGGACCGGTACGGCGAGGGCCGCGTCTTCGTCGCCGGGGACGCCGCGCACATCCACCCGCCGACGGGCGCGCAGGGCATGAACACCGGGGTCCAGGACGCCGCCAACCTGGCCTGGAAGCTCGCCCTGGCGGTCCGGGGCGCCGCCCATCCCCGGCTGCTGGCGAGTTACGACGCCGAGCGCCGCCCGGTCGGGGCGGAGGTCGTCGCCCGGACCGTCCGGCACGCGACCGAGGGCATGGACGCCGACCCGGACGACCCGCGGACCCTGCTGCTGCGCGAGGCCCAGTTGCTCATCGACTACCGGGACAGCCCGGTCGTGGCGGCGCGGGGCCGTGGACCGGGGCCGGACGCCGGCGACCGGGCTCCGGACTGCGCCGGCCTGACGCAGGAGATCGCCGCGTTCCCGCTGCGGCTGTACGACCTGCTGCGCGAGCGCGAGCACGTGCTGCTGCTGCACCCGGGAGCCGAGGGAGCGGGCGCGCCGGGCGGCCGCGCCGCGTCCGACGGGTTCGCCGAACTCGCCGCCGTCGCCCGGGAGGTGTCGCACGGCCGGGTCACGACCTGCACGCTGCTGCCCGGGCCGGCGGCCCGGGCGCCCGGCGACGGGGGGCCGGTGTACCGCGACGGCGACGGCGAGTTCGCCCGGCTCTACGCGGTGCGTGGGCCCACCGCCTTCCTGGTGCGCCCCGACGGCTACCTCGGCGCCCGGCTGTCCCCGCCGGACCCGCACGCCCTGGCCGCGCACCTCGCCGCCGTGTTCCGTTCCTGACGGAGTCTCACACCCGCCCCAGCACTGGTCTGTCCGGGTTCACTTGGGTGCCCGTTCGGGCCCAGCGACCGAGTTGACGATCATCCTTCCTGCTCAACATTGTTTTCATACTGCCCTCCAGTGCCGCACGGGATCATCAGGAGGAGCGCGTGGCGAGGTCGCGGAGCAGGCAGAGCGTGAAGCGGGGTGCCGCGACCCTGCTGGCCGGGGGGCTGCTGGTCGGCGCCGCCGCGCCGGGGGCGCTGCGGGTGGCCGACGCCGCCGCGGCGGTGGCGGGCGAACCCGCCGCCGGCACCCCGGTCGCCCTGCTGGTGGGCACGGCCCTGGAAGGGAGCCGGGTGCTGGCCACGGCCTCGGGCGGGCGCCCGACGGTCATCCCGGCCGCGGACGCCGCCGGCCCGCTGCACATCACCCTCGCCGACGAGGGCCGGCTCACCGACGTCACCGTGCACGACGGGCACGGGCGGCACCTCGCCGGGGAACTCGGCCGCGAGGGCGAGCGCTGGCTCAACTCCGAGCCGCTGCGGGCGGGTGAGGTCTACACGGTCCGGGCCTACGCCCAGGACGTGGTGGGCCGGCCGGTCGCGGCGACCACCGTGTTCCGCACCTCGCCGCCCGCGGACCGCGACGGCGAACGGCTCACGGTCGAGTTCGGGCCGGGCCCGGGGACGTACGGCGCGGGCCAGATCGTGACCGCCACGCTCAGCGACGGGATCCCGGAGAGCGACCCGGACGTGCGCGCCCGCGTGGAGCAGGCCCTGGAGGTGACGTCGGAGCCCCGCGTGGAGGGCGCCTGGCACTGGGTGGACGACCGCAACCTGCACTACCGGCCGGTGGACTTCTGGCCCGCGCACACCGAGATCAGCGTCCGCAGCGGGCTCGACGGGGTCGAACTCGGCGACGACCGCTACGGCGGCGCGTCCGAGCCCCTGCACCTGACCATCGGGGACCGCATCGAGGCGGTCACCGACTCCGCCACGCACACGATGACCGTGCGCCGCAACGGCCGGGTCATCCGGACGATCCCGGTCACCACCGGCAAGGCGGGCTTCCGTACGCGCAGCGGCATCAAGGTGGTCCTGCGCAAGGAGTACAAGGTCCGGATGCGCGGGGACAGCGTCGGGATCGCGCGCGGCACCACGGAGTTCTACGACCTGCCGGTCTACTACGCGACCCGGGTCACCTGGAGCGGGGAGTACGTGCACGCCGCGCCCTGGTCGGTCCAGTCGCAGGGCGAGGAGAACGTCAGCCACGGCTGCACGGGCATGAGCACCAGCGACGCCCGGTGGTTCTACGACACCGTGCGCGAGGGCGACATCGTCGAGGTGGTCAACAGCGGCGGGGACCGGATGAGTCCGTTCGACAACGGCTACGGCGACTGGAACGTGGACTGGCGGACCTGGCAGCGCGGCAGCGCCCTCGGTACGGCGCGGGCCGCGCACCGCGTGCCGGGGCGGCTGCACCCCAGCGCGTGACCCCGCAGCACGTAACCCCCGCGCACCGCTTTTCGGCGCGCCGACGGGCACTGTCCGGCATCCGTGGTATCGCGTCCGGATTTCGGACACATGTGTCTGGCATGTGAACTCTTCCCTTGCCGCACATTTTCGGGTTGACAGTCAACTCCCTTTATCCTCATGGAAGTTGAGGGCCGCTGGAGCGGTGTCCGGATGAGGGTCGGGGAGGGTCCCGAGGGGGCGGACAAGGGTTTTCCCTGTATCGGGTTCATCCCGCCGTTGCCTACTGTCTGCCCACCGGCGATCTCTTCAGGCCAAGCGGTTCGCCCGCCACCCCCACAGGGCGGGACCCCGTGCGGCAGGTCGTGTCCCGGTACGCCGTTGCCCCGGGCCCGCCGCCGCGTGTGCCCGGGCAGCGTGGTGCGCGACGGTGCCGGGGAGGGATTCCCGGCCCCGTGGCCGCCGTAACCTCCCACACCGCACCAACCGGTCATTCCGGCATGCCCGGAAACGGCCGCGAAGGGAACACCGTGCACCCATCCGGACGACGTCTCATATCCGTGGTGGCCGTCTCCGCCGCTCTGCTCGGCGGAACCGCCACCACTTCCCTGGCACAGGAGCAGCCGTCCCCCGTCCCCGGCCAGGCCGCGGCCGCCGCGGGCGTCCCGCTGCCCGCCGCGCCGGTGGAGAACGTGATCGTCGGATACAAGTCGAGCGCCTCGGAGGCCTCCTCCAACGACGCGGCCGCCGGCGACGCCAAGGCCAAGGGCAAGAAGGCCGGCAAGAACGTCGGCTTCGAGCGGCGCCTGGGCACCGGAGCCGCGCTCGTCGACCTCGGCGGCACCCTCACCCCGGCCGAAGCGGCCGACGTGATGGCGCAGTTCCGCACCGACCCGGACGTGGCCTACGTGGAGCCGGACACCCGCGCGTACCCGCTCGCCACCCCGAACGACACCGACTACGCCAAGCAGTGGGACCTCTTCGAGCCCACCGCCGGCATGAACGTCCCGGCCGCGTGGAACACCACCACCGGTGCCGGCGTCACCGTGGCCGTCATCGACACCGGCTACGTCGCGCACTCGGACCTCGCCGCCAACGTCGTCGCCGGCTACGACTTCATCTCCAGCTCCTCCAGCGCCCGCGACGGCAACGGCCGCGACAACAACCCGGCCGACCAGGGCGACTGGACCGCCGCCGGCGAGTGCGGCATCGGCTCCAAGGCCAGCGACTCCTCCTGGCACGGCACCCACGTGGCGGGCACCATCGCGGCCGCCACGAACAACTCCAAGGGCGTCGCCGGTATCGCGTACGGCTCGAAGATCCAGCCGGTGCGCGTGCTCGGCAAGTGCGGAGGTGCGACCTCCGACATCGTCGACGCGATCACCTGG
The DNA here is from genome assembly GCF_044748145.1 of Streptomyces sp. NPDC090022. Classification (NCBI taxonomy): domain Bacteria; kingdom Bacillati; phylum Actinomycetota; class Actinomycetes; order Kitasatosporales; family Streptomycetaceae; genus Streptomyces; species Streptomyces sp. NPDC090022. Next base: position 201,604 of record NZ_JBIVFN010000010.1, read on the forward strand.
TCCTCGGGCGGCTCGGTCTCCGGCGTCCCGGCGAACGCCACCCCGGCCAAGGTCATCAACATGAGCCTGGGCGGTCCGGGCGCGTGCAGCGCGACGTACCAGAACGCCATCAACGCGGCCGTGGGCCGTGGCACGACCGTCGTGGTCGCCGCGGGCAACAGCAACTCCGACGCCGCCGGGTTCTCCCCCGCGAGCTGCAACAACGTGATCAACGTGGCCGCCTCCAACCGGGCCGGCGACCGCTCGTACTACTCCAACTTCGGCACGGTCATCGACGTGGCCGCCCCGGGCGGTGAGACCCGCCGCGCCACCGACACGCCCGGCACCGTCACCACCCCCGAGAACGCCATCCTCTCCACCCTGAACACCGGCACCACCACCCCCGGCGCCGAGAACTACAAGCCCTACCAGGGCACCAGCATGGCCGCCCCGCACGTCGCCGGGCTCGCCGCGCTGATGAAGTCGGCGAACTCCGCGCTCACCCCGGCGCAGATCGAGTCGGCCATCAAGGCCAACGCCCGCCCGCTGGCCGGTACCTGCACCGGTGGCTGCGGCGCCGGCCTGGCCGACGCGGCCAAGACCGTCGCGGCCGTGACCTCGGGTCCGGTCACCCCGGCGTTCGAGAACACCACCGATGTGGCGATCCCGGACAACGGCGGCGCCGTCTCCTCCTCGATCAACGTCACCGGCCGCACCGGCAACGCCCCGGCCGCCCTCAAGGTGAACGTCGACATCAAGCACAGCTACCGCGGTGACCTGGTCATCGACCTGGTCGGCCCCGGCGGTGCGACCAAGCGCCTGCAGGCCTCCTCGGGCGACAGCGCCGCCAACGTGATCACCACGTACACGGTGGACGCCTCCGCGTGGACCGCCAACGGCACCTGGCAGCTGCGCGTCCAGGACGTCGCCGCCGCCGACACCGGCTACATCGACTCCTGGAGCCTCGGCTTCTAGGTCACCCGAGAACCGCCACCCCCCACAAAAGGTCCGGACCTCCTCGACCAAGAGGTCCGGACCAACTCGGCCCGTGGGTCCGCCGGTACGTCCCTCACCGGCGGACCCACGGGTTTTCCTGCCGCCCGACTGATTTCTGCGTCACAATGCGGACCCGCCACCCCGCCGACCTCGTATTCTCGCGCTCACAGAAGAGGCACAGGAACCGGGGAGCGAGAGGCTGGTGGCAGTGCGTGGCGGCGACGGGGAACGCTGACGCGACCGTCGGACACGGCGAACTGATCGAGGCGGTCGACCGCGCGCTGACCACGCACGGGCGCGCCGTCCTCACCGGCCCCGCGGGGGCCGGCAAGACACGGGTGGCGGACGCCGTCGCGGCCGCCGCGGAGTCCCGCGGCGAGTCGGTCCTGCGGCTGGCGCCGGAGGCCGCCGACCGCTGGATACCCGAGGCCGCCGCCGCGGCGCTGCTGACCTCGGTGCCCTGCGGGGTCCTCGAGGCGCTCGCCGGGCCGCAGCGCACGGCCATCGCGCTGCTGCGCCGCGAGGCCGACGCGCCGGTGGCCGGCCGCGACCACGTCGCGCTGCGGCTCGCCGTCGTCGAGGTGCTGCGGACGCTGGCCGCCCGCAGTCCGGTCCTGATCGTGCTGGACAACGCGCAGTGGCTGGACTCCGAGAGCGCCGATCTGCTGCGCTTCGCGTTCCGTCTGACCCCGCCCGGCGTCCGCGTGCTGGTCGCCGAGTGCCTCCAGGGCGGTCTGCCGGTCGCCGGGTCCCTGTGCGGACCGGACACCCCGGGCATCCGGGTCCCGCCGCTCGGCGCCGACGAGCTGGCCGAACTCCTGCTGCGGCACGGACTGCCGGCCCGCCTCGCCGGCCGTATCCATCAGGCGAGTGGCGGCAACCCCCGGCTCGCCCTGGCCCTGGGACACTCCCTGGCCGAGGCCCGGGACGGCGCCGCGGCCCACCACGCCGACACGCTGCCCGTGTCCGGGCAGGCCCGCGAGGTGGCCCGGCTGCTGCTCGCCGAGGCCCCGGCCCGCGCCCGCCGCACCCTGCTGCTCGCGGCCCTGGCCGCCCGTCCGACCACCGCGCTGCTGCGCCGGGCCGGCCGCCCCGACGCCGAGGGGGAACTCGCCGAGGCCGAGCGGGCCGCGCTGGTCACCGTGGCCGCGGACGGCACGGTGGCGTTCACAGCCGGTGCCCTGCCCACCGCGCTGGCCGCCGACGCGGGCTGGCCGGAACGGGCCGCCGCGCACGCCGCGCTCGCCGTCGCGGTCGACGATCCGGTGCAGGCCGTACGGCACCGGGCGCTGGCCGTGGACGTCCCCGACGAGCGGCTCGCCGCCGAGGTCAGCGGGGCCGCGGCGGCCTGCCGGCGGCGGGGCGACCGGGCGCTCGCCGCCGAACTGGGGCTGCTGGCCGCGGACGTGACCCCGGTGGACCGGCCCGCGGCGGAACTGGCCCGTCTGGTCGCCGCCGCCGAGGACGCGGGCTGGTCCGGGCGGGCCGACCTCGCCCGCCGCGCGGCCCGGGCGGTCCTCGCCCGCGAGGCCTCCCCCGCCGACCGGGTACGGGTGCGGCTCGCCGTCATCGACGCGGCCGGCCAGGCGCTGGCCGACCTGGACGAGACCTTCGCGCACGCCCGGGCCGACGCCGCCGGCGATCCGTCCCTGCAGGCCGCCGTACAGCTGCGGGTCGCGTGGAAACTCAACCTCAGCGACGGCGACCCGGTGCGCTCACGGGCCGCGGCGGCCGAGGCCGGGGTGCTGGCCGCCGAGGGCGGCGACCAGGTGGCCGAGGCCATGGCCCTGACCGTACGGGCCCGGATGGGGCGGATCCTGGGCGACGCGGAGGCCGAGGACATCCTGGCCGGGGCGCTGGCGCTGCCCGCGCCCGAGGTGCCGCTCGGCATGCGCAACGCGCCGCAGTACCTGGCGGTGCGCCACGCCCTGTTCGACGACCGGCTCGACGACGCCCGCGAGCAGCTGCTGGTGCTGCTGCCAGCGGTGGAGCGCACCGGCTCGGCGGAGGACGTCTTCGAGGTGTTGCGCAGTTTCGCCGAGGTGGAACTGCGGCGGGGCCGGTGCGCGGCGGGCGCGGCGCACGCGCGGCGCGCCCTGGAGCTGACCATCGAGGCGGGGCTCTCGCCCGGTCCCGCCTGGTACGTCGCGGCGACGGCCGAATCCATGGCCGGCAGCTTCGCCCGGGCGGCCGGGTACGCCCGGCGCGGGGTGCAGGCCTCGGAGGAGGAACGCGACCAGGTGTTCCTCTCCCGCAGCCTGTACGCACTGGGGCTGGTCGAACTGGCCACCGGGGAGACCGTGAAGGCGGTGGCGACGCTGCGCCGGGTGGCCGGGCTGGAGGCCGCGCAGCAGGTCGTGGACCCGTCGATCCTGCGCTGGCACGGGGAGCTGGCGGAGGCACTGGTGGCCGCGGACGCCCTGGAGGAGGCGGCGGAACTGCTCGCGTCGGTGCACGCGGTGGCGGCCGGTCTCGGCCGGACCAGTGTGGTCACCGCCCTCGACCGGGCCCGGGGGCTGCTGCTGTCGGCGTCCGGCGAGGCCGATGCCGCGGTGGCGCTGCTGCGGGCGACGGCCGAACGGTTCGAGGCGCTCGGGCTGCCGCTGGAGCACGGCCGCACGCTGCTGGCGCTGGCCCGGGCCGAGCGGCGCCGCCGCCGGCGGGCCCCCGCGCGCGCCGCCCTGTACGGCGCGGCCGAGGTGTTCACGCGGGCGGGCGCGCACCCGTGGGCCGAACTGGCCCGCGAGAGCCCGGGGAACGCGGCGGGCGCGGACCGCGCGCGGGCGGACGCACGCGGGTCCGGTGACGACGCGGTCGCGGCCCTGACGGAGGGCGAGGCGCGGCTCGCGGTGCTGGTCAGCCAGGGGGCCAGCAACCAGGAGGCGGCGGCCAAGCTGTTCCTGAGCGTCAAGACCGTCGAGGCCCGCCTCACGCGGATCTACCAGAAGCTCGACGTCCGCTCGCGGGCCCAGCTGGCGACGGTCCTGCGGGGCCGGTGAGCCGGGCGCGGACCGGCCCGGCACCGGGCCGCGGCGGGCGTCAGCCGACCGGATACGTCTTGGTCACCTTGCCGTCGAGGCCGGCGACGAGGTACCCGGACTCGTGGTACTCGTTGCTGATGTAGACCTTCACCGTCGGCACCTTCTTGTCGAAGAGGTCGGGCTCGACGATGAGGTAACGCGTGGTCGGGTCCTTCACGCCGAGCTTGGCCTCGGCCTCCTTGATCAGACCGGGCACGATGTCCCAGTCGACCTTCTCCAGGTCGATGAGCACGGCCCCGGCGGGGACCGGAGTGGTGATGATGCTCTTCTTGGCGGCGCCGTCGCGGTAGTCCCAGCCCTGGCCGGCGGTGGGGTGGTCCTTGACCGGGACCGTCGCCGAGGCGTACGTGGGATAGATGACCGCCCGGGTCACGCTCCCGCCGCCGCTCGCCTGCCGGACGGCGGCCACCATCGCCCGCGCGCCCGCCGGGGTGTGCAGGTCGCCCTGCCCGGCGCCGGTGCGCGCCGCCGGCGCGGTGGCCGTGCCCGGCCCGGACGGGGCCGGGGCGCCACCGGTACTCGTGGTCGGGCCGGGGCGGTCGGCGACGACCGCGCCGCCCTTGTCGGTGCCGCCCTTGCCCTCGGCGCCGTCCGGCAGCCACGCCCGGACCGCGACGACGACGCCCGCGACCAGGACGGCGGCCAGCCAGGCGGCGATGAGCGGCCGTGCCCACGGCCGCGGGTTGGGCCACGGCACCGGTGCCGCGACCGTCACGGCGCCGTGGGGCGCGCCCGCGGCAGCGGACGGCGGCCCGAAGACCGGCGGGGCCGGGGCCGGGGTCGGGGCGTACGGCGCGGCGGGCGCGGGGGCCGGGCCGTAGCCGGCGGGGACGCTGAGTGCGGGCGGCGGCGGTGAACCGGCCCGCACCCCGCGCAGCAGCGCCTCCAGACGCTCGGCATCCGGGCGGGCGGCCGTGTCGCGGACGAGGAGCTCGCCGAGGACGGGGGCCAGCCCGCCCGAGCGGGCGGGGTAGGGGATCGGCTCGTCGAGGACGGCGACGACGGTGGCCAGCGCCGTCTCGCGGCGCAGCGGATGGGCGCCCTCGGCGGCGACGTACAGGGTCATGCCCAGCGACCACAGGTCGGAGGCGGGGTTGCCCTCCTGGCCGCGCACCCGCTCCGGGGCGATGTACTCGGGCGAGCCGACGAGGTCGCCGGGCGCGGTCAGGCTGGTGGACTCGCGCAGCGCCGCGATCCCGAAGTCCGTGAGGACGGCGCTGCCGTCCGGGCGCAGCAGGATGTTGGCGGGCTTGACGTCGCGGTGGTGGACGCCCGCGGCGTGCGCCGCGCGCAGCGCGGACAGCACGTCCAGGCCGATGCGGACGACGTCCGGGGTGGGCAGCGGTCCCTGTGCGATGCGGTCGTACAGGGAGCCGCCCCGGACCAGTTCCATCACGATCCAGGGGTGCGAGCCGTCGTCCGGCTCGATGATCTGGTGGATGGAGACGACGTTGGGGTGGGCGAGCCGGGCCAGGGCCTGGGCCTCGCGGATCGCGCGCCGGCGCAGCTGAAGGGCGAGCTCCGGGTTGGCCTCGGCCATCGCCGGGTCGGCCGGGCGGACCTCCTTGAGCGCCACTTCCCGTTGCAGGCCGATGTCCCTGGCCCGCCAGACCGTTCCCATGCCGCCGCTGCCCAGACGCCCGAGCAGCTCGAAGCGGCCGTCGACGACCCGTCTGCCATCCTCACTGGTGTTCATGGCTGGCCATCGTAGGGACTTCCGGCGCGTGCCGTTCGCGCGGGTACCGCACAGCCGGAGGCCCCGCCGTCCGCCCCCCTCGGTTCCGGTCGCCGGTCGCCGGGCGCCGGTCGCCGGGTCAGCCTCCGGCGCCGTACCCGTCGGGGCAGCAGCTGTCGCGGAGCATCTGCCGGGCGGCCGCGGCCCAGTCCTCGTCGGGGGCGGCCGCGCGTGCGGCGGGCGCGGGGTACGCCGCCGTCAGGGCGGCCGCCTCGTGCAGGGAGCCGCCGCGTACGGCAGCCCGTACCCGGACGAGAGACGCGAAGTCCGTGAAGGGGTCCCCGTCCACGAGGGTGAGGTAGGCGATCCTGCCCGCCTCCACCGTGCCGAGCCGGTCCGCGACGCCGAACACGCGGGCGGGGGTGCGGGTGACGGTGGTCAGGGCCTCGGCCGGGCTCATGCCGTACCGGTGCAGGGCCCGCAGGCCCAGGTGGAGGTGGAGGCCGGCCGGGACCAGCGGTGCGTCGGTGCCCAGCAGCAGCTGGGCGCCGCCGAGAACGGCCTGCCGGTAGACGCCGATCTCCCGTTCCAGGGTGGCCAGTTCGTCGGCGTGCGGCGGCCGGGCTGCGGCGGTGCGGACGGCGGCGAGGTCCCACGGCGGCATCAGGGCGGCCACCCGGGGGTCGTCGGCGAGCGCGGGATCGGCGCCGATCAGCGGGAGGGCGTGGAAGGGGGTGGCGATCAGGTGGAAGCCGCCACGGCAGTACACCTGGAGGATGTCCTGGTGGGTATTGCCCCGCGGGGTCGCGCCGTGGCCGTACTCGACGCGCTCGGTGGCCACGAGATGGGTGGTCAGGTCCTGCCCGGACTGGATGCCGGGGGCGCACAGGTGCGAGCCGGCCAGCACGCCGAGCCGTTCGTGGGCGAACCGCGCGGCCTCCTCCATCTGCGGGTAGGGGGCTCGGACGTAGGTCTTGACGACGTCCCAGTCCAGCTCCGCCCCCCGGGCCAGGGACCGGGTGAAGCCCTCGGCGGTGCGGTGGGCGCGGCCCGTGCTGTACGCGACGCGGGAGCCGTCGAGGAGCTCGCCGCCGGCCAGCAGCCGGGCGGCGGCGAGCCGGCCGGCCAGGATGCCCTCGCGCATCCGGGCCTGTTCGTGGGCGGAGCCGCCGAGGGAGACGGTGGTGGTGATGCCGTAGGCGAGGTACAGGGCGCCCTGACGGGCTCCGTAGGTGTACGGGTAGGTGTGGACGTGGGAGTCCCACAGGCCCGGCAGGACGGTGCCGGCGGAGGCGTCGACGTGGCGGCCGGCCCGGCGCCCGCGGCGCGCGTGCGGTTCCACGGCGGTGATCCGGCCGCCGCGGATCAGGATGTCGACGTCGGCGCGGGGCGCGGAGCCGGTGCCGTCCCAGAGCAGTCCGGCGTGCACGACGGTGTCGACGGGGGCCGGCCGCCGCAGGGTCAGGGCGACGGGGACGGTCCGGGCCGGGCCGGCCGCGGCGCCGTCGGCGTCGAGGGCGAGCAGCCGCAGCCGGGCGCCGGACTGGTAGAGCAGGGTGCGGGAGTTACCGGACCAGGAGGGGTGGTCGGCGGGTTCGTCGGTCAGGCGGCGGGCGGGACCGGCGGGGGTTCCGTCGGGGGCGACGGGCAGCAGCCACAGCGCGGACTCGCTGACGCAGGCCAGGAAGCGGCCGTCGGGCGACCAGACGGGGCCGGACGCGTAGCGGGCGGATGATCCGGAACCGGCCGTCGAGGGTGATCAGCAGCCGGTCGTCGCCGAGCCAGCGGGGCGGGGCGGGTGCGAGGTCGCCGTCGAGGGCGACGGGCCGGCCGTCGACGACGAGGGTCATGGACTCGGTCCTGCGGACGGCGGGCCTGGCGTGCAGCCAGCCGGTGCGGCCGGCCGGGGAGAGCGCCGGGGCCAGCAGGCTGCCCTCGGTGACGGTGTGCTCGGTGCGGACGGGGCCGGTGCCGTCGGCGGCGACGGAGGCGAGCGTGCGCGCGACGAGCTGGGTGCCGGCGGGCTGGGCACCGGTGGGCTGGGTGACGGTGACGGTGGCGCGGACGAACAGCACCCGGGTGCCGTCCGCCGACCAGGCGGGGTCGAGGTCCTCGAAGGCACCGCCCTGGCCGGGGCCGTCCTGGCCGGGCAGGCCGGTCAGGCGGCGGGGACGGCCGCCGGACACGGGTACGGTCCAGATCCGGTACGGGGTGCCCGCGACCGGGTCGCCGTCGCGCTCGGAGCTGAAGGCGAGCGTGCGGCCGTCCGGCGACCAGGCCGGGGCGCGGTCGTCGTAGGGGCCGTCGGTGAGGGCGCGCAGGCCCGAACCGTCGGCGTGCATCACCCAGATGTGGAAGGCGCCGCCGCGGTAGGCGTTCATCGCGACGCGCCGGCCGTCGGGCGAGAACACCGGGCGGGTCGGTTCCAGGTCGGGCGGGGTGAGCGGGACGGCCGGCGCGCCGTCCGGGGGTACGGACCACAGGACGTTCTGCACCTCGGCGACGATCCGGTCGCCGGCGGCGGTCGCGGTGGCCGCCCCGTTGGTCGCGGCGGTCAGCCGCAGCCGCACCACGCCGTCGGGGGCGTCGGGGACCTCGGGGGCGCCTGCCGGGGTCCCGGCGCCGGCCGCGGGTGCGGCGGGCGCCGGGGCCGGGCCGAGCAGCGCGGTGACCGCGCGGCCGGGCACCGCCCGCAGAATCGTCCTGCGTGCCATCCGCATCCCCGTCGCTCGCTTCCCGTCGGACGGCTGACGTGTCAGCCATCTGAACGATCAAGAGCGGGGCGGGGCAACGGCCACGGGCGCCCGGGGCGCGGCCCGCTGCCGGGCTACCAGCCGAAGCGGCGGTCGATCTCGCGGGCGAACTCCTCGTAGCTGAGCAGGTTGTCGCCGTTCTGGTCGGCGGCGTCGAAGAGCGCGGAGGCGGCGTCGGCGTCGCCCAGGCCCCAGAACGGCAGGTGCCCGCCGGCGGCCAGGGTGGGGCCCTTCTCGCGCAGGGCGGTGATCACCTCTATGCGGGTCAGGGTGCCGTCCTGGTTGAGGTCGAGCGCGTCGAACAGCCTGCGGGCCTTCTCACTCATCGCGTGCGTCCTTCCGGGAGGGTCGGCAGGGGCTGCCGACGGACAGCCTACGGGCAGCGACGCCCTGTCCCCGGCCGGGGCTTGGCGCTCAGGCGGCGGTCGGCGTGTCGAGGAGGTACGCGCGCGAGGCGTGCACCTCGGCGCGCAGGGCGGGCAGGTCGACGTCGAGGACCCGGCCGTTCCATGTGCGGGGTTCACCGCCCACGAGGACGGCGCCGATGTTGCGGGCGTCGCAGCCCAGCACGAGGGTGCCGATCGGGTCGTTGAGCGGCATGGTGTGGGGCTCCTCGGCGTGGACGACCGGCAGGTCGGCCTTCTTGCCCGGGGTGAGGGAGCCGGTGACGGCCCCGAGGCCGTTGGTGCGGGCGCCCTGGAGGGTCGCGAAGTCCAGGACGTCGTGGGTGGTGATCGCCGTCCTCCTCGCGGCGCAGCCCGGGCACCCTGCGGCGGTCGGTCGCGGGCAACCCCTGGTCCTCGGGGCGGAGCCGGGCTCGCCGGGCGCACAGGAAGCCGCCGAGGCCGTTCCCGGCGGCGGTGTCCCGGGGGCCCTACCGGCGGCGCTGCGCGCCGATCGCCGGGGTGCGCAGGGCTTCGGTGATGAGGCGGACGCCGCGGGCGAGGCGGCTGAGCTGCTCCAGCTCGACGGCGTACATCCGGATGGTGTTCTCGATGACGGCCTCGGCCACGCCCAGCGTCGGCAGCTCGGCCCGGCAGGTGTGCAGCGCCACGCGCACCGCGCGCATCTCGTGCTCCAGCTGGAGCTGGGCGTGCCGGGCCAGGATGGCGTGGTGCCGGGTCAGGGTGGGGTATCCGGCGTAGCGGGCCGGGAGGAGGTCGCGCAGCCAGCGGATGGCCGTGCGCTCCCAGTCGTGCGATCCGGGGGCCTTGACCTGGCAGGGCCAGTCAGGGCTGAGCGTGGTGGTGGCGGTCTGAGACATTCTCATCGCTTCCGAAGTGCGGAGCTCGGGTCGAGATGTGGCGGCCCCGGCCTAGGGGTCGACCGAGGCCGCCATGGGCGCTGACGGGATGCGAAGGCCCGGGTGAACACCTCTCGTACGACGCAAGGAGGAGGGGAGCGTCGGGCGGGAGCTGTTCCGAAGGACGTGGGGAGGTGCCCTCCGTGGCATCGGGTGATCCGAGCGCCATCAGCAGTAAATATATATACCGTCGAGTAAGCAAGGGAATGAAAAATTTCATGCCATCGCGGAGTGAAAATCGCCTACGCAAACCGGACGATGCCATTCCCTACGGGGTCATTCCCTACAGGAAGAAACGGTGCTGTTCGGCAACCTGCTCGTAACCCTCGAGCCGGGCCTGCGTCCGCTCGGGATCGGCGTCCGCCATCGCCTGGAGCAGCGCTGCGGCCAGCATCCCGGGCGCCGCGTAGGAGTCGAAGACCAGCCGCGAGCCGGTCCCGGCGGTCAGCGCCACGTCCGCCTCGTCCACCAGCGGCCCCAGCGTGAGGTCCGTGATCAGCGCGATGCGCAGCCCCGTGCTGCGGGCGGCGCGCAGGGCGGCCAGGGTCTCCTGGGCGTGCCGGGGCATGGCGAAGGCCAGCACCCAGCTCCCGCCGGCGGCCCGCGACTGCAGCAGGGCGTCGTAGGCCACGCTGCCGCCACGTGTCACCACGCGTACGTCGGGATGGATGCGGCGGGCGGCGTACGCGAAGTACTCGGCGAGCGAGACGGAGATCCGCAGGCCGAGCACGGTCAGCGGCACCGAGTGGGCCAGCTCGCGGCCGATGTGGAGGAGCTGGTTGGTGTCGGCGAGCAGGCGCCGCACGCTCTCCAGGTTCTCGATCTCGGCGTCGACGGCGGCCTGGAGCTCGTTGCGGCGGATCTCCTCACGGCTCTCCGGCGACCCCGCGACCTTGCTCAGGGCGATGGGCTGGAGCGCGTCGCGCAGGGCGGGGTAGCCGCTGAAGCCGAGGGACGTGGCGAAGCGCGTCACGGACGGCTGGCTGACGCCGGCCCGCTCCGCGAGTTCGGTGATGGAGAGGAACGCGGCCTCGGTGAGGTGATCGATCAGGTACTGCGCGATGCGGCGCTGACCGGGCGAGAGCCGGTGGCCGTCGAACATCGCACGGACCCGGTCCGCGGGCGCGCGTTCCTGCTCGGACGCCTGCCCTCCGGGCGTGATCGCAGCCGCCTGCGCGCGTGCCTGCTGCCCCGATGGCACCGGTGCGCCTCCTTATCCTGCTGCTCGAGTTCCAACATAGCTCACGCGCTGTGGCCGGTCCGCCACCAGTTCACCGGCACCGCACCCCGCCGCGCGGTCGCCGGTCGCCGCGCTGGCGGCCACTCGGGGTGCGGGTCCGGCGCGGCGCGGCGCGGTGCGGCACCGCGCCCTGGTACCGCCGCTAGCCTCGGCACATGGCTGACACCTTCGAACACACCCCGCAGGTGTGGACCGCGGCCCGACTGCGCGCCGCGCTGCAGGACCTCCCCGACGAGACCCCCATCCACGTCGGCGTGGCGGACGGGCCGGGCGACTTCGGCGGCTACGGCGAGTACGCGCTGGTGAACCTGGAACCGGTGGAGGTGGACATGGACACCGTCCTCGAGGGCACGGCCCCCCAAGGCGCCGTCCCCGAGGCCCGTACCGCCGTCGAGTACACGCTGTTCGCCGACTTCAAGGCCGGTACGTACCACTGCGACCTGGACTGACGGGAGCCCCTCGCGACGGTGCGGACCGCCGCGCCGCACCCCCCGCCGACCACGCACCAGTTCGGCTCCGCCACGCCCCGCGCCCCCTATCGGGGGATCTTGCGGCGTCGTGCCGTCCGTCCGGCGGGCGGGGGGTGTTACAAGGGCGGTCAGACGCGTGATCACCAGCCCCACGGGGGCCGGGACCAGGCCGGGCGGCCGGTGCGCGTCGGGGACACCGTACGAGGGGCGAGCAGCAACGATGACGTACATGACGACGGCCGGGCCCGGCCGTACACGGCTGGCGGCGCGCTGCCGGGCGGTCACCGACGACCCCGCCTTCGGGCTGATGGTCTTCGCGCTGATCCTGCTCAACGCGGCGCTGCTGGGCGCGGAGACGTACCACGGCCTGGCCGCCGAGTACCGCCGGCTGCTCGAAACCGCCGAGCGCTGCTGCCTGGTGGCGTTCAGTCTGGAGATCCTGCTGCGCCTCGGGGCGCACGCCGACCGGCCCAGGGCGTTCTTCCGGGATCCGTGGCACCTGTTCGACCTGGCGGTGGTGGTCGCGGCGTTCGTGCCGTTCGTCCGGGAGAACACCACCGTGCTGCGGCTGCTGCGGCTGGCGCGCGTGCTGCGCAGTGCCCGCTTCATGCCCCAGTTGCGCGTCCTGCTCGTCGCCGTGGGGCGCAGCCTGCCCGGCACGGTCAGCTTCCTGTTCGTGGGAGCGCTGGTGCTGTACGTGTACGCGATGGTCGGCTGGGTCTGCTTCGCCGGCTCCGACCCGGAGCACTACGGTTCGATCGGCCGGGCCGCCCTGACCCTGTTCCTGCTGACGACCCTGGACGGTTTCGGGGACGCGGTGCACGCGGGTCTGGAGATCTCCCGGCTGTCGTTGCTCTACTACTCCTCCTATGTGCTGCTCGCCTCGTTCGTGCTGGTCAACGTGCTGATCGGGGTGGTCCTCACCTCGCTCGACGAGGCGCGTGAGCTGGAGAAGGAGCGGCAGCGGGAGGAGCGCGCGGCAGGCGTGCCGGGCGCCGGCGCCGACCGGGCGGCGGCCGATCCGGCGGGCGAGCTGCGCGAGCGGATCGACGAGGCCCGGCGGGTGCTGGACGAGCTGGAGGCGGGCCTGTCCCGGCTGGATCCGCGCGACGAACGGCAGCTGGAGGCCTCCGGCGGCCGCACGCGCTGACGGCCGCCGAGGCCGCCGCCACGCCGGGGCCGGCTATCCGCCGGACGCCGGGTCGGCTTGCGCGGGTCCTGCCCCCGGTACGGGTGCCCGGGTGCCGAGCGGCAGCAGGTACTGGAGGGGCTGGTCGGTGGCGTCCAGGCCGAGCAGTTCAGCGGCCAGGTCGTCGTGGAACCCGCTGACCGGGACGGTGGCCAGCCCCAGGGCGGCGGCCGCCAGGAGCAGCGTCTGGGCCAGGTGGCCGGACTCCAGCAGTCCCAGGCGCAGGGCGCGCAGGCCGTAACGGCGGCGCAGCACACCGAGGTCGAGGTGGAGGGCGAGCAGGGCCGGGGTGTCGTCCACGACGATGCCGTCGGGGTCGTCGGCGGGCTGGGAGAAGTAGTTCGACAGCGCCCGGACGGCCTCCCGGTCGGGGGCCGGGCCCAGCGGGCGCAGGACCCGGCGTTCGGGTACGACCTCGTAGGTGGCCGGTGGCAGGCCGTCGACGCCGAGCGCCAGCAGCCGCAGCCGGGCCGTGTACAGGGCGCCGGCGCTGGGGTACGGGCGGTGGACCGTCGTACGGACGTCGCCGTCCGGCAGCCGCAGTTCGCTGACGTGGCTCTCGGCCAGGGCGCCCCACAGCAGGGTGCCCAGCGTGCGGGCGTCCAGCGGGCCGGCCAGCCGGGTGCGCGTGGAGGTCCGGGAGGTCAGGGCGGCCGCCAGGGACACGTCGGGCAACGGGCCGTGCGGCAGGGCGTGTTCGTGGGGGGAGGGTGCGGGAACGGCCGAGCCGGTGCCCGGGCGGACGGCGGTGTCGTCCAGGGCGCCGACGGGGTACTTGCTGTGCTCCAGGTAGCGGCGGTCGGGGGCGTCGTGCCCGTCGGTGAAGAAGGGCCCCGGGCCGTCCGGCTCCAGCGCGGTGCGCGCGGCCAGCCGGCACACGGCGCGCTCCTCGTCGGGGGTGACGCCCAACCGGTTGAGAAGCATGTGCAGTTGGGAAGCCCACACCCACGGCAGCGGGGTGTCGTGGAGGGCGGTCAACCGGTGGTCGGCGGCGGTGACGGCGGCCGCCCAGTCGCGCTGCCAGGGGGGCGCCGTCCCCCGGTCGAGGCCTTCGCGCAGGGCGTCGGCGCGGCGGCGCAGGGCGGTGTGCTGCGCGGCGAACACCGTGTTGACGCGGGCGTGGACGGTGCGGCCGGGCAGGAGCGGCACCTCGGTGATCCAGCGCCAGCCGGCGGCGTGCGCGCGCAGCAGCCGGCCGGCCCGCAGCGGGTCCAGGCCGAGCGCGTGCACCGTGGTGTGCACGGCGTCGGCGGCCAGGGTCAGCCGGTCGGCGCGCGGGCCGGCGGCCAGGGCGCGCAGGGCCGCGACGGCCGCCCGGGTGGAGGCCACGAAGACGTCCTCGGCGACGGGGAGGGCGGGCGGCCCGCCGTAGCGTTCGGTCTCGGGGACGTAGGGGACCTCGCGGACCTCGGCGTGCGCGGAGGGCCAGGGGCCGCTCGTGGCCGGGCGGGCGGCCGCGGCCCGGGAGAGGGCGTCGGGAAGCTCCCGCAGTGCGCGGGGGTGCGGGTCGCGGACGCGGACGCGCAGGTGGGGGCCGCCCTCGCCGTAACGGATGAAGAACCAGGCGGCCGCCTCGCCCCGGGCCACGAGGCCGTCGAGCAGGGGCGCGAGGTCCTCGGTGAGGAAGGCGTCGGTGGTTGCGGTGTCGCAGTGCAGGTGGACGTACAGGCTGGCCCAGCCGGTCTGCTGGTGGCCGGGGGCGGCGGTGCGGGCCGTGGACGGCTCGGCGGTGGGCATCGGGGCTCCTCGGCCTCGTCAGGGGAACGGGTGCGGGTACGGGGCCAGGTCCGCGGGGCGCAGCGGGCGGGCGGTGCGGCCGAGCCGGTACGGGACCTCCAGCAGCCGGGGCAGGCCGCTGATCCGGCGGTTGTGGTGGCCGAAGGTCATGGGCAGGGTGCCGGGCACGATCACCTTCGCGCAGTGCAGGCCGAGGCCGTCGCGGATGCCGGGCTCGTCCTGGCCGACGGCGATGACCTCCAGGCCGAGGCCGGCCAGCCGCCGTACGGTCGTCTCCAGCAGCCCGGTGAGGTCGGCGACCGGTTCGGGGGCCCCGGGCCAGACGTCGTCCCAGGGCCGTTCGGGGGCGGGGGCCAGCAGGAACTCCAGGCGCGGCAGGGCCTCGGGCAGGGTGTTGACGCCGACGTGGTCGTCGAGGGAGAGGACCAGGTCGGGGTCGTCGAGCAGGGGGCGCAGGCGGTGCGGGTCGCGGGGGCCGCCGGCGGCCAGGGAGCGGTGCGGGGCCTCGTGCACGTTGGTGACGACCTCGGCGACGGCGGAGCGGATCGCGGCGCGCGGGTCGTGGTGGGCGCCGGCGGCGACGAAGGCGCGGGGGGCGTCGGGGTGGCTGCCGCGGTAGTGGCAGACGGCGATGACGGCCGGGACCGCGAGGTCGTCGGTGGCGTCGAGGAGGATCAGCTCGTAACCCATGAGGGCGGCGCGGTCGGCGAGTTGGAGGCTCTCGGCGTCCTCGGCCGGGAGGGATACGCGGCGCAGGGGGGCGGCGGCGTACCAGGCCATGAGGAAGGCGTCGCGCTCGGCGACCTCGAAGAGGCCGTAGAGGACGGCCTCTTCGGGGCTGTTGCCGAGGCCGCAGCCGTTGGAGGACTCGTAGACGACGCGCGGGCCGGTGCCGGGCACGTCCCAGTAGGCGACGTGTTCGGGGACGGCGACGGTGCGTCGGTGGGTCAGCGACCAGCCGTGCACCCAGTCGAGGACGAGGTCGGGGTGGTAGGGGACGGTGGTGGCGGCGGGGTGGGTGTGGGCGTCGGGCTCGGGCAGCCCGAGCCGGCGCGGGTCGAGGGCGCGGTCGGGGCCGAGCTCGGCGAAGGAGGCGCGCAGGGCGGTGCGGCGGCCGGTCGGGCGCATGCCGGCGTACCGCTCGACGGCCTCGAAGAGCGCGACGCGGGCGCTGTGTTCGTAGTCGGTGCCGCGGCCGTATCCGCCGTCGTCGACGGGCCGGCCGTCGGTGACGAGGGCGGTGGTCAGGGCGAAGGCGGAGTCCTCGGAGCGGGTGAGGCGGCGGACCGGTCCGAAGCGTTCGTCGTGCAGGGCGGCGCGCAACGCGGCGGGGGCGGTACGGGGGTTGGGGGTGCGCAGGACGTACGGGTCGGGCAGCGGGCGGGGCGAGGGGGACAGCCGGGCGGCGGCCGCGGTGTCGGGCGGCAGGGGGCGGCAGACGGCGCAGCCGCCGATGGGGCGGACGCGGTGCGTGGACCAGGTGGCGCGGCCCTGGTGGAGGAGGTGGACGGTGGCACCGTCGGGCTCCCCGGCGGCGGGCGGCGGCTCGTCGAGCAGGTCGCGGGCGAGGGCGGCCAGGGCGAGGGCGAGGGCGGGGGTGAGGGTGCCGGCCAGCCGCATGCGCGGGCTGAGCAGGGGGACCCGGCCGCCGGTGGTGGCCAGCCGCTGGTACTCGGCGCAGCACGGACAGGCGGCGGCGCCGGGCCGCAGGACCGGTCCGAGAACGGCGAGCGGCCCGTCGCAGCGGATGGGCAGGAGCGTGACGGGGTGGCCGAGGGCATGCCGGGTCAACTCCTCGGCGAGCCCGAGGGTCCAGTCGTCGAGCAGCACGACGGCCCGTCCGTGGACGCGCCGCAACGCCGCGCGCGCGTCGACCACGGGGACTCCGGACGGGGCGAGGACGTCGGCAAGTGTCACGGCTTCCCTCCGGTGACGCGCAGCACGGTGAACCCGCAGGCGATCAGGGCACGGACGAGGGGGTGCGGGGGGTCGGACCCGGGGTCGTCGGCGGCCGGGGCCGCGCCGATGGGGTCGCCACCGGAGCCGGTGGCCCAGCCGGGGGCGCTGGCCGGAGCCGCGCCGGGGACCGGAGCCGCGTTGGGGGCGGTGGCCGCGCCGGCACGCGGTGCCGCGCCGGGGTCGGAGGCTGAGTCGGTACGCGGTGCCGCGCCGGTGGCTGGTGCGGCACCGGGGGCGGTGGCCCGGTCGGTGCCCGGGGCCGCTGAACCGGCCGGCGCTGTCGCCCGGGTGGCCCCGGCAGGACCGGACGGCCCAGACGGCCCGGTCAGCGCGCTCACTCCGGCCGACCCCGCTGCCCCGGTCGGCCCGGAGGAGCTGATCAGCCCCGACGGCCCGGAGGACCCAGCCGACATGGAGGACCCGGTCGGCGCGGTCACCCCGGACGGCCCCACGGGCCCGGTCGGCACCGACGGCCCGGCGAGCCCGGATGCCCCGGGCCGGTCGGAGAACCCGGAGGGCCCGGACGACCCGGTCGGCACGGTCAGGCCGAGCGGCTCCGGGGGTCCGGTCGGACCGGCCGGCTCCGCGGGCTCGGTCGGACCGGTCAGGGCAGGCGTCCCCGGGAGTTCGGTCAGGCCGGTCAGAAGGCGTAGGGCGTGCTGGAGGCCGGGCTCGCGGGCGGCCAGGGCGGCCTGCCAGCCCGCACGGCTGCCCTCGTCCTCCCAGGTGGCCAGCGGCTCACCGGCCGCCGCGAGCGGGGCGCAGGATCCGTCCGGCACGGCGCGGACGGGGCCGGACGCCACGGCCCGGATGCCCGCGCCGAGCGCGGCGAAGGCGGCGGCATCGCCCGCCGTGGCCTCCACGGCACGGGCGACGATGCGCCGGCCGGCCGCGTCGAAAGCGTCGACGCGGGCGCTGAACAGCGGCTGCCCCGGGTCGGGTTGACGTACGGTCATGCACGCCTGAAGCCCCAGACGTTCGGTGAGGGTGCGCCACCAGTGGGCGGCTTGCGGATGCGCCTGCCAGACGTCAGGGGAGATCAACTCCCCCTTCAGTCCGTACGGAAGGCGGGCGAGGCGGGCCAGTGCGGCACGGCGCAGGGCCCGGCCGGTGGCGTGTCCGGGGTCCGCACCTACCACCACCGGGCCGCCACCGAGGCGCAGTTCGGCGGCGCGGCACAGTGCGTCGAGGCGCACGAGGTCGGTACGCGCACCGCCCGCGACGAGGGTCCCGTCCGGGGTGGCGCAGGAGACCAGGGCCACGGGCAGCTGGGGCAGCGCGCCGGGCAGGGGCGCGTCGAGCAGCCCCAGGTGCCGGTCCGTGAGCGCGTCGAGGCGGCGCAGGGCGTCGGCCAGGGTGACCGGCGGCGGCAGCACCTCGCGCGCGCCGGCGGGCCAGGGGCGGTACTCGGCGCGCGGCGGTTCGGTGGTGGCGACCAGAACGGCGGGCAGCCCGTCGATCAGACGCGGGTCCTCCCCCTCGCCGGCCGGATCCGGCTGCCCGCCGACGGCACGCATCAACCGGTGCGCGGTGGCGGCCCCGACGAGCGCGGCGAGCGTGGAACCGGCGGCCGGGGCTCCGTCCCGGGCCGTGGGCGAGTCCGGGACGGCGTACGCGCGGGAGGCCGGTGCAGGGGCGTCGGGAGCGGCGAGCCGGGCCGTCAGAGCGGCCACGTCGGCGCGGACCCGGTCCGGGGGGCCGGGCTCCGTGACCACCGCGAGGCCACCCACCATGCTCGCGGCCACGGCCAGACGACCGTCCACGGTCTCCAGAACGACCTGCCCCGGCGGGGCGGCCGGGTCGACGGTGACGCGTACGGAACCGGCGGGGGTATCGGCAGCCGGAACTCCGGTCGCGGCAACCGTATCGGCCGCGAGGAGGGGGCCCGGAGCAGCGTCCGCCGGAGCCGGGGCAGCGGACGACAGCCGCACGGGGACGCCGGACCGCTCCGGGGCGGCGGACGGCGGCTGCGCGGGGGCAGGGGGCCGGGACGGGGTGGTGGACGGTGGGTACGCGGGGGTGGGGGTGGCCGTGGGGTGGGAGGTCAGGGCTTCGGCGGCCGCTCGGGGCAGGGGGGCGTCCGGGCGGCGGGCCAGGATGCGGACCGGGGTCGGGGGGTGGGGGTGGGGGTCGGCCTCCGGTACCAGCAGGTCGTGTTCGTCGAGGTGGGCGACCAGGACGCCCAGGGCCCGCCGGGCCGCCGAGCCCACCGGGGCGCGGTCCTCCAGGGTCGCGAGGTCGCCCGTACGCAGGGCCTCGGCGAGCAGGTTCCACAGCGCGGGCAACGCCCGGCTGCCTTCCAGCGTGACGTGCGAGGCGCGTCCGCGCAGGTGCAGGCCGTCGGTGAGCGGGGTGACGGCCGTCCCCGGCCGCAGCCGGCGGCCGGCGAGGGCGTCCCTGAGCGTGTCCTGGTCGGGGCTCACCGCCGGTGCTCCATGACGTCGATGACGTCGTTGATCACCTGGCGCCAGTCGCAGCCCGTGACCTCCTTGACCGCCCGCGTGACCAGGTAGGCGGCCAGATAGCGTTCCAGCGGCCGGACGTCACAGATCATCAGCAGCTGGTACAGCGCGTTGGTGCACGCCCGGTAGACCAGGTACTCAGGCCGACTCCACATCCGGCCCTCGGGATCGGAGCGGCGCAGCAGCTGGTGGAACTCGCTGTAGTCCGTGCGGATGTCCTGGTTCCAGCGGACCACCGCGTCGGCGTGGCCGGTGGCGGCCGCGCGGACCCGGTACTCCAGCGGCAGTCCGTGCAGGTCGGCCCCCGCCGTCAGCCGGTCCTCGGTCAGCCGCCAGGCCTGCGCGGACCAGTGGGCCCACTCCTGCTCCCAGGGCGTGGTACGGCCGTCCGCGATCCGTGCGACCAGCGCGGTGACCGCCCCGGACGTGCGCTGCCAGCGGCTCTCGAAAGCGGCGCGCAGGGTGCCGTCCGGATCGTCGTACAGGAGGAAGTCCTCCAGGTGGGACACGTAGCTGAAGTGGCCGCCGGGCAGCCCCTCGCCGGGGTAGACGCAGGCGTGGGCGGTCAGGACGGCGGCGGCGAACTGCACCCGGGCGGCCGCGCCGTCGTCATGGGCCCCGAGGAACGCGGACCCGGCGCGCAGGGCCGGGCGGCCCAGCCGCAGCAGGTCCCCGCGCAGGGCGGTGCCGTCGGCACCGATCAGGCCGCGCAGGGCGGCGAGGTCGACGCGTTCGACCCGTACGGTGTTGTCGGCGACGATCGGCCCGTAGGGCGGGGCGATGAGCTCGGCGCGGCCGGCCCGGGCCGCCTCGGCGAGGAGCTCGTCGGTGCCGGGGCCGCCCTGGGAGGGGTGGTCGGCGATCCAGGCGCGTACGGTGCGTGCGGCGTCCTCGGCGGCCCGCGCCACGTCGGTGGCGCGCTCGGGCGGCCCCTGGAGGCGCAGCCGCAGGTGCGGGCCGTAGAGCCAGTGGCGTTCGACGTGGGCGGTGAGGCCCTCGGCCTCGTACCGCTCGGCGAGCGGCAGGATCGCGCCGCGCAGCAACGGGCCCTTGCGGTCCTGGTGGTAGTAGGCGACGACGTCGCGGGCGCGGGCGTCCGTGGGGGCGAGCCCGTCCGCAGGGGCGAGCCCGTCCGCGGGGGTGAGCGGGTTCGCACGGGCGAGGGCCTCTGCGGGCGCGAGCCCGTCCGCGGGGGCGAAGGCCTCGGCGGGGGCGAAGGCCTCGCCGGGGGCCAGTGCGTCCGCGGGGGCCAGTGCGTCCGCGGGGGCCAGTGCGTCCGCGGGGGCGAAGGACTCTGCGGGGGCCAGTGCGTCCGCGGGGGCCAGTGCGTCCGCGGGGGCGAAGGACTCTGCGGGGGCCGACGCGTCCGCGGGGGCGGCCCCCGACGTGGGCCGGGTGGACGGGGTGGGGCGGGTCATGTGGGGCTCCCCTCGCGGTAGGTCTCGACGACGAGTTCGACGGCGCGGGCCGGGCGGTCACGGCCGCCGGGGGCGGGCAGGGCCTCCTCCAGCACGGCGCCGTCGGTGTGCCGGGCGAGCCATTTGCCGAGGCAGCGCAGGTGCAGGGCGTTGCCCAGGTCCAGGAACTGCGGTTTGGGCCGGCGCAGCCCGGCCAGGAAGGTGTCGGCTGCCTTGCCCGAGGGGGCGACGACGGGCGCGGGGCACAGGAAGAGCTGGTCGGGAAGGTCCAGCAGGGCGCGCCAGCGGGCGACGGCAGCGGCCGGCAGGCCGGCGTCGTCGGCGGCGAGTTCGGCTCGCAGCCGCGCCAGCACCCCGGCGTCCAGGTACCAGCGACGCCGCCGCAGGACGAGATGGCGGTGGCGCAGCCGCGCGGTGCGGACGACGTGGCCGCCGGGGGCGGGCAGGGTCCGCGCGGGGACGAGGGCACTGAAGTCGACGACTCCGCACGGGTGGTCGCTGAGGTACGGGGCCAGCCGGTGCGGCAGCATGACGGGCGCGAGGAAGCCG
Source organism: Streptomyces sp. NPDC090022 (assembly GCF_044748145.1). Classification (NCBI taxonomy): domain Bacteria; kingdom Bacillati; phylum Actinomycetota; class Actinomycetes; order Kitasatosporales; family Streptomycetaceae; genus Streptomyces; species Streptomyces sp. NPDC090022. The sequence goes on from NZ_JBIVFN010000010.1 coordinate 222,375, forward strand.
AGGTAGAGGACGTCGAGCAGTTCGCCGGTGGTGCGCAGCCGCAGCCGGACGTCGTCGCCGACCGGATCGTGGACGAGGTCGACGTCGGACTCTGCGAGGGAGGTCCAGCGCCGGTCGGGGCCGATCTCGTCGGGGACGAGCAGCGGGTGGAGGTTGGCGTTGAAACCGCCGACGGGACGTACGGCGGCGGCGCGGGCGCGCTCCCCGAGGCCGGCCCGGATCCGGGCGGCGACCTCGGCGGCGGCGCCGGGGTCCATCGCGTCGAGGAAGCGGCTGGTGAAGCGGCCCCAGCCGCCGTAGACGTGGTTGACGCAGAGCAGGCCGTCGGCGGTGTCGCGCTGGACGAAGTACGCGTAACTGGCCGGGCGTCGCCGGGCCCAGCCGGGCAGCCGGGACCCGAGGCCGCGGACGAGCCCGGCGGGGAGGGTGACGTCGTACGCGCCGGGGGCACCGGTGGCGCTCTCGCGTACGGCGTCGGTCACGGTACGGCGCAGCGCGGCGAGTTCGGTGAGGCCGGCGGGCCCGGTGCCGGGGGTGCCGGGTGCCGCGGCGGTGAGCCGGGCGGCCTCCTCCCAGGCCTCGGCGATCTCGGCGCCGAACTCCCAGGGGTTCGGACAGGTGCCGCCGGCGCCGTAGCGGGCCACGAACCGGTCGCGCGTGACGCGCCGCATGACGTGACCGAGGTCGAACACCTCGGCCAGCGCGGTGACTTCGGCGAGCGCGGCGTGGTCGGCCGGGCCGAGGAGTCCGTCGAGGTCGAGGGGGGCGGGGGCCACGACGTCCTCGCTGAGGACGTCCGGGCGAGCGGTCGCGGTGGGGACGGGCCGGCCTGCCGCGGTCAGCAGGGTGTCCCAGCGTGCGGCGAGGGCGGTGAGGGCGGCCGGGCGTTCGGGAGCGGGTAAGGAGGCGAAGGCGGCGGTGTCGCGGGCGATCTCCTCGACAAGGTCGGCCAGTTCGGCGCCGGGAGCGGGGGCGCCAGCGGGGGCGGCAGCAGCGGCGGCGGGTTCGCCGGTCGTGGGCGACGTGGCCCGGAGCCAGGCGGCGAGTGCGGTGAGCGGGTCCGCGTGGTGGGGGTCCACCGGGTCGGTGGGAACCAGCAGTCCGGCGTCGAGGAGACGCAGGAGGAAGGCGGCGGCCGCTCCCCCGCCCTCCGTCTCCGCCGCCGGCTCCCCCGTCGGCCGGCCGAGCGCTGCGTTCAGACGGCCGGTCAGCTCCCCGAGGGACGAGGGGGTGTCGGTCGCCGCGGCGATCAGGCGCAGCGGGGCGGAGGCCGCCAGCTCGATCTCCTCCTCGGTGGTCGTCAGATGCCGCCCCCCGGTGAACACCAGGCGCCCGCCGGTGTGGGCCGCCCGGCCGTCGCGGATCCGGGCGGTGCTGGTCATCCGCAGGAGCAGGGCGGCACGGCGGGCGGGATCCGCCACGAGGGCCGCCACGAGCGCGGTGACCAGGGCCCGATTGGCCCGCACGACGGATGTGAACGGCATCCCGCCAGGACCACCGTCGCCCCAGGCGGCCGTGGCCAGGTCGGCCGCGGCGGCCCCGCCGGCCACGGCGTGGGCCGGGTCGGCCGGGTCGGCCGGGGAAGCGGCGGTGGGTTCGGGGGTGTGGGCCCAGGCGACCGCCGTGAACCAGGACAGCGGGCTGGTCTTGGTGCTCGCCCGCAGGGCGTAGCGCAGGACGCCGGGTTCCTCCTTGCGGGCCCTGCGGTCGGCGGCGCCCGCGCCGGCGCGGGTCACGGCTCGCAGCAGGTCGGGGCTGATCAGCGCCACGGCCCGGGCGAGCGCCGGTTCCCGGCACAGGGCGGACAGCGCCGTGCGTTCGGCGGTCAGGGCGGGCCCGGCGGCCCGTTCCAGGGCGGCGTACAGGGCGGCCCGCTGCTCGCGCAGGGTGAGCCAGGCGGCGAGCTTCGGCACCCGGTGCGGCAGGTCGCCCAGGCGTTCGAGGAGGGCGGGCTGCGGTGGGCGTCCGTTGTGCAGAGCGCGCCGCAGGGGCAGTACGACCCCCTGGTGGAAGGCACGGTCGTGGCCGTCCCGGCTGTCGTACAGGGCGTCGCAGAGACCGGGCAGCAGCTCCGACTCCGTGGCCCACAGCGAGGTCAGCCCGTCCAGGGCCGCGCGGAAGTCCACGGCGGACGGGCTCTGCGCGGGGTGGCGCAGGACGGTCGCGCGGGCGAGGGCGAACGGCGAGCCGCACACGCGGTAGCGGGTGGGCGCGGGGCCCTGGTCCCCGGGGGCGGCAGCGCGCGGCGCTGCGGAGTGCGGCATGGCGGAGGTCTCCTCGACTGCGGTCGACGCGGCCCTCCCGGCCCGGGGCGGTCCGCCGCCGCGGGCGCCGCGGGACGGGAGGGGTGGTGCGCGGGTGGTGCTGACGGCGCGACGGCTCCCGTTACACCGGGTACGGGTACGGGTGCGGGTGCGCGCAGGACGAGGACCCGCAGGAGCAGGAGCTGCCACTGTTGGACGCTCCGGTCTCCGGAAGCGCGACGGTGTCGCGCATGGAGGTGACGGTCAGAGCGCCGAGGTCCAGGTCGTTCTCGTCGAAAGTCATCGTGTCGATGGTGTCACCCATAAATGCCTCCTGAGAATTATTCGGGAAATGGGGCGGTGCCGGCGACCCTCCTCCGATCGGAGGACCGGCCGCTGAAGAAAGCGTAGAGGGATTATCGAGCGATTCTGCGGCCGCTCGCGAAATGGCTTTGAGTCGATGACGCCCTCACCGCCACCAGGGGTCGGGACGACATGGGAATTCGAGCGGAATTCCAGCCGGAGGCGGTCGCTATTCGTCGGGAAGACCGGCGTAATTCCAGCCGGAAATCGACGATATGAAACAGTGGAAAATGGGCAGGGGCCCGCGGGTCCGGGGCCCGGATGATTCGCCGTCACGCGAATACGGCGGCGCCCGCCACCCCGGTGGGAGCGGCGGGCACCGTATGCCGTGTGGACACACCGCGTCACACGGAGGGCGATGCCTGCTCGTACATCGCCACGAGGACGCCGTGCACGGGTTCTCCTTCGGGTTCCTGTTCCGCCTCGTCGACCAGCCGGGTCAGGGCTTCGCCGAGTGCGCGCGCCCGGTCGGGGCTCAGCCGCAGGTGGCGCAGGCGCAGTGCGTGCTCGCCCGTCGAGCGGTCGAGTTCCTGCGCGAACGCGCCGAGCATGGCGGCGGTGCCGGCCGCCTGGGGTTCGGCGACGAGCATGCTGCGGGCCGTGCGCTGGTAGTACTGCTCGGTACCGCCGCGGACCTGGCGGGTCGCGGCGATGCGGATCAGCCCGGCTTCGCGCAGCACCTTGAGGTGGTGGGCGAGGTTGCCCTTCTTCGCGTCGAGCTGGACGGCCAGCTGGCTGACCGTCGCCGGGCGCTGGCCGAGGGCGAAGAGCAGTCGCTGGCGCAGCGGGTGGGCGAGGGCGGCGAACTGCTCGGGCGCGACGATGTGCAGCACGTCCTCGGGCGGTTCGGGGGCCGGGGCCGGGTCCGCCCGCAGGTCCGGGGCCGTCCCCGCGCCCGGGTCAGCCCCCGGGACCGTGCCCCGGTCCGGGGGCGGTGCCGTGCCGCCCGGGTCCGTGCCCGAGTCCGGCGGCGTCCCGCCCGCCGGATCTGCCGCGTCCACCGCGTCCACCGTGTCCGCTGCGCCTGCTGTGCCTGCCGCGTCTGCCATGGGGAAAGTGTCTAACGCTCTTGACGCTTTCGCAAGACCGGTGATCTACTCCTCGCCATGCCGAACCCGACTGATCTGCAACCCGCCCGCATCATCGACGAGTTGGCCCGCCTGGTGGCCGACCACTACGTGTTCCCCGACGTCGGCCTCGACCTCGCCGCCATGCTCCGCCGCCGGCTCGCCGAGGGCGCGTACGACGTACCGGCCGCCGAGGAGCTCGGCCGGTTGGTGACCGCCGACCTCCAGGCCCGGTGCGGCGACCGGCACCTGCGACTGACGTACCACCCCGACCAGGTGCCGTCCGGCCAAGGGGAGGCGGTGGCCGCGCAGATGCGCCGCGAGTACGACGCGTCGCTGGGCGGCGTACCGCGGCTGGAGCTCCTGGAGGACGGGGTGGCGGTCCTGGAACTGGCCCCGTATCTCTTCCCGTTGGAGTGGGCCGCCGAGCCGGTGGGCGCCGCGCTGTCCCTGGCCTCCCGCGCCAGGGCGCTCGTCCTCGACCTGCGCCGCGACCTCGGCGGCTCGCCCGACACGGTCGCCTTCGTCTGCGGCCACCTGCTGGACGAGCGGACCCACCTCAACACGATGCACTGGCGCGAGGGCGACCGCCGGGAGCAGTCCTGGTCGCCGCCGTACGTGCCCGGCCCGCGCTTCGGCGGACGCAAGCCCGTGTACGTGCTGACGAGCGACCGCACCTTCTCCGCGGCCGAGGAGCTGGCGTACGACCTCCAGCAGCTGGGCCGGGCCGTCGTGGTCGGCGAGGTGACGGGCGGCGGCGCGCACCCCCGGGAGGGCTGGACCCTGCACCCCCACCTGGAGGCCACGATTCCGGTGGGCCGGGCCGTCAACCCCGTCTCCGGCACGAACTGGGAGGGCACCGGGGTACGGCCGGACGTGCCGTGCGCCGCGGCCGACGCCCTGGACCACGCCCTCGGCCTGGCCCGCGCCGCCGTCGCGGACGCCCTCACGGCCGCCCGAGCTTGACCCATTTCGCCGTGCTGGGCACGCCCTTGGCGTCGAGGAGGAAGAGCATGTAGTACCCGGGCGGGGCGTCGGCGGCCGACGCGGGCGTGATCACTTCCAGCGCCTCGCCCGTGCGGCGGGCGATGCGCAGGTCCAGGTGCCGCTGGCTGGTGTTCACCGAGTGCGTGACGGTGGTGGGCGCCAGGAGTACGGCCCGCCGGACGGCGCCGGGGGTGGAGGTGGTCACCGTGAAGCGCGCGCCGTGGCCGAGGGCGGTCCCGGGGACGGTGTCGAGGACGGGGCGGGGGCCCTGGTGGAGGTAGGGCGGCTCGTAGATCTCGATGCTGCCGTCCATGTCGTCGGTGATGTCGGGGTCGTTGGCGATCTGCTGGAGCTCGTCGCCGGTGATCATGACGCGGCCGTCGGGGAGCACCAGGGCGTTGGAGTGGTAGCCGCGCGGCAGCCGCTGGGCGGGGCCCAGCCGCCAGCAGCCGCGGGCGTCGCGGGCCTCGGTCCGGCGGTACTTGAGGTCGGCGGCGGGGTTGAAGGGGCCGCTGCCGTAGTCACGGGTGTCCAGGGCTCCGTTGACGGTGAGGAGGGTGGCGTCCGGCAGCAGCAGGGTGTTGTCCTGGGTGCGGCCGAAGGCACGGGGCTGCTCGGTGGTCCAGCGGCGGCCCGAGAGCCGGTAGGTGTTCGGATCGCGCGGGTCGCCGCCGAGGACCAGCACGGAGTCGGGGCCGCGCAGGCCCGCCGGGAGCGGCACCGCGGAGCCGTAGTTGCGGTAGTCGCCGGGACGCCGGGGCAGGGTGGAGCGGAGCTCGGTGAACGGGCTGAAGACCCACTGCTGGTCGGCGTCGCGGCCCAGACCGTAGATCTTTCCGTCGCGCAGGGAGAACAGGTGCGGATAGTCGTTGCGGAACGGCGCGCTCGACCAGAAGCGGTCCGTGCCGAGGTTGCGGGGGATGTCGTCCTTGCCCCGCGGCACCGGATGGACCAGGGCCGGGAACCGCTCCACGACGGGGGTGGGGGTCCCGGTGCCGAGCTCGGACTGGCCCGACATGATGAGCTGGCGGCCGTCCGCCCCCGTGACGACGGAGGGGTACCAGCGGCCCACGGACATGTCGCGGTTCTGGTACCAGGTCTCGGTCCACGGGTCGAAGACGAAGGACAGCTTGGCGCCGCTGCCGCCCTTGCCGCCGCGGTTGCCGCCGAAGACCGCCAGTATGCCGTTGGGCAGGTAGGCGTGGCCGGAGCAGAAGAAGGGCGCGGGGCGGGGGATGCCGGTGCCGTCGGGGATGACGATGCGCGGCGGCGCGACGTTCGTGAAGGAATCCGGTCCGGTGCCGCGGGCCGGGTCCCACAGGAACGCGCGTCCGGCGTTGGTGCGGCCGACGATGTCGGTGGGGCCGGTCTCCTTGAAGGGGTTGGTCTCCACGCGCTCGAACGAGAAGAGCAGCACCTTGCCGGTGGGCAGCTGGGCGACGTGGACGCCGAAGTCGGGGGCGGGGAAGTAGTCCGTGAACCGGCCGTACGCGGCGGCGGCGAGGCCGGCGTTCGCCTCGCGCTGGGAGGCGGCCAGCGAGGCCAGGCCGGCGGTGCGCCTCGACTGCGGGTACTCGTCGGCCTCGGCCACCGCCCGCCGCTGGAGGGCGTGTTCACGGGCGTGCCCGGCACCGAGGGACCGGGCCTCGGCTGCGTCGGGGGCCGCCTCGCCCTCCGCGTCGTGGTGTGCGGCGGAACCGGGGGGCACGGCCCGGGCGGGTACGGCGGCCGGGGGGCCCATGGCCAGCAGGGCGGCGCACAGCAGCACCCCCGCGGACACCGAGATGGCCCTGCTGGTCCTGCTGGTCCTGCTCGTCCCGCTGGTCCCGCTGGTCCCGGTGGTCCGTCTCGTTCCGCTGGTCCGTCTCTTCCGGCTGGGCTTCATCTCGGCACCTTCGATCGTGCGCGTGGCGAACACCGAGGGCTCAGATTAAGAGACAATTCGGACATATCTGATCATTGACGGTGCGGGCAGTGCGGGCGATGCGGTTGCTGCGACCGGCATCGCCGGTGCGCGCCCGCCCGTACCCGTCGGCCCGGTGTGTCAGACCAGCCCGAGCGTCCGGGGCGGCAGGAACAGGTGCCCCGCGCGGTGCTGGGCGGACACCAGACGAGCACCGGCCGACCCGGGGTCCCGGGCGAGCAGGCTCCGCCGGTGGGCACAGTGCTCGCAACCGCGCGTCCAGCCGGGCAGCAGGTCCGTGTGGACCTCGGCGAGGTGCCGGGCCAGCCGGATCTGCGAGCCCGGACCCATGTCGAACGGGTCCCAGTCCACTCCGCGCTCCCCCGTCAGCCACAGCTCGGCCGTCAGCGCCTGGATGTCCTTCATCCGCTCGTACAGCCGATGGCACTCGCCGCACGCGAACATCCAGGCCGGCGGCAGCGGCCACACGCTGTCGGGGCTGAGGTCGTCGGCGCTCATGCCGTCCACCGTAGGCGGCGCGGCGCCACGCCGACAGCCGATCGGCCGAACCGGTGGGCGCGCGGGGCGGGGGTACGGCCCGGGGTGCCCGCCCGGCCCGCTGTCCCGCTGTCCCGCACCGGCCGCGATGCCCTGCGCGCACCCCGGGGGCAGCATGGAAGTACCGCCCGCCTGCGGCGAGCGGTCGTGCGAGGTGCCGGTGAACGGAGGGAGTCGCGTGTGACAGCCGAATCCTTCCGTGCCGAGGGAGGCGGGGCGAGCCGGACGGGGTGGCCCGCGGCGGAACCCGGACGGCCGGAGGAGGCACGAGGCCTGCTGGACGTGCTCGGCGTCGCGGCCGTGATCCTCGACGCCGAGGGGCGGATCCTGTTCTGGAGCCCGCAGGCCGAGGAGCTGTTCGGCTACACGGCGGCGGAGGCGCTCGGCCGGTACGCCGGGCACGTCCTGGTGGACGAGGACCACCTGGACCTGGTGATCCAGCTCTTCGCCGAGGTGCTGCAGAGCGGCGAGAGCTGGGCCGGGGCCTTCCCGATCCGCCACAAGGACGGCAGCACCCGCCTGGTGGAGTTCCGCAACATGCGGCTGACCGACGGTCTCGGGGACGTGTTCGCCCTCGGGATCGCCGCCGACCACACCACCGTCGAACGGGTGGAGGCCGACCTGGCGCTGTCCGAGCGGCTGGTCTCGCAGTCCCCCATCGGGCTGGCCCTGATGGACACCGACCTGCGGTACGTCCTGGTCAACCCGGCCCTGGAACGGGTCGACCGCATTCCGGCGCGGGACCACATCGGGCGGCACGTGCGCGACACGCTGCCCTTCCACGACGTGGACCGGGTGGAGGCGGCGCTGCAGCGGGTCCTGGCCACCGGTGAACCGCTGGTCGACCGGTACGTGGTCGGCCGCGCCCCGGGCCCCTCCCCCGGATCCTCCGAAGCCCCGGCCGCCGGCAGCGGGTCCTCGGGGCCCCCCGAAGCACCGCCCGCCGGATCCGGTCCCGCGGGCGCCCCCGGCGCCCTGGGCACCGCCGGATCCGGTCCCCCTGTCGCCGAGCAGGCCTGGTCCGTTTCCTGTTACCGCCTGGAAGGGCCCCGGGGGCGTGTGCTCGGGGTCGCCATCTCCGTGATCGACGTCACCGAGCGCCACCGTGCGGCCACCGAGGCCGACCGGGCGCGGCGGCGGCTGGCGCTGGTCGCCGACGCCTCCGCGCGCGTCGGCACCACCCTGGAGGTGGACCGGACGGCCCACGAGCTGGCCGAGGTCACGGTGCCCGCGCTCGCCGACGTCGCGGCGGTGGACGTACTCGACTCCGTCCTCTCCTGCCGCCGCCCCGGCGCCCCGGACAGCGGGCCGGAGCTGTTCCGGGCGCTCGCCGTCAAGGCCGCCTACCCGACCGAGGCGCTGGAGGCGGCCGACCCGGCCGGCGAGGTCTGCATGTACGGCGCCGACCGGCTGGTCACGCGGTGCGTGCACACCGGCCGCCCGGTCCTGGTCGGCCAGGTGCGCGAGGCCGATCTGGCCTCGATCGCCCGCAGCCCCGCGGCCGCGGCCCTGCTGGCGCGCGCCGGCCTGCACTCGTACCTCGCGGTGCCGCTGATCGCCCGCGGCGAGGTGCTGGGCGCCCTGGACCTCAAACGGGCCCGCAATCCGGAGCCCTTCGACGAGGACGACGTGATCCTCGCCGTCGAACTGGCCGCCCGCGCGGCGGTGAGCATCGACAACGCCCGCTGGTACCAGAGCGTGCGCAATTCGGCGGTCACGCTCCAGCGGAGCCTGCTGCCGGGGCATCCGCCGCACCCGGCCGGCCTGGAGATCGCCTCCCGCTACCAGCCCGCCCACGCCTCCAGCGAGGTCGGCGGCGACTGGTACGACGTGATCCCGCTGGCCGGCGAGAAGACCGCACTGGTCGTCGGGGACGTGATGGGCAGCGGGATCGACGCCGCCGCCACCATGGGCCGCCTGCGCACCGCCACCTGCGCGTTCGCCGACCTCGACCTCGATCCGGAACAGGTCCTCCAGCACCTCGACAAGATCACGGTGGGGCTGGAGCACTACATCGCCACCTGTCTGTACGCCGTGCACGACCCCGGGGCCGGCGAGGTCCGGATCGCCAACGCCGGCCATATGCCGCCCGCCCTGCTGCGCCTCGCCGGCGGCCCCGCCGAACTCGTCGACCTGCCCACCGGTGTGCCGCTCGGGGTCGGGGGCGTGTCGTTCGAGACGATCACCGTGCCCTTCGGCACCGGTGACCAGCTGGTCCTCTACACCGACGGGCTCGTCGAGACGCGTCACGACCCGATCGACGAACGCCTGGACGCACTGCTCGGCCTGCTGGACGACGTCCACCGGCCGCTGGAGGAGACCTGCGACGTGCTGCTCGACGCCCTGCGCCGTGCCGACGACTTCGACGACGTGGCGCTCCTGATCGCGCGGAGCCGACCGTGAGCCCCCGGCCGGACGTGCGCAGCCTGGCGGGACAGGTGTTCCTGCTCCAGGCGCTGATCGTGGTGCTGCTCGTCGCGGTGGGTTCGCTGGCGCTCGTCCTCCAGGCGCGCAACGACAGCGAGCTCGCCGCGCGGCAGCGCTCGCTGGCCACCGCCAGTGCCTTCGCGCAGGCCCCGGGCCTGGCGCAGGCCCTGGCGGCTCCCGATCCGACGGCCCTGCTGCAGCCGCGCGCCGAGGCCGCCCGGCGTGCCGCGGGCGTGGACTTCGTCGCGGTGATGACGATCGACGGCATCCGCTACACCGACTCCCGGCCGGAGCTGATCGGCCGGCGCGCCTCCGGTGACATCGCGCGGGCGGCCGCCGGCGAGTCCTTCACCGAGCTGTTCCGGGGCGAGCCGGGCGACGCGGTCCGGGCCGTGGTGCCCGTGCGGGACGCGCGCGGCACCGTCGTCGGACTGGTCGGTACCGGGATCGAGATCGGCAACGTCTCCGAGGTCGTGGAGAACCAGCTGCCGCTCCTGCTGGGCGCCGCCGCGGGCGCGCTGGTCCTGGCCACGGGCGGCGCCGCGCTGGTCAGCCGGCGGCTGCGGCGTCAGACCCACGGTCTGGGCCCGGTCGAGATGACCCGGATGAAGGAGCACCACGAAGCGGTGCTGCACGCCGTGCGCGAGGGCGTGCTGATCATCGGGCCGGACCAGCGGCTGGTGCTGGCCAACGACGAGGCCCGGCGGCTGCTGGACCTGCCGGCCGATGTCGAGGGCCGTCCGGTGACCGGGCTGGGTCTCGATCCGCGCACCACCGAGCTGCTGGTCTCCGGGCGGCCCGCGACGGACGAGGTGCACCTGGCGGGTGACCGGCTGCTGGCCCTGAACGTACGCCCCACCCAGCCGGACGGCCAACACCGGCCCGCCACCGTCATCACCCTGCGGGACTCCACCGAGCTGGCCGCGCTCTCGGGCCGCTCCGAGGTGGCCCGCAGACGGCTCGAGCTGCTGTACGACGCCGGGGTGCGCATCGGCACCACGCTGGACGTCCGGCGGACCGCCGAGGAGCTGTCGGAGGTCGTCGTCCCGCGCTTCGCCGACTTCGTCACGGTGGAGCTGCTGGATCCGGTGGTGCGGGGCGAGGAGCCGACGGGTGTGCACACCCAGATGCGCCGGATCGCGCTGTCCGGCGTACGCGACGACCCGCCGCTCCAGCCGCCGGGCGATCTGATCAGCTTCCACGTCGAGAACACGCCGATGGCCGCCGCGCTGTCGTCGGGGCACGCGGTGCTGGAGCGCGACCTGACCACGGCCCCGGGGTGGCGGGAGCAGGACCCGCCGGGGGCCGCGAAGACCCTGGCGTACGGCATCCACTCGCTGATCGCCGTGCCGCTGCAGGCCCGCGGCGTGGTGCTGGGCATGGCGAACTTCTGGCGGGCGGGCAGTACGGATTCGTTCGGCGAGGAGGACCTCTCCTTCGCGGAGGAGCTCGCGGCGCGCGCGGCCGTCTCGATCGACAACGCCCGCCGGTACACGCGCGAGCACGACATGGCCGTGACGCTCCAGCGCCGGCTGCTGCCCCGGGTGCTGCCCGAGCAGACGGCGGTGGAGGTCGCGTTCCGCTACCTGCCGGCGAAGGCCGGGGTGGGCGGGGACTGGTTCGACGTGATCCAGCTGCCCGGCGCCCGGGTGGCGCTGGTGGTCGGCGACGTCGTCGGGCACGGCCTGCACGCCGCGGCCACGATGGGGCGGCTGCGTACGGCGGTGCACAACTTCTCCACGCTGGACCTGCCGCCCGACGAGCTGCTGGGGCACCTGGACGAGCTGGTGGACCGGATCGACCGGAACGAGGACCGCAGCAGCGGGGAGCGCGGCGACGGGGAAGGCGGCGGCGAGGGCATCACCGGCGCCACCTGCCTGTACGCGGTCTACGACCCGACGTCGGGGCTGTGCACCATGGCCCGCGCCGGGCATCCCGGCCCGGCGCTGGTGCACCCGGACGGGGAGGTGGAGTTCCCGGAGGTGCCGGCCGGTCTGCCACTGGGCCTGGGGCTGGGCGGGATGCCGTACGAGGCGGTGGAGGTGCCGGTGCCGGAGGCGAGCCGGTTGGTGCTGTTCACCGACGGGCTGCTGACGGACCGGGCCCGGGACATGGATGCCGGTCTGGCGCTGCTGCGGCAGGCGCTGGCCCGGCCCGGGCGCAGCCCGGAGCAGACCTGCGCGGACCTGCTGCGCGAGCTGCTCTCCCCGGCGCCGACCGACGACATCGCCGTGCTGGTGGCCGGGACCCGGCGGCTGGACGCCTCCGCCGTCGCGGAGTGGGGGGTCACGACGGACCCGGCGGAGGTCTCCCGGGTGCGCAACGCGGCCGCCGACCAGCTCGCGGCCTGGGACCTGGACGCGATCGCCTTCACCACCGAGCTGATCCTGAGCGAGCTGATCACCAACGCCATCCGCTACGGCGGCGAGCCCATCCGGGTCCGTCTGGTCCGGGACCGCACGCTGATCTGCGAGGTCTCCGACAGCAGCAGCACCTCCCCGCACCTGCGGTACGCCGCCACGACGGACGAGGGCGGCCGCGGGCTGTTCCTGGTGGCCCAGTTCGCGGAGCGCTGGGGCACCCGCTACACCGAGCGCGGCAAGGTGATCTGGGCGGAGCTGGCCCTGACCGGCGAGGGCCCGGGCATGGCGCCGCTGGTCCCGAGCCTGGACGCGCTGGAGGACCTCGCCTGGTGAGACGCCCGGCGGCCGCCCGGTGAACCCCCGCCGGCCCCCCCTGTGAACCGTTTCCTCAGGTGCTTCCCAGGTCCCGGGGGCGGGCCAGCAGAATGGCCACGTCGTCCTGGGCGGGGTCGGGCAGGAGGTGTTCCAGGACGTCGTCGCAGATGCGGTCCAGGGGGCGGGCGAGGGCGCGCAGGGCCAGGGCGAGGTCGCTCATGCCCTGGTCGAGGTCCCGGTCGCGGGACTCGATGAGGCCGTCGGTGTAGAGCGCCAGCAGGCTGCCCGGGGGCAGCGGGACCGTTTCGGCGCGGAAGTCCCGGCCGCCCGTGCCCAGCGGGGTGCCGGCGGGGCCGTCGAGGAAGGTGACGGTGCCGTCGGGGGCGACCACGGCGGGCGGGGGGTGGCCCGCGCGGGCCACGACGCAGCCGCCGGCCGCCGGGTCGTGGACGGCGTAGACGCAGGTGGCCATCTCGTCGTCGCCGATCTCGGCGACCACGTCGTCCAGGGAGCGGAGCATCTCCACGGGCGGGACGTCGTGCCGGGCGAGGGTGCGCACGGCGGTGCGCAGCTGGCCCATGACGGCGGCGGCGTGGATGCCGTGTCCCATGACGTCGCCGATGACCAGCCCGGTCCGGCCGTCGGGGAGGGCGATGACGTCGAACCAGTCCCCGCCGACGTCGTGGTCGCTGGCCGGGAGGTAGCGGCCGGTGAGTTCGAGGTCGCGGACGGCGGGCAGGGCGCTGTTGGTGAGGCTGCGCTGGAGGGTGAGGGCCGCCTCGCGCTGGCTGGTGTACATGCGGGCGTTGTCGATGTTCAGGGCGGCGCGGCTGACGAGCTCGTCGATGAGGACGCAGTCCTGCTCGTCGAAGGGCTCGCGGTCCTTCATCCGGGTCACGACGACCGCGCCGAGTACGGTGCCGCGCGCGACGAGCGGGACCAGGCGCGCGGAGCCGACGTGGGCGACGAGGTAGGAGCGCAGGGCGTCGGCGCGCGGGTCGGTGATCAGGTGGGGGACGTCGGCGTGGCTCAGGTTCATGGGCCGTCCGTCGGCGATGACGTGCTCGTACACGGAACCGAGCGGGACCTGGAAGGTCATTCCCGGCACCAGCTTCGCGGTCGGGGCGGCCGGATCGGGGAAGGTGGCGGCCAGCCGCCGCACCAGGCCCTGCCGGCTCGCGCCCGGGTCGTCGGGGTCGAGGACGTCCTCCAGCAGCTGTACGTCGGCGGAGTCGGCCAGGCGCGGGACGAGGATCTCGACCATCTCGTGGGCGGTCTGGCGCAGGTCCAGGGTCGTGCCGATGCGGGCGCCGGTGTCGGCGAGCAGTGTCAGGCGCTGGCGGGCGGCCTGTGCCTCGACGAGCGCGTGCTCGCTCTCGGTGACGTCGATGACGGAGGCGATCAGGCCGAGGGCCCGGCCGGAACCGTCGCGCAGCGGCGCGTAGGAGCAGGACCAGGTGTGCTCGTGGCCGGGGTCGGCCGGGGTCCGGCCGGTGCGGCGGGCGTCGATGACGGGCGTACCGAGGTCGAGGACCTGGCGCATCATCGTCTCCAGCACCGTGGCGTTGACGCCGGGCACCACCTCGGTGAGGCGCCTGCCCACGTGGTCGGCGGCGCTGACGCCGTTCATCCTGGCCAGGGCCGCGTTGACGCGCAGGAACCGCAGGTCGGGGCCGAGGGTGGCGAGGCCGATGGGCGACTGGGTGAACAGGCTCTCCAGGGCGGCGAGGGCGTCGCGCATGCGCAGGACCTCGGAGGTCTCCACGGCCACCAGGAGGGCGCCGGTGCGGCCCTGCGGATCGGTGGCGGGCACGATCCACATCTCCATGGTGACCGGGTGACCGTCGCGGTGCCGGGCGGACAGGGTGCCGACGACGGTCTCGCCCGCGTGGACGCGGCGGGTCAGGTCGTCGGCGAGGTCGCGGTTGCCGTCGGGAACGAGCATCTGCGCGGCGGGCCGGCCGAGGACCTCGTCGGGCAGGTGTCCGAGCAGGTCCTGGGCGGCGAGGGACCACTCCACCACGCGCCCCTCGGCGTCCTCGCGCCAGAGGGCGATGGGGAGCAGCTCACTGAGCACGCCCGCGTACCCGACGGCTCGCCGGGGCTGCTCGGTGGTCCCTTTCGCCCACTGATGTGTGTCCAAGGCAACGACCTCAACCGAATGGGCACATTTCCTATCGAAAACACATTATCGGAGAGCCTTGGGCGGAGCCTCGCGGCGTGGCGGCCGGAGGACCGGCCGGGGATACGGGTGGCCGGGCCCGGGAACCGGGCGGGCGGGCCGGGGCGTCACCCTGATTGTTCATGATCACCGACATGCCGGCACCACGGCACCACGGCATCGCGGCATCACGGCACCACCCCATTGCAGCCGTCACGGAGGGTTCCCGCATGACCGCACAGGCCGCCCGCTACCTCTACCTGGCCCGGCACGGCCAGGCCACGGCCGACGAGAGCGAGCTGACCGCCGACGGCCGCCGGCAGGCGGAGCTGCTGGGCGACCGGCTGCGCGGCGTACCGCTCACCCGGATCTGGCACGGCCCGCTCCCCCGGGCCGCGCAGACCGCCGCCCTGGTGGCGGGCCGGCTCGACGGGGTCCCGCTGCGGGAGTCGGAGCTGGCCGGCGACTACGTCCCCTACGTGCCCGGACGTGCGGAGCTGCCCGCCGAGGCGGCGGACGCGCTGCTGGACCGGGTGGCCCGGTTCCCGGCGGCCGACCGTGAGCAGGGGCCCGCGCTCGCGCGGGCGGCGCTGGCCCGTTTCACCGGTCCCGTCCCCGGTGACGAGCCGCGCCACGAGCTGGTCGTCACCCACGCCTTCCTCGTCAGCTGGCTCCTGCGGGCCGCCCTCGACGCGCCGGAGTGGCGCTGGCTGGGGCTCAACCAGGGCAACGCCGCCCTGACGGTGATCCGCTACGCGCCCGGCCGGCCCTCGTCGGTGCTCGTCGCCAACGACATGGCGCACCTGCCGGCCGAGCTGCGCTGGACGGGCTTCCCGCCCGAACTCCGGGCGTGAGGACGTGAGGGAGAGGAGTGCGGGGGCCGTCCCCCGTCAGTCGAAGTTCAGGCCGCCCGTACGGGTCCGCTTGAGCTCGTAGAAGTCGGGGTAGGCGGCCAGCGTGCGGGCCGCGTCGAACATCCGGGCCGCTTCCTCGCCGCGCGGGATGGAGCTGAGGACCGGGCCGAAGAAGGCGACACCGTCGATGTGGAGGGTGGGCGTGCCCACGTCCTCGCCGACCGGGTCCATGCCCTCGCGGTGGCTGCGCCGCAGGTCCTCGTCGTACCGGTCGCTGTCGGCCGCCTTGATCAGCTCGGCGGGCAGCCCGGTCTCGGCGAGCGCCTCCTTGGCGACGGCGAGGAAGTCCTTGTTCCCGCCGTTGTGGATCCGCGCGCCCAGGGCCGTGTAGAGCGCGGGCAGCTCCTTCTCCCCGTGCTGCTGCGCGACCGCCGTGCAGATCCGGGTCAGGGCGAGCGAACGGTCCACCAGGTCGCGGTACCAGTCGGGCAGTTCGCGCTTCTCGTTGAGCACGTAGAGGCTCATCACCCGGAACCGCAGGTCGAGTTCGCGCAACCGCTCCACCTCCAGGATCCACCGGGAGGTGATCCAGGCGAACGGGCAGGCGGGGTCGAAGTAGAAGTCGACGCGGGCGGGCGGCTGGTCAGGTCGATTCGTCGTCACGCGTCCGACTCTGCCCGCTCGGCCGCCGCCCCGCCAGCCCGTTCCAACCTTCGGGTCACCGCAAGTGACGCTCCACCAGTTCGGCGGCCTTCGCGACGAGCGGATTGTCGGCGGGCGCGTCCGGGCCCGCCTCCGGCTTGGTCGTCAGGACGGCCAGGACGACCGGGGAGCGGCCGGGCGGCCGGCCCAGGCCGACGTCGTTGTTGGTGGCGTACTTGCCGCCGCCGGTCTTGTCGGCGATCCGCCAGTCGGCGGGCAGCCCCTTGCGGAAGCGCTCGCCGCTGGTGGTGTTGGCGAGCAGCCAGTCGGTCAGGCGGGCGCGGTCCGCGCGGCCGAGGGCGTTGCCGAGAACCAGGCGCGCGTACGTCCGGCCGATGGCGGACGGGGTGGTGGTGTCGGTCTCGCGGCCGGGCTCGGCGGAGTTGAGTTCGGGCTCCCAGCGGTCCAGGCGCGTGACGTCGTCGCCGGTCGAACGGCAGAAGTCGGTGACGGCCTGCGGGCCGCCCAGTTCGGTCAGGAGCAGATTGGCGGCGGTGTTGTCGCTGTAGCTGATGGCCGCCCCGCACAGTTCCTCGACGGTCATGCCGGTGGCCACGTGGTCCTTGGTCTTCGGCGCGTACCCGGACCGGTCGACGTCGTCCTGGGTGTAGTGGATGCGGCGGGCCAGGAACTCGCCGTCCCGGTCGAGGTCGCGCAGGACCGCCGCGACCGCCAGCGTCTTGAACACCGAGCACATCGGGAAGCGCTCGTCGGCCCGGTACCGCACGACCCGTCCGGTTCCGGTGTCGTAGGCGTACACGCCGAGGCGGGCGCCGTGTTCCGCCTCCAGGGCACGCAGCGCACGCCGGATGCCCGTCTCCCGGCCGCGGTCCTCGCGGGTACGGTCCTCGGGGATACGGTCCTGGCGGCCGGGCGGCGCGGCGTGGGCGGACCCCGCCATCGACACGGCGCCGAGCACCGCTGCGGCCCCCAGGGCCAGCGCGGTGCGGCGCGGCGGGCGGCTTCCCGTGGTCTCCACGATGACGTCCTCTCCTCGTACTCGTCACTCGACACTCGTTACGCGTCACTCGTTACGCGTCACTCGTTACGCGTCACTCGTTACGCGTCACTCGTCGGACAGGACGTCACATTCGCCCCTCTGGTTCCTTTCAGCCCCTCTCGCCCGGCCTAGGAGGATTTTCCGTTCCGGGTTCGTCGTCCCAGTCGGGGGCGGTGACGGTGCCGGCGAGCCAGTCGCGGCGCAGGACCGCGTACCCGACGGCGTCGTGGACGGCTCCGTCGACCCCGGGCCACGCGTCGCGGTAGTGGGCCTCCTTGACGTAGCCGCCGCTGCGGAACGTGCGGCGCATGGCGACGTTGTCCTGGCGGGTGGTGGCCTCGATCCGGGCGATCCGCGGGAATTCGGTGAACAGGTGGCGGGTCAGCCACGCCAGCGCCTCGCCCCCGATTCCCCTCCCCCGGTACGCCGGCGCGATCCGCAGGTCGAACAGCGGGGCGTTGTCCGGTGCGTCCGCCAGGTCCATCAGCCGGACGAGTCCGACCCGGTCCCCGGCCCGGCCGGGGAGGGTGATCCAGAAGGTCCGGTTCTCGTCTCCGTCGAAGGCGCCCGCGGCGAGTGACCTCCGGACCGCGTCCTCGTCGAGGACCGGCATGGCGTGGAACGGCCAGGTCCCGGCGGTCAGGAAGCGGACGAGGGCGTCGGCTTCGGCGTCGGAGGGTACGTAGGGCCGGAAGTTGGCTCCTCCCCTCCCTGAAGGGAGGGGATTCCTAGCTCACTTTGCCTGGCACCTAGCAGGTGGCAGGGCTTACAAGATCAGCACCAGCCGGGTTGAGACCAGCCCGGACGTGGGGGCACCTCCCAGCGGTAGCTGGGGGACATCACGCGGGCGGAGTTCTTGTCCCGGGGGGACACGGTTCCGCATGCGGTGCACGTGTACGTTCGTTCGGAAAGGGGGAGTGCGTGCTTGGCTCTCGCTCCGCACTGTGCGCAGTCCATGGTGGTGTGCGCGGGGTTGACCAGGTACACGGTCCTGCCGTGCTTGCGGGCCATCTCGATCAGAGCCGTCCTGGTGGCACCGATCGCGGCATCCGCCGCTTTGCGCGCCATGGTGGACTTCGCGAGGAAGGCCGGCTTGAAGTCCTCCACCGCCAGGTGGTCGAAATCCCGGACGACGCGCTTGGCCCATTTACGGCCGGTGTCCTGCCGCTGGCGGGCGATCTTCTTCACCACCTTCGCCGCGGCCTTGCGGGCCTTGCGGTAGCCGCCCGTCTCGGGCCGGTTCTTCGGCGTCGCGCGGCGGGCCATCATCCGCTGGTAGCGGGCGAGGTTCTGCGCGGCCGTCCTGCCGTGCTGGGCATGCGGGAGGTCATGGGCGTCGGACGTCGTGGTGGCGGTCTCCCTGACGCCCCAGTCGATACCGATGGCGCGGCCGGTCTCCGGCAGGGCCTCGGTCACCGCGGCGACCACGAACGAGCAGTACCAGTGCCCGAGGCTGTCGCGGTACACCCGCACGCTGGACGGGGGCTGGGGAAGGTCCCGCGACCACACCACCG
>NZ_JBIVFN010000011.1:0-22702 GCF_044748145.1 Streptomyces sp. NPDC090022
TCCGACTCTATCAGATCTTTCCGATCCGATTTCCTCGGTGCTTTCCAGGTCCTCGCTCTCGCGTTTCCCTTTCCGGCGATTCCGACTCTATCAGAAGTTTTCCACCGGTTTTCCCGGTGTTCAGATCCTGATGAGGAATCGGAGTGTGCTCCACCGTGGAATCCAATTCCAGATCGGGAGCGAAGAAGATCTTATCAAGCTGCCCTCGCACTGTCCAGTCCGAGGCAACCGTTCGAATCTACCTCCCCACGCGGACTGTGTCAACAGTCTTTGCGGGACGACGAGGAGACTAGCAGCTTGGCGGGGCGCTCCGCACATCGGCCGGTGTCAGGCCGCGGTGGGCTGTGTCGCGCTCTGGTCCGCGGCCTCCACGTCGCCCACCTCGCCGGCCCGTGCGGCACGGCCGCCGAGCACGTAGACGTAGACCAGGAAGGCCGCCTCGGCCACGACGCCGATGGCGATCCGGGCCCACGTGGGCAGGCCGGAGGGGGTGACGAAGCCTTCGATCAGGCCGGCGACGAAGAGGACCACCGCCAGGCCGATGGCCATGCCCAGGGCAGCCCGGCCCTGCTCGGCGAGGGCGGCGCGGCGCGTGCGCGGTCCCGGGTCGATGACCGTCCAGCCCAGGCGCAGGCCCATGCCGGCGGCGACGAAGACGGCGGTCAGTTCGAGCAGGCCGTGCGGGAGGATCAGGCCGAGGAAGACGTCCAGACGGCCGGCGGAGGCCATCAGTCCGAAGCCGACGCCGAGGTTCGCCATGTTGAGGAAGAGGATCCACAGCACCGGGAGCCCGAGGAACGCGCCCAGGACCAGGCACATCGCGGCCGCCCGCGCGTTGTTCGTCCACACCTGGGCGGCGAACGACGCCGCGGGGTGGCTGGAGTAGTACGTCTCGTAGCCGCCGCCGGGCTTCGTCAGTTCCTTGAGCTCCTCCGGGGCGGCGATCACGCCCTGCACCTCGGGGTGCGTGGCTATCCACCAGCCGATGAGCACGCCCAGCGCCGTGGACAGCAGCGCGGTGGGGATCCACCAGCGGCGGCTGCGGTAGACGGCGGCCGGGAAACCCGCGCTGAAGAACCGCGCGACGTCGCGCCAGCCGGCACGGCGGGTGCCGGTCACGACGGAGCGGGCGCGGGCGACGAGCTGGGTCAGCCGGCCCGTGAGCAGGGGGTCGGGAGCGCTGGACTGGATCAGGGACAGGTGCGTCGAGGTGCGCTGGTAGAGCGTGACGAGCTCGTCCGCCTCCGCGCCGGTCAGCGCGCGGCCTCGGCCCAGGAGCTGCTCCAGCCGGTCCCATTCCGCCCGGTGTGCGGCCACGAAGACGTCGAGATCCATCCGGTTTACCGCTCCCCTGCCCCAGGTCCCTTACTCGTACTGTGGTCAGCTTGGCAGACTTGCAGGACAAGGGGCGGGTCAGGTCACGTGAAGGGTGTGCATCGGTGAGCGATCTGGTGACGGGGGACGCGGTCGTCCTGGGGTTGAGGCCGGCACGACTGCCGAGCCGGGCGCTGGCGATCCTCCTCGACCTCTGCGTCTACATCACCGGATATCTGCTGCTGTCGATCGGGCTGGCCGTCGCGACCGCGTCGCTGGACGACGCCGCCGTCGCCGCCGTGTCGGTCGCGTCGTTCATCCTCGTGCTGGTCGGTGTGCCGATCGCCGTGGAGACGCTGAGCCGGGGGCGTTCGCTGGGCAAGCTCGCGTGCGGGCTGCGGGTCGTACGGGACGACGGCGGCCCGATCCGGTTCCGGCACGCGCTGGTGCGCGGGGCGATGGGGACGGTCGAGCTGCTGGGCACCTTCGGGACCGTGGCCGTGATCTCGTCGCTGGTCTCGGAGAACGGGCGGCGGCTCGGGGACGTGTTCGGGGGGACGCTGGTGGTCCGTGAGCGGGTGCCGGCGGCGCGGGTGATGCCGGTGCCGCCTCCGCCGCCGTGGCTCGCCGGGCGGTTCACCGGGCTGGACCTGTCGGCGGTACCGGACGGGCTGTGGCTCGCGATACGCCAGTACCTGACGCGGATGGGGCAGCTGGACCCGCAGATCGGTGCCGCGATGGCGGTGAAGCTGGCCGACGACCTGGTGGCGAAGACGGGTACGCCGCCGCCGGCCGGGGTGCCGGCCGCCGCGTACCTGGCGGCGGTGGTGCACGAGCGGCAGACGCGCGACGCGGCGCGGGCCTTCAGCAGCGCGCCGGGGCAGCAGCCCCCGCACGCGGGGTACCAGTACCCGGGGCACGCTCCTCAGCACCCGCAGGGGCAGCAGCCGCACCAGGGGTACGGGGCGCACGGGCAGCCGGCGGCGTATCCCGCGCCGTATCCCGGGCCGGGGCCTGCTCCGGTCCAGGTCCCGGTCGCGGCGCCCGCGCCCGCACCCGCGCAGGCCGCTCCCGTGCCGCCGGCCTCGGGTGGGTTCGCGCCGCCTTCCTAGCCGTCCTGGCCGTCCTGGGGGAACGTCGACGGCGGGCTCTCCAGGTGTTCGAGCTCGATGCCGGGGGCCGAGAGGACCACGTCCCCGGCCAGGTGCACCGTGTGGACCTCGCCCGTGTCCAGGGCGCTGACGCGGTACTCGTCCACCATCAGGGGGCCGCTGTCCGTGGCGTGCGCCTCGCTCTTCAGCAGGGCCCACGCCTGGTCCACCGTGCGGGGGGCGAGGACCGGGTCGGTGAAGTGGACGAGCCGGACCCGGGTCGCGGGGGCGCCCGGGGTCAGGCGCAGCAGGCGTGCGGTGGCGACGAGGAAGGCCGGGGAGCTGCCGGTGAAGGCGGGGGCGTGCACGTTGCCCTCGGTCGCCTCGGTCCCGGTGGGGTCGGTGCGGACCCAGGTGACGCCGTCGATGGCGGCGGCGCGGACCTGCCAGCTCGCGGCGTTCAGTTCGAGGCGGATGGGGCGGCCGAGTTCGTCGATGGCCAGGTCGACGGAGCCGCGGTGCTCGCCGCCGGGGCCGGTGAGCTGGGAGACGTAGCGCCAGCCGGAGGGGCCGGGGGCGCAGTGGAAGTGCTCTTCGTAGAGGGGGGTGTGGTCGTGGAGGTCGTGGAGCGAATAGCGGCCGCGGGGCATGGGCGTTCCTGACGTCTGAACGGGGGCAGGCCCCCGGCAACGGGTGCCGGGGGCCTGCCTTCGGTGCTGGTGCTGCCGCTGTCTGCTGCCGGGCGGTTCAGTAGCGGTAGTGGTCCGGCTTGTACGGGCCCTCGACCTTGACGCCGATGTACTCGGCCTGCTCCGGGCGCAGGGTGGTGAGCTTGACGCCCAGCGCGTCGAGGTGGAGACGGGCGACCTTCTCGTCGAGGTGCTTGGGGAGCACGTAGACGCCGATGGGGTACTCGTCCGGCTTGGTGAAGAGCTCGATCTGGGCCAGGGTCTGGTCCGCGAAGGAGTTCGACATCACGAAGGACGGGTGGCCGGTGGCGTTGCCGAGGTTGAGGAGACGGCCCTCGGACAGCACGATCAGGACCTTGCCGTCGGGGAAGGTCCAGGTGTGGACCTGCGGCTTGACCTCGTCCTTGACGATGCCCTCGATCTTGGCGAGACCGGCCATGTCGATCTCGTTGTCGAAGTGGCCGATGTTGCCCACGATGGCCTGGTGCTTCATCTTGGCCATGTCCGTGGCCATGATGATGTCCTTGTTGCCGGTGGTGGTGATGAAGATGTCGGCCGTCTCCACCACGTCGTCCAGCGTCGCGACCTGGTAGCCGTCCATCGCGGCCTGCAGGGCGCAGATCGGGTCGATCTCGGTGACGATGACGCGGGCGCCCTGGCCGCGCAGGGACTCGGCGCAGCCCTTGCCGACGTCGCCGTAGCCGAACACGACGGCGACCTTGCCGCCGATGAGGACGTCGGTGGCGCGGTTGATGCCGTCGATCAGGGAGTGGCGGCAGCCGTACTTGTTGTCGAACTTCGACTTGGTGACGGCGTCGTTCACGTTGATCGCCGGGAAGAGCAGGCTGCCCTCGGCCATCATCTCGTAGAGGCGGTGGACACCGGTGGTGGTCTCCTCGGTGACGCCGCGGATCTCGGACGCGAGCTGCGTCCACTTCTGCGGGGTCTCGCCCAGGGTGCGGTTGAGGAGCGTGAGGATGTGGCCGTACTCCTCGGAGTCCGCGGTGGCCGGGTCCGGGGCGGCGCCGGCCTTCTCGAACTCGACGCCCTTGTGGACGAGGAGGGTGGCGTCACCACCGTCGTCGAGGATCATGTTCGGGCCGCCGGTGGGGGTGTTCGGCCAGGTCAGGGCCTGCTCCGTGCACCACCAGTACTCCTCCAGCGTCTCGCCCTTCCAGGCGAAGACGGGAACGCCCTGCGGGTTCTCCGGGGTGCCGTTCGGGCCGACGGCGATGGCCGCGGCCGCGTGGTCCTGGGTGGAGAAGATGTTGCAGGAGGCCCAGCGGACCTCGGCGCCGAGGGCGACCAGGGTCTCGATCAGGACGGCGGTCTGCACGGTCATGTGCAGGGAGCCGGTGATCCGGGCGCCGGCGAGGGGCTGGGCCTCCGCGTACTCCTTGCGGATCGACATCAGGCCCGGCATCTCGTGCTCGGCGAGGGTGATCTCCTTGCGGCCGAAGGCGGCGAGGGAGAGGTCTGCGACCTTGAAGTCCATGCGTGCTGCTCCTCATGGTTCGTCGAGAGGGTGGGTACGGCTGAGCCGTGCACCCCGGGGGGCGCACCGGGCGCAGTCCGTCGGGGGCCCTCTCTCCCCTCGGCCGGTCGCGAGGACCGCCCGACCCGCCATCAGCAGCGACGTCTGACACCGCCTAAGAATCTACACCGATCGGCCCAGCGGACCCCAGCCCGCCGAGGGACATGGCCGAGGGACATGGCCGAGGGACTCCCGGCCGGGTCCGGGCCCCGCACCCCGGTGGGGCGGGGTCCCGCCGCGTTCCGTACGCTGCCCCGCGCACGCGCGTCGCGCGCGGGCGAAGGCTGTGCGGAGGGGTTGGGTTCATGGGGCGCGGACCGGGGATCGGACGCGGGATCTCGGCGATCGTGCTGATCGCGTGCGGGGTGGCGCTGCCGCTGGTGCCGTTCGTGGCGGGCGTGGTGACGACCGGGCACGAGGTGTGGGGGTACGACGTGGCCTCGCAGCACATGGAACCGGCCTACCCGCTCGGGGACCGGGCCTGGTTCGCGCACGCGGCCACGGCCGAGGTGACGGTGGCGCGCGGGGACGTCGTGGTCCTGTCCGCTCCGGAATGGGTGCCCGACGGGCTGGTGCTCACGCGGGTGGTGGCGCTGGGCGGCGACCGGATCTCGTACCGCAGGGGCGATGCCACGCTGATGCTCAACGGGGCGCCGCTGGAGGAGCCGTACCTGAAGGACCGCCGGACGCCGTCGGTGGTGCCGTTCGAGGTGACGGTGCCCGAGGGGCGGATGTTCGTGCTGGGTGACCACCGGGCGAACTCCAACGACTCCGCGTGCCATCTCGACGAGCAGAGCGGCTCGCTGCCGCTGTCGGCGGTGCGCGGCCGGGGCGTCGCGCGGCCGGCGGGGCTGCTGGACCGGGACCGGGCCCGGGTCGCGGGGGTGGCGGTCATCGGCGTCGGCGCGGGGCTGGGCGGCTGGGCGCTGGCGGTCCGGCGGCGGGCACGGCGAAGGCCCCCGCTGGAGCAGGGGCCTTCGGTGGGTCCGGGGACGCCGGGCGGTGGCTACTTTCCGGCCGCCGGCTCGTAGATGTCCGGCTCCAGGTAGATCACGCGGGCGATCGGGACCGCCTCGCGGATACGGGCCTCGGCGGCGTCGATGGCCTGCGCGACCTGGGTGGCGGTGTTGTCGTGCTTGACGGCGATCTTGGCGGCGACCAGGAGTTCCTCCGGGCCGAGGTGGAGCGTGCGCATGTGGATCAGGCGCGTGACGGTGTCGCCGTCGACGATGGCGTCCTCGATCTTCTGGACCTGGTCGGCGCCGGCGGCCTCGCCCAGCAGCAGCGACTTGGTCTCGGCGGCCAGGACGATCGCGATCAGGATGAGCAGGACGCCGATGCACAGGGTGCCGATGCCGTCCCAGACGCCGTCGCCGGTGAGCAGCGCGAGGCCGACGCCGCCGAGGGCCAGGACGAGGCCGACGAGGGCGCCGAGGTCCTCCAGGAGGACCACGGGCAGCTCGGGGGCCTTGGCGCGCTTGACGAACTGGGTCCAGGTCAGGCCGCCGCGGACCTCGTTCGACTCCTTGATCGCCGTACGGAAGGAGAAGCTCTCGGCGATGATCGCGAAGACGAGGACGCCGACCGGCCAGTACCAGGCCTCGATCGGGTGCGGGTGCTGGATCTTCTCGAAGCCCTCGTAGATGGCGAACATGCCGCCGACGGTGAAGAGGACGATGGAGACGAGGAACGCGTAGATGTAGCGCTCGCGCCCGTAGCCGAAGGGGTGCTGCGGCGTCGCCTCGCGCTTGGCCTTCTTGCCGCCGAGGAGCAGCAGGCCCTGGTTGCCGGAGTCGGCGAGCGAGTGGACGCTTTCCGCGAGCATCGACGACGAGCCGCTGAAGATGAATGCCACGAATTTGGCTGCGGCGATGGCGAGGTTGGCGGCGAGAGCCGCCACGATCGCCCTGGTTCCGCCTGACGCGCTCATGGGTGCGGGATGTCCCTTCCTAGCGGGTGCTGGGTGCTTACGGCCGCACATTGTTGCAGCCGTGAGCACCGAGGCCGCGTCAGAGGACGACGGTCGCGCGGTAGATGGTGCCCGAACCGGACAATTCGACCCGCTCGTCGGCGGGGACGAAGACGGATTCGCCCGGCGCGAGGGTCAGTTCGCCGGCCTTCGGGCGGCCCGCGGTGCACAGCAGGATCTCCGGGGCGCCGGCGGGGACGGTGACGGGGGCGGCGCCGGGGGGCAGGACGAAGCGGGAGAGCCGGAACTCGTCGATGGGGGCCTCGTAGACCTCCTCGCCGTTGCCCTCGGGGCGCAGGATGTGCGGTTCGCCCGGTTCGAGGCGGACCACCTTCAGGAGTTCGGGGACGTCGACGTGCTTGGGGGTCAGGCCCGCCCGCAGCACGTTGTCGGAGTTGGCGAGCAGTTCCACGCCCATGCCGTCGAGGTAGGCGTGCGGAACGCCCGCGCCGAGGAACATGGCCTCGCCGGGCTGGAGGCGGACGTGGTGGAGCAGCATGGCCGCGATCACGCCGGGGTCGCCGGGGAAGTGGTGGGCGAGCGGCACGTACGGGGCGTACGGGCCGCCGAGGCGCTCGGCGGCGGCCGCGGCCTCGGTGACGGTGCGGGCCATCTCCTCGGGGTCGGCGGTGAGTACGGCCGTCAGGACCTCGCGCAGGGCCGCGTCCTCGGGGTGGGCGTGGAGCAGGTCGACGTACGGCTTGAGGGAGTCGACGTCGAGGCCGGAGAGCAGCTCGGCGGCCTCCAGCGGGGGGCGGAAGCCGCACAGGCCGTCGAACGGCGTGAGGGCGCAGAGCATTTCGGGCTTGTGGTTGGCGTCCTTGTAGTTGCGGTGGGACGCGTGCAGCGGGATGCCGCGGCTCTCCTCGTCGGCGAACCCGGCGCGCGCCTGCGCGAGATCGGGGTGGACCTGGAGGGAGAGCGGGGCGCCGGCCGCGAGGATCTTGAGGAGGAAGGGCAGCCGGGGGCCGAACTTGGCGACGGTGGCGGCGCCGAGCTCGCGCTCGGGGTCGGCCGCGATGACGTCCGTGAGGGTGGCCTCGCCGGTGCCGCGGTCGAGGCGGGACGGGGCGCCGTGGTGGGCGCCCATCCACAGCTCGGCCTGGGGTTCACCGGTGGGTTCGACGCCGAGGAGGGCGGGGATCGCGGTGGTGGAGCCCCAGGCGTAGGGGCGGACGGTGTTCGTGAGGCGGTCCATCGTGCGGCTTCCTTGTGAAGGGGAGGGGGCGGCCGGCGTCGGACGGGCGGGTGCGGCGGACGCCGTATCAGGGGCGCCTGGTGGATGCCAGCGCGAGGTAGGCGGTGGCGAAGTCCGTGACGGCGAGGAGCTCGGCGAGCTGTTCGAGCTCGCCGCCCTCCTCCGGTTCGAGCTCGCTGATGGCCGTGTCGTGGCTGAGGGCGAGTTCGCGGGCGGCGGGCGCGGCGGTGAGTCCGCCGGCCGGCCGGTCGCGCAGCAGGATGACACGGGCGTGGAGGGCCTGCGGCTCCTCCACCCGGTCGCGGAAGAAGTCCTCGGGGGCGGCGCCGGCCGCGAAGGCGCCGGCGAGGAGCACGCCGTGGGCGGGCAGCGCCTCGGGGAGGTCGGCGGCCAGGGCGGGGCGGCCGGCGAGTTCGGCGAGGGTGGCGGCGAAGCGGCGGCCCGCCGGGGCGGCGCAGGCGCCCTCGCTCCAGATGAGCGGGATGGAGTCGGCGAGTTCGGCGGCGAGGGTCTTGGCGGGGTTGGAGTACGTCGCGATGGCCGGGCCGCAGCGCTCGGCGGTGCGGTCGAGCCGGTCGGCGACCAGCTGGAGCGTTTCGGGGGCGGCCTGGACGAGGCCGACCTTGTCGAGCAGGACCAGCAGCGGGGTCAGCAGGGCCCACAGGGCGCCGGGGCCGGCGGCGGCGCTCTCGTCGTACTCCTGGTACGGGGCCAGGGCCATCGGGACGAGCAGTCCGTGGGCGCCGCCCACGGCCTCGCTGAGCGGGGACCGCTCGGGGGCGACGGCGACGACGGTGCAGCCGCGGCGGTAGGCCTGCTCGGCCAGGAGTGCCAGGCCCGGCTCGGTGCCGTCGATGGTGGTGATGAGCAGCAGGTCGACCGGGCCGGCCCAGCCGGGCAGCACCCAGCGCAGGGCGCCGGCGGCGGGGGCGACGCCGGTGGGCTGGAGGCGGGTGACCGGGGCGGCGGCGCCGGCCAGGCCGGCGAGCAGGTCGGCAACGCCGTTGGCCGCGGTGCCGGGGCCGGCCATCATGACGGCGCGGGGGCGGCCGTCGGGGCGGAGGTCGGCCAGGCCGGCCTCGGTCGCGTGCCGGGCCGCGGTGCGGACCCGGGCCCCGGCCTCGGCGGCACCGCGGAGCAGACCGCGCCGGTCTACGCGGGCGAGCTCTTCCGGTGCGTCGAGCAGCGACTCGTCGAGCATGGCGGCCTCCGGTCGTCGTCGCGGTGCGGGGTACGCGTGGCGCGGCGTGTGCGGGTTACGCGTGGCGTGGCGGGTGCGGTGTACGCGTGGCGTGGCGTGGCAGGTGTGGCTTGCGTCGGCTGTGCGGGTGCGCGGCTGTGCGGGTGCGCGGCTGTGCGGGTGCGCGGCTGCGCGGCCGGGCGGTTGACGCGTGGCGTGGGCCGGCGGCTCAGGCCGGGCGGCGGGCCTCGTCCACCAGGAGGACGGGGATGCCGTCACGGACGGGGTAGGCCAGACCGCAGTCCGTGCCGGTGCAGATCAGCTCGGGAGCCGTCTCGTCGGCCGAGCGGTCCTCGAGGGGCGCGTGGCAGGCGGGGCAGGCGAGGATCTCCAGAAGGCCGGCTTCGAGCGGCATGGGGGCGTCCCTTCGAACGGGCGGGTATGCGGTTGGGCCAGGTCAGCGTACCGCTGTGAGGGCGGTGGCGCGGCGCGGTGGGCGTCGCGGGGCCTGATCGTGACCAAGGTCCGCCGGATCCACGGGTGGGTCGGGGGGCGGGGGCGGGGGCGGGCCGGGTGAGGGCGGGTGCGGGGCGGGGGCGGGCCGGGTGCGGGGCGCGGGCGGGCCGGGTGCGCGAGGGTGCGGGCCGGACTCGGTTGCTCGCGCAGTTCCCCGCGCCCCTCACCCGGTGCGGGCCGGTGTGAGGGTGCGGGGGTGGGTGGTTGCTCGCGCAGTTCCTCGCGCCCCTCACCCGGTGCGGGCCGGTGTGAGGGTGCGGGGGTGGGTGGTTGCTCGCGCAGTTCCTCGCGCCCCTCACCGGGTGCGGGCCCGTACGAAGGTGCGGGTTGTGTTCGGTTGCTCGCGCAGTTCCCCGCGCCCCTCACGAGGTGCGGCCCGGTGCGGGGGGTGGGTGGTTGCTCGCGCAGTTCCCCGCGCCCCTCACCGGGTGCGCTTGCGGGGTTACGCGCGGACCTGGGACAGGACCTCGTCGCGGATTCGGGTCAGGGTGGCCGGGTCGCGGGCCTCTACGTTCAGGCGCAGCAGCGGTTCGGTGTTCGAGGCGCGGAGGTTGAACCACCAGTCGTCGGCGGACACCGTCAGGCCGTCGAGTTCGTCGAGGGTGACGCCGTCCCGGGTGGCGTGGGCCGCCTTGATCGCCGCCAGGCGGCCGGCCTGGTCGGCCACCGTGGAGTTGATCTCGCCCGAGCCCACGTAGCGGTCGAAGGAGGAGACCAGGCCGGACAGGGGGCCGTCCTGGCCGCCGAGGGCCGCCAGGACGTGGAGCGCGGCGAGCATGCCGGTGTCCGCGTTCCAGAAGTCCTTGAAGTAGTAGTGCGCCGAGTGCTCGCCGCCGAAGATCGCGCCGGTCTTCGCCATCTCCTCCTTGATGAAGGAGTGGCCGACGCGGGTGCGGACCGGAGTGCCGCCGTGCTCGCGGACGATCTCCGGCACGGACCACGAGGTGATCAGGTTGTGGATGATCGTGCCGGTGCCGCCGTTGCGGGCCAGCTCGCGGGCGGCGACCAGGGCCGTGATGGCGGACGGGGAGACGCCCTCGCCGCGCTCGTCGACGACGAAGCAGCGGTCGGCGTCGCCATCGAAGGCGATGCCGAGGTCGGCTCCCTCGGCCAGCACCCGGGCCTGGAGGTCGACGATGTTCTTCGGGTCGAGCGGGTTGGCCTCGTGGTTGGGGAAGGTGCCGTCCAGCTCGAAGTACAGGGGGACCAGGTCCAGGGGCAGGCCCTCGAAGACCGTCGGGACGGTGTGGCCGCCCATGCCGTTGCCCGCGTCGACGACGACCTTGAGCGGGCGGATGCCGCTGACGTCCACGAGGCCCCGCAGGTGGGCGGCGTACCCGGCGAGGGTGTCGCGCTCGGTGACGGTGCCCGGGATGGTGCCGGCGGGGACCGCCGGGGCGCCCTCGTCCAGCCAGGTCTCGACGAGGGCGCGGATCTGGCCGAGGCCGGTGTCCTGGCCGACCGGGGCGGCGCCCGCGCGGCACAGCTTGATGCCGTTGTACTGGGCCGGGTTGTGCGAGGCGGTGAACATCGCGCCGGGCAGGTCCAGGGAGCCGGAGGCGTAGTAGAGCTGGTCGGTGGAGCACAGCCCGATCAGGGTGACGTCCACGCCGCGGGCGGCGGCGCCGCGGGCGAAGGCCGCGGACAGGCCGGGCGAGGAAGGGCGCATGTCGTGGCCGACGACGATCGCCGTCGCGCTCGTGACCTCGACGAACGCGGCGCCGAACAGCTCTGCCAGGCTCTCGTCCCACTGGTCCGGCACGACGCCTCGTACGTCGTACGCCTTGACGATGTTCGTCAGATCAGCAGCCACTGCCTGCCCTCCCGAGGTTCTGTGCGGTGGCTGCCCAACCTACCGTGCGCCCGGGGCCGCTCCGGCGGCCGATCCGCAGGTCAGGAGTCGGGCGAGCGGAGCACGCGCAGGTGGCCGCGGCGGGTCTCGCCGGGGGTGGGGCCGCCGGGTCCCGAACCGCCTGCCTCGGCCGCGCGGTCGTGCGGACGGGCGGCTTCGCGGACGGCGTTGGCCAGGGCTTCGAGGTCGTCGCCGCAGGGGCGGGACGGCCCGGAACCGTCGGACAGCCGGACGACCTCCCAGCCGCGGGGCGCGGTCAGGCGCTCCGAGTGCTCGGCACACAGGTCGTAGCAGTGGGGTTCGGCGTAGGTGGCGAGCGGGCCGAGAACTGCGGTCGAGTCGGCGTAGACGTACGTCAGTGTTGCGACGGCAGGGCGGCCGCACGCGGTGCGCGAACAGCGACGTACAAGGCTCACGACGTTGGACGGTACCGCACTCTTGACCGGGCCGCGACGACTCTCCCTCAGCTCACTCCCCCGTGTCGTGGCGCGATCGCGCCCTTGGGAGGCCCGGTGCGGCGGGGCCGGGCGGCGGGTGGCGGGGGCCTCGGGAGGGCGGGGATGCGGACGAATCCGGCCACCAGATGGTACAGATTGCAACAATCTGGATGGGCGGACTGGTCACCGGCGGCTCCCGGTACGGAACCGGTCTTGGCCGGAATGCCGGGGGCCCGACATCCGGTGACCGCCGCGTGCCGGGGCCCTGCCGGGAGCTACCCTGCGTGAGTGATGGACACCCCTCTGACGCCGCGTCCCGGCGAGCGCCCCCAGGAGCCGCGGCCGCGGCGACGTGACCGGCACGGCCGGGGGATGCGCGGTCCGGTCGCTCCCCCGCAGGTACCGCTGTCGGCCAGCCGCGCGGAGCTGTTCGGGGACCTCGTGCAGGACTCCGTCGAGCGGCTGGAGCGGCGCTGGCCGCAGCTGGCCGAGGTGGAGTTCGTGGTCGCCGAGGTGCCGGGGGCGCCGGGCGGCCCGGAGGGCGGCTGGAACGACGAGGCGGTGCCGCTGGGCGGGATGGTCGCGGCCCAGCAGGGGCGGCCGGCCCGGATCCTGGTGTACCGGCGGCCGGTGGAGATCCGTACGAAGAACCGCGACGAGCGGGCCCTGCTGGTGCACGAGATCGTGGTCGAGCAGGTCGCGGACCTGCTCGGCCTGTCCCCGGAGACGGTCGATCCGCGGTACGGGCAGGACTGACCCGCGCGGCTGCGGCCCCGTTCAGCCGCCCAGGACCGTGTAGTCCTGCACCGCCTTCGGGACGGCGACCGTGCCGCGGTCGTCGGTGAGGGTCTGGACCGTGAACATCGCGATCCCGTCCTGCGGCAGGGACAGCGTGCGCGCCGCGTGGACCGGACCGCCCGAGACCGTCTCCACGGTCAGCGCGTACGCCCCCTTCGCGTCGCCCCCGGGGACCGGCGGCGACGGCACCGCGAGCGTCGTGCCCGCCTTGACCGTGTACTCCTGGACCGCCGGCGCGCCGCCCTGGGTGCCCGGCGAGGCGGTGACCCGCACCGTGGCGTCGGCGCCCGGCGCCGTCAGGGACAGCACCGTCGCCCCGGCGTCCGCGCGGTTGTCGGCGACCGTGGCCCGCGCGCCCACCGGGGCCGCCGCGGGGATGAAGGCGACCTCCTGCTTCGCGCCCGTGCCCCGCACCACGCGCAGCGCGGCCACGACGGGCGCGGCCTTCTTCGCGTCGGCCGGGGCCAGCACGAGCGACCCGGCCTCGCCGCGTGTGACGTCGGCGAGGTCCAGAGAGGCGGTCATCCCGGCCTTCACGTGCAGCTGTTCGTTGCCGGCGGGGCTGATCGGGCCACCGGGTCCGGCGAGGCGGACGGTGAGGTCCGCGTCGTCCTCGCCGGGGACGTACGCGACCAGCCGTACGGAGGTCGCGTCCGCCGGGATGCCGGGCAGGACCAGCGAGGGGGCCGGGTCGGCCGACGCCGGCAGCCAGTCCGCGCCGACGGCGTCCTCGGTGGACTGCACGGAGGCGCCGACCCGCCCCGAACGGGTGGTCACGCGGGCGGTGAGGTCGGCGATCTGACCGGGTGCCAGCGTGGACAGCAGGACGGCGACCGAGGACTTGGGGCCGACCTTGATGTTCTCGCCGGCCCCGGGGCCGGTGTCGGACTTGACGGCGCCGTCCGGCCCGAAGAGCTGGACGTCGACCACGGCCGGGGTGTCGTCGGCGTTGGTCAGGTGCACGTAGTCGCGGCGGCCGTTGGCGGTGCTCGCGGCGGGGAACCAGAAGTCGGTGGCGGGCGCCGTGCAGGTCAGTCCCAGCAGGCCGCGGCCCTGGACGGCGGTGACCCTGGTGGTCGCCTGCGCGGTCCAGCCCGGGGCGAGGGCGCCGTCGGCGGTGCCGGTCAGGGCCGGGGCGTCGGCGCCGGAGGCGGTGGCCGCGGCCGGCCGGCCCGGTTCCTTCAGCTCCAGCAGCTGCCTGGCCTCCTTGCCGGTGCCGGTGAGCCGGGCGGCGCCGCCCGCGCCCCGCTCGGTGCCGGTGCCGGCGGGGCCGCCGGGACCACCGGGGGTGATCGAGGTGTACGTCGTCTCGGCGACGTCCGAGGAGGACGGCTGCGGGCAGACCAGGGTGGAGCGCTCCACCGGCAGCCGGGCGGCGGCCGCGCCGGACGCGGCCGGCGCGGACTCCGCGGCGGGCAGGGTCAGGGCGGCGACGCCGGTGACGGCGGCGAGCGCGGCGGCCACGGCCGCCAGGGTCAGGGGGGCGCGCTTCATTGCTGGGAGCTCCCGTCCGGGCGCTGGGGGTCGTGGGCCACGGGCTGCCCGTAGGCGTCGTAGGCCTGCTCGGCGTACTGCCCGGCCTGCGGGTACGGCTGCGGGTAGGGGTGGGCGCCATAGGGCTGGGGGTGCTGCGCGGGGGCGTGGCCCTGGCCGGCGTACGTCTGGCCGCCGTAGGCCTGGTCGCCATAGGCCTGGTCGCCGCCGTACGTCTGGTCGCCGTAGGCCTGGTAGGCGTAGGCGTCCTCGCCGTACCCGGACCCGTCGGGCAGCTGCGCGTACGGGTCGGCCTGGGCCTCGGCGGCGGGGGCGGCCGCTCCCTCCTGGGCGCGCAGCCGGCGGGCGCGGCGGCCGTCGCCGGCCCCGTCCGGGCCGGACTGTGCCGGGATCGCGGCCTCCTCGTCGGGCAGGTCGTCGTCGAGGCTGCGGCGGCGGCCCGGCAGGGCCAGCACCAGCAGGACGAGGGCCAGCGCGCCCTGGGTCCAGCGCCAGCCGGTGCCGGCGGCGGAGTCGGCGTGGACGAGGTCGAGGCGGCCGCCCTCGGCGGGCAGGACGAAGCCCTGGGCCCAGCCGTCGACGGTCCGGGGGGTGAGCGGCTTGCCGTCGAGGGTGGCCCGCCAGCCGGGCGCGGCCCGGTCGGCGATGCGCAGGACGCGCCCCGCCTCACCGGCGGCGATCTTCGTATGGGCCTCGACGGGGCCGGAGGCGACCGGGATGGGGGCCTCGCCGGGCTTGCCGGAGACGATGACGACGCGGGCGACCTGGCGGTCGACCCGCCACAGGGCGCTGCCGTCGAGCTGGCTGAGGCGGCTCAGGCCCGGGGTGGCGTCGAGGACGCGGCGCATCGCCTGCGGGGCGCCGTCGCGGACCAGGATGTAGCGGATGGCGAAGCCGCCGAGCTGGTCGGTCTGGTCGGCTCCGGAGCCCGCGACCAGGCTGGAGACGGTCCTGCTCAGGCGGGCGTCGGGGCCGGCCGCGGCGGCGAGTTCGGCGTCGCCGAGGCGGGCGCCGGAGCCGCGGACGAGGGTGTAGGAGACGGTGGCGGGCGAGGTGCCGCCCAGCACGAGGGTGCGGGCCTGGTCGCGGGTGCCGCTCTCCTCGGCGACGAACGCCGGGACCTGGACGGGGTCGCGGCGTTCCAGTGGCCCGTCGGCGCCGGTGGCCATCCAGCCGACGGCGCTCGCGAGCGGTCCGGCGGCGGCGGCCAGGGCGATGAGGGCGGCGAGCGGCTGGCGCCAGCCGAAGCCGTGGGCGGCCAGCCGCTGCCGGGCGCCGTCGGCGCCGAGGACGGCGGCGGTGAGCAGGGCGAGGCCCTGGACGAGGGTGGCGGGTCCGGCCCAGCCGGTGCGGGCCAGGACGACGGCCAGCACCAGGGCGGCCAGGGCCACGGCCCAGGCGGTGCGGATCGCGGTGGC
Source organism: Streptomyces sp. NPDC090022 (assembly GCF_044748145.1). Lineage (NCBI taxonomy): Bacteria > Bacillati > Actinomycetota > Actinomycetes > Kitasatosporales > Streptomycetaceae > Streptomyces > Streptomyces sp. NPDC090022. The sequence goes on from NZ_JBIVFN010000011.1 coordinate 15,491, forward strand.
GCGGTCGGTGCGCAGGAGTGCGGCGAGGGCGGCCAGGACGATGCCGATGAGCAGCCCGCCGCCGAGGGTGCCGGGGCCGCCGGGGCTGATGCCGAGCAGGTCCAGGGCGGTGGCGGTGCCGGCGCCGTGGGGCAGGCCGGCCTCGCGCAGGAACCGGCCGGGGTGCGTGAGCAGCCCCAGTGACCAGGGGGCGAGGACGACGAGGGGGGTGAGGAGGGCGGCGAGCAGCCGGGGCGCGTACGTCTTCCAGGCGGCCCGGCGGCGCAGCAGCGCGGCCAGGCCGAGCACGGCGGCGAGCGGCCAGACGACGGGGGTGAAGGCGGTGGCCAGGGTCAGCAGCAGCGTGTACGTCCACAGCGCGCGCCAGCTGCCGCGCTCGCCGCCGGAGCCGTGGGCGCGGACGGCGGCACGGGCGATCAGTGGCAGCAGGACGGCGAGGACGGCCGTGCCCAGGCGCCCGCCGGCCAGCGCGCCGGTGACGGCGGGCAGGAAGGCGTAGGCGACGGCGGCCCAGGCGCGCAGCAGCCGGGATTCCACCAGGGGCCTGGAGGCGAGGTAGGCGGTGAGGCCGGCGAGCGGGACGGAGCAGAGGAGCAGCAGGGTCAGCGCGGTCTCGGTGGAGCCCAGCAGCAGGGTGGCGAGGGCTCCGAGGACGGCGAGGTAGGGGGGTGCGCCGGCGGTGGAGCCGGTGCCGACGGGGTGCCAGTCGTCGGTGTAGGCGTGCCAGAGGGCGGAGCCGCTGCCGGGGGCGGGCAGCAGGGCGCCGCCCATGAGGGAGCCGCCGGCGAGCAGGGCGCGGCAGGCGACGAGGGAGGAGAGCAGGAGGAGGGCGAAGAGGACGGGCGCGGGCCGGCGGGCGATCCGCTTCAGGCGCGCGAACTGTTCGATCTCCAGGAAGTCGGCGTCGTCGCCGCCGGGGCCGGACTCGACGCCACCGCCGTGCCGGCCGGCGGTGGTGGGCTCGCTGTCGCGGCCGCCCGCCCCGAGGTGTCCGGCGAGTTGTTCGACGGTGGCGCGCAGGGTGGCGCCGGGCGGCGGGAAGAGGCCCCGGCCGCGCAGGACGGTGTTCGTGACGGCGGGGCGGCGGCGGCCGCGGGCGGCGCGGATGCGGCCGGGGCGCAGCAGGGTGGTGAACAGGCCGGTGCACTCGTCGACGGCCTGGCCGGGGGCCTTGCCGACGAGGTAGCCGAGGGTGCGCAGGGCGGTGCCGAGGAGGAGCCGGAGCAGGACGTACGGCAGGGCCCGGCCGGAGGAGTTCACGAGCAGCGTGTAGACGGCGCCGGCCTTGTCGACGCGGTGGGGGCCCGCGGCCGTCCGGCCGGCGCAGTCGACGGTGCGGCGTTCGCGGGCGGAGGCCTCGGCGTGGCGCAGGACGGCGTCGGGGGCGACCAGGACGTCGAAGCCGGCCTGGTGGGCGCGCCAGCACAGGTCGACGTCGTCCCGCATCAGGGGCAGCCGGCGGTCGAAGCCGCCCAGGCCCTCGTAGACGTCGCGGCGTACGAGCATGCCGGCGGTGGAGACGGACAGGACGGCGCGGACCTGGTCGTGCTGGCCCTGGTCCTGTTCGCGGCGGTCCAGGCCGGTCCAGCGGCGGCCGCCGCGGGCGATGCTGACGCCGGCTTCGAGGAGCTGCTTGCCGTCGTACCAGCCGCGCAGCTTGGGGCCGATGACGGCGGCCTCGGGGTTGTCGTCGGCGACGCGCAGGAGTTCGGTGAGCGCGTCGGGTTCGGGGGCGCAGTCGTCGTGCAGGAGCCAGAGCCACTGGACGGGTTCGCCGTGGGGCAGCTCGGGGAGGTCGTAGCTGTCGTCGCGCCAGGTGCGGCTGACGGGGTCCCAGCCGCTGGGCCGCTTGAGGTAGGGCAGGTCCTCGGGGGTGAGGGTGCCGGCGGTGCGGACGGCCTCGTCGACGGCGGCGCCGAACCCGGTGCGGCGGGCGAGGTGCAGGACGCGGTCGTCGCCGAGGGCCTCGGCGAGCAGGCGGGCGGAGTCGTCGGCACTGCCGGTGTCGGCCGCGATGTGGTTCTGGGCGGGGCGTTCCTGGCCGAGGAGTCCGGCGAGTGCGCGCGGCAGCCAGCGGGCGCCGTCGTGGGCGACCAGGACGGCCGTGACGACGTGCCGGGGGAACTCCGGGGTGGGGGGTGCCTGGTGGGCGGCCGTGGAGGGGCTGTGCGGGAACATCGCGGTTGAGGACCTCCGGCGTGGGGGTCCCCCCGGACGCGCGGTCCGGGGGTGGGGGTGCCCCCGGACCGTGTCCGGGGGCGGCCCACACTAACGGCTCGGAACACAGCGGTCCGCCTCCTGCGGGGAAGGGGCAGGAGGCGGACCGTTTGCTCTGCGACCTCTGTACGAATGTGGTGCGGTGTGGCGTGTGAAGCGACGGCGAACGTTCAGACCGCGGCCTTTTTCAGGCGGCGGCGCTCACGCTCGGACAGACCGCCCCAGATGCCGAACCGTTCGTCGTTGGCGAGGGCGTATTCGAGGCATTCGGAGCGGACCTCACAGGCGAGGCAGACCTTCTTGGCCTCGCGGGTGGAGCCGCCCTTCTCGGGAAAGAAGGATTCGGGGTCGGTCTGGGCGCACAGAGCGCGCTCCTGCCATCCGAGCTCCTCGTCCGCCTCCTCGACCAGCAGTTCCTGAAACAGCTCGGTCATGTGCGCCCCTCGCTCTGTCTTCGCGTCCCCGTGATGGTGCCGTTACGCCTCAAACCGGAACGACACGAGTGAAATTACAAGTGCGTGTATCTGGGGCAGTCAAGCCGAGATCTGCTATTGGGCCCCTTATTCACTCTGCGGAACCAAGCCTAGGCAGTAAGTGTTCATATCGCCAAAAATCGCGACACATGCCACGCGCACAGGCCGGGCCCTCCCTCACCGGTAGCCGACGTACGAACTCCGCGACCGGGTTGCGAAGCCGCCGGAGAAGCGGCGTAGATCACATTTCGGTTACGGGGCGCCGAGGTCGGCGTGGCGAGGTTTGAGCGCCACCTCCCCGGGCCCGCCCTGCACAAACCTTTCTCCGGACGCAGCAACCGGATGAGGTGAAAGTTTTCCCCCAAACCAGACATCGGGTTGACAGTCACGCCCGCGAACCGGTCTCCTTGTCCCCATGTCAGCGACCGCAGCCGCCACCCGGACCCCCATTCGTGGGTTCCTGTGCGCTGCCCAGGTTCGCTGTTGCTGTTGCAGCTGTTGATGCCTGCGGAGCTCCGTCTCCCCGCACCAGCTCGCCCCTCCCCCACAGCAACCGGCCGCCTGCCCGGCTGACACCCGTCGAGGACCCTCCCCCATGAACAACGACAGCGACCTCCAGATCGCCGGCGACATCCTCTCCGTCCAGCACCTGCTCCAGCCCGCCCGCGAACACCCGGCCACCGTCGCCGACTTCGTCGGGCTGGCCCGCTCCCTCGCCGCCGACCGCTCCCAGTGGGAGCACCTGGTCGAGTACGACGCCACCTCCCGCTGGTACCACCGGCTGCGCACCGGCCCGGGTTACGAGGTCTGGCTGCTGAGCTGGGTCCCCGGCCAGGGCAGCGGCCTGCACGACCACGGCCCCTCCTCCGGCGTGCTGACCGTCCTGGACGGCGAGCTCACCGAGCGCACCGCCCGCGGCCCGCTCGCCCTGGCCGCCGGCAGCCAGCGCGTCTTCGCTCCCGGCTACGCCCACGACGTCGTCAACGACTCCCTCGACGGCGCCGTCAGCCTGCACGTCTACTTCCCGGGCCTGACCGAGATGCCCATGCACACCTGCTCCCCGGCGCGCCCGGAGTCCGTGGCCACGGCACGCGCCTGACACACTGCGTCGCATGCGCATTGTTGTTCTGGCCGGCGGTATCGGCGGCGCCCGTTTCCTGTCCGGACTGAAGTCGGCCGTACCCGACGCGGACATCACGGTCATCGGCAACACCGGTGACGACATCCACCTGTTCGGACTCAAGGTGTGCCCCGACCTGGACACCGTGATGTACACGCTCGGCGGCGGCATCAACGAGGAGCAGGGCTGGGGCCGCGCCGACGAGTCCTTCACCGTCAAGGAGGAGCTCGCGGCGTACGGGGTCGGACCCTCGTGGTTCGGCCTCGGCGACCGTGACTTCGCCACCCACATCGTCCGCACCCAGATGCTCGCCGCCGGCTACCCGCTGAGCGCGGTCACCGAGGCGCTGTGCGACCGCTGGCAGCCGGGCGTACGGCTGCTGCCGATGTCCGACGACCGGGTCGAGACGCACGTCGCGGTGACCCTGGAGGGCGAGCGGCGCGTCATCCACTTCCAGGAGTACTGGGTCAGGCTCCGCGCCTCCGTCGACGCGGAAGCCGTCGTACCGGTCGGCGCGGAGCAGGCCGAGCCGGCGCCCGGAGTGCTGGAGGCCATCGCGGCGGCCGACGTCATCCTCTTCCCGCCGTCCAACCCGGTCGTCTCGATCGGCACCGTGCTGGCCGTGCCCGGCATCCGGGAGGCCGTGGCGGCCGCCGACGCGCCCGTGGTGGGCCTCTCCCCCATCGTGGGCGGCGCGCCCGTACGCGGGATGGCGGACAAGGTGCTGGCCGCGGTGGGCGTGGAGTCCACGGCCGCGGCGGTCGCCCGGCACTACGGCGCCGGACTGCTGGACGGCTGGCTCGTGGACACCACCGACGCGGACGCCGTCGCGGAGGTCGAGGCCGCGGGGATCCGCTGCCGGGCCGTCCCGCTGATGATGACCGACGAGGCGGCGACCGCCGCGATGGCCCGCGCCGCGCTGGACCTGGCCGGGGCCGCCCAGTGACCGCTCCCGCCCCCTCCTACGAGGTGCGCGCCCTCGCCGGCCTGCCCGAGATCGCGCCGGGCGACGACCTGGCCCGGCTGATCGCGGACGCCGCGCCCGACCTGCGCGACGGGGACGTCCTGCTGGTCACCTCGAAGATCGTCTCCAAGGCGGAGGGCCGGATCGTCGCGGCGGACTCCCGCGAGGCGGCGATAGACGCCGAGACGGTACGGGTGGTCGCGCGCCGGGGCACGCTGCGGATCGTCGAGAACCGGCAGGGGCTGGTGATGGCGGCGGCGGGCGTGGACGCGTCCAACACGGCCGCCGGCACGGTGCTGCTGCTGCCCGAGGACCCGGACGCCTCCGCCCGCGCGCTGCGCGCGGGGCTGGCGCGGCTGCTGTCGGTGGACGTGGGCGTGATCGTGACGGACACCTTCGGGCGGCCGTGGCGCAACGGCCTGACGGACGTCGCCATCGGCGCGGCCGGCGTACGGGTCCTGGACGACCTGCGCGGCGGCACCGACGCCCACGGCAACCCGCTGACCGCGACCGTGACCGCGACCGCCGACGAGCTGGCGGCCGCCGGCGACCTGGTCAAGGGCAAGGCCACCGGCTGCCCGGTGGCGGTCGTGCGCGGCCTCGGCCACGTGCTGGGCGAGGGCGCCGGCCGGGACCTGGTCCGCGCACCCGCCGACGACATGTTCCGGCTGGGCACCTCGGAGGCCGTGCGCGAGGCGGTGACGCAGCGCCGTACCGTACGGGCGTTCACCGACGAGCCGGTGGATCCGGGCGCGGTCCGGCGCGCGGTGGCCGCGGCCGTGACCGCGCCGGCGCCGCACCACACCACGCCGTGGCGGTTCGTCCTGCTGGAGTCGGAGGCGGCACGGACGAAGCTGCTGGACGCGATGCGGGACGCGTGGATCGCGGACCTGGAGCGGGACGGCAAGTCCGCCGAGTCGATCGCGAAGCGGATCCGCCGCGGCGACGTGCTGCGGCGCGCGCCGTACCTGGTCGTGCCGTGCCTGGTGACGGACGGCGCGCACCACTACGGGCACGCGCGGCGGGACGCGGCCGAGCGGGAGATGTTCGTGGTCGCGATGGGCGCCGGCGTCCAGAACTTCCTGGTCGCGCTGGCCGGGGAGCGGCTGGGCTCGGCGTGGGTGTCCTCGACGATGTTCTGCCGCGACGTGGTGCGGGAGGTCCTCGGGCTGCCGGCGGACTGGGACCCGATGGGCGCGGTGGCCGTGGGGCACGCGGCCGGGGCACCGGCGGAGCGGCCGGCGCGCGAGGCGTCGGCGTTCATCGAGGTCCGGTAGCGCCGGGCGCTACCAGCGGGCGATGTCCGTACGGGGCATCTTCGGCGTGCGGCGGGGCGGGACGCGGCCCGCGAGCAGGATCAGGCGGGCCGCGCGGTGGCGCTGGCCGGCGTACGGGGCGAGCAGCTCCAGCATCTCCGCGTCGCTGGCGTGCCGGTTGCCGGCGAGGGCGAAACCGACGATGCCGGGCAGGTGCAGATCGCCGGTGGTGACGGCGTCGGCGGCGCCGTTGCTGCGCTGGAGGGTTTCGGCGGAGGTCCAGGGGCCGATGCCGGGGACCAGCTCCAGGCGGCGCGCCGCCTCGGCGAGCTCCATGGCGGCCGCCTCCTCCAGGCGGGCGGCGACGCGGACGGCGCGCAGGACGGTGTCCGAGCGCTTGGCATCGACGCCGGCCCTGTGCCAGTCCCAGGACGGGATACGGGCCCAGGTGCGGACGTCGGGCATGACGTACAGACCGGCGTCGCCGGCGGGGCCGGGGGCGGGGTCGCCGTACTGGCGCACGAGCCGGCGCCAGGCGCGGTAGGCCTCGTCGGTGGTGACCTTCTGTTCGATGATCACCGGGATGAGGGACTCCAGGACCAGGCCGGTACGGGTCAGGCGCATCCCCGGGCGGCGGCGGTGGCTGGCGTGGACCAGGCGGTGGCGGGGGACGAAGGCGGCCGGGTCGTCGTCGGCGCCGAGCAGGGCGGGCAGGGTCTCCAGGAGCCAGTCGGCGCCGGGACCCCAGGCCTCGGCCTCGACGGCGTCGCCGGTGTGCGAGACCCGCAGGGTCCCGGCACCCTGCGGGGTGCGGCTGGCCCGCCAGACCGAGCCGTCGGGGGTGGTGCGGAAGGTGGGGTCGGCGGGGCCGCGGCGGAGGGGGCCGAGGGTGAGGCCGAGGTCGACGGCGACGTCGCCGGCGGGCGCGTACGTGCGGGCCTTGGCCCCGCGGCCGACGGGCCGCCCGCGGCCCGCGGGCACGTCGGTCCGGCCACCGCGGGCGGCGGTCGGGGTGAGCGGATCGAATCGGCCGGCCATGCGACGAGCGTATCCCGCCCCCCAGGGCCCGGGCCCCGAACCTCCGCGCCTCAAACGCCGGCGGGGCTGAGGTGGGGCGCGCGCCCGCCACCGGCGGGGCTGGATCGGTGCGCCTCAAACGCCGGCGGGGCCGGGGTGGGGCGC
>NZ_JBIVFN010000011.1:22798-82368 GCF_044748145.1 Streptomyces sp. NPDC090022
GCGCGCCCGCCGCCGGCGGGGCCAGGGTGGGGCGCGCCCGCCACCGGCGGGGCCGGATCGGTGCGCCTCAAACGCCGGCGGGGCCGGGGTGGGGCGCGCCCGCCGCCGGCGGGGCCAGGGTGGGGCGCGCCCGCCACCGGCGGGGCCGGATCGGTGCGCCTCAAACGCCGGCGGGGCCGGGGTGGGGCGCCTCAAACGCCGGCGGGGCCGGATCGGTGCGCCTCAAACGCCGGCGGGGCCGGGGTGGGGCGCCTCAAACGCCGGCGGGGCTCAAAGATCGGGGGCTCCGCGCCCGCGCGCTCAAACGCCGCGCGGGCTGGAAATGCCGCTCCGCGGCATCCCAGCCCAGTGTCGCGGGCTCCATTCCAGCGCCGCGGGCCTCATTCCAGCGCCGCCGGGCACCGATTCAGCCCCGCCGGCGTTTGAGGCGCGGGGGTGTGGGGGCGGAGCCCCCGCGTGGCCTGCCGGGCGCGGCGTTCGTCTCCGCCCCGCCGGCACCCACTCCAGCCCCGCCGGCGATTGAGGCGCGGGGGCGTGGGGGCGGAGCCCCCGAAACCGGGCCCGGTGGGTCATGGGCGGCCCTGGAGTCTGGCTGAGGACGTGCGGGTCGTGCTCAGTTTGCCGTACAGCCGCTTGCCCGGGCACTCCGTCGCGAACCCGTCCCGGTGACCCGAGATGACGTTCATCCTGACCGCCCTCCCCTTCGGGTACCGGTTGCCGCCGCCCGACGTCAGCGTCGTCTTCGCGCGCGGGTCCATGTTGAACAGGCCCAGCTTCCACGCCGTCAGGCGTGACACCGCGTCGACCGCCGCCGCCGGCGGGGCGCTGGAGGAGAAGGAACCCAGGACGACCACGCCCATGCTGTTGGTGTTGAAGCCCATCGTGTGCGCACCCAGCACCGCCTTCACGACGCCGCCCGCGCGCCCCTCGTACACGGTGCCGCACTTGTCGACGGCGAAGTTGTAACCGAAGTCCCGCCAGCCGCTGCTGACCACGTGGTAGCGGTAGAGGCTGCGCAGCACCGCCGGGGCGTCCTTGCAGGCGTAGTTGTTGCCGGACGCGCTGTGGTGGACGAACGCCGCCTTCACCGTGGAGGTGTAGACGAAGCCCGGCTCGCGCAGGGACTCGTCCGCACCCCACCCCTTGCGGGTGACGATCCGCGGGCGCGGACCGATGTACGGGGTGCCGGCCGCGGCGAGGGTGCCGTCGCCCGCGAGGACCGCGTCGGCGGTGGAGTCGGCCTTGTTGAGCGCCTTGATCTCGTTGGCGCCCAGCGCCGCCATCGGGACGTTGGCGTTGGAGGTCTCCGCCATCGCCGGCGTCATGCCGGGGACGACCGTCACGTTGCCCTTGCCGTCCCCCGGCTCCGGACCCGTACCGGTGCCGGTGCCGTTCTTGTCGTCCGTCGTGGCCACCGGCTCGCCGGGGTCGACGAGTTCGATGCGCATCCCCGACGGGAGACGGGCGGCCGAGCGGGTCGCGCCGGCGCCCGGTTCCGCCTGGACGCGGACCTCGACGCCGTCGGACTCGCCCACCCACAGCGGCGCCGTGGCGCCCCGGACGCGGCCCGAGCCGCGCTCGGCGGCGTCCGGGTCCGCGGCGTGCTCGCTGTTGTGGGTCTCGACGTCCTGCCAGTCGGTCCACGTCGCCGTCTCCGTGGACCGCGTACGGACCTGGACGTGGCCGTACAGCTCGGTGCTCGCGTCGTCCCAGACGACGCCGACCAGCGAGAACTTCCTGACCTCGCGCGCGGTCAGCCCCTGGGTCTCGGCCAGGCGGGGCTCGGCGGTCGTTCCGGGTACGGCGCTGCCCCGCGGCATGTCCGGTCCCAGGGGGACCAGCGGCAGCGACTGGGTGGAGCCGGCGGGGTGGACGGGGGCGGTCTCGGCCAGGGCGGGGGTCGGGAGCGCGAGCGGGAGGGCCAGTGCGGCCGCGGTCGCGACGCCGATCGAGGAAGCAAGGAATCCACGCATGAAAAAGATGCTGATCATACCGACCGGGCCGCGCCAGCCGGAACTGACGGAGCGTTGGATGGGCGGGCCCGTCCCGTGCCCTGGATGGGGGATGCGCGCGGCGGCCGTACGGGGGACGGCCCCGCGTACCCTGGGCCGGGTGAACGCCACTGACCGCACCCCTGCCGACCTGCTGCGATCCGCGCTCGCCGCGGATCCGGGCCGTCCGCTCGTCACCTTCTACGACGATGCCACCGGCGAGCGCGTCGAATTGTCCGTCGCGACCTTCGCCAATTGGGTGGCCAAGACCGCGAATCTGCTCCAGGGCGACCTGGGCGCCGAGCCGGGCGACCGGCTCGCCCTGCTGCTCCCCGCGCACTGGCAGACGGCGGTGTGGCTGCTGGCCGCCGCCTCGGTGGGCGTGGTCGTCGAGGTGGGCGGCGACCCGGCCGGCGCGGACCTCGTGGTCAGCGGGCCGGACACGCTCGACGCCGCGGCCGCCTGCCCGGGCGAGCGGGTCGCGCTGGCGCTGCGGCCGCTGGGCGGCCGGTTCCCGCAGCCGCCCGCGGGGTTCATGGACTACGCGGTCGAGGTCCCGGGACAGGGCGACCGTTTCGCACCGTTCGTTCCCGTGGGCGCAGACGACGCCGGGCTGGTCGTCGACGGCGAGGAGCTGTCGTACGGCGCCCTGGTGGAGCGGGCCCGCGGGGAAGGGGACGGCTCCCGCGTGCTGTCCGGGCTCGGCTACGACACGTGGGCCGGCCTCTCGGCGGGTCTGTTCGCACCGCTGGCCACCGGCGGCTCGGTGGTCCTGTGCCGCCACCTGGACCAGCTGTCCGAGGCCGGCCTGGCGCAGCGCGTCGACGCCGAGCGCGTCACCCGGGTCGTCTAAGGCCCTGGTCCGGGGTCCTGGTCCAGGGTCCTCGCCTCGGGTCCTCGCCTCGGGTCCTCGCCTCGGGTCCTGGTCCGGGCGGGGGCTACTTCGTGTGCATGATCTGGATCAGGTTGCCGCACGTGTCGTCCAGGACGGCGGTCATGACCGGGCCCATGTCCGCCGGCTCCTGGGTGAACCGCACGCCCAGCGCGCGCAGCCGGTCGTACTCCGCCCGTACGTCGTCCACGGCGAAGGAGGTGGCGGGGATGCCGTCCTCGACCAGCGCCGCCTTGTACGGCCCCACCGCGCGGTGCCCGGACGGTTCCAGCAGCAGTTCGGTGCCGTCGGGGGCCTCCGGCGAGACCACTGTCAGCCACCGGGCCCCGCCGCCCAGCGGGACGTCGTGCTTCGTCACGAAGCCCAGCACCTCCGTGTAGAAGCGCAGGGCCTTCTCCTGGTCGTCGACGAAGACGCTGGTCACGTAGATCCTCATGGGATGCTCCCTGGCGACGTCGGGGTGTCACGTCGCATCATGCCCGAGCGGCGTCCCGCCCAGAAGCCCGGTAACAGCCGATTTGTCACCCGCTCGGCCCAGTACGGACCCCGCCCCCGGGCCGCCCCGCCGGGCCCGGGTCAGGATCGGACGTGTGACCGACAGCGCGGGCATACCCAGCGGCACCGGTGCGGGCGGAGACGGTACGACGTCTCCGCGCGGCCGTCGGCGCAGGCTGCTGCGCTGGGCCGGGCTCGTGCTGGTGCTGCTGGTCCTGAGCGGGGCGGGGTCGGGCTGGTGGGCGTACCGCAAGCTCGACGCGAACATCGTGGAGGACACCTCCGCCGCCGCCGAGCTGGAGCGCTACGAGCGCGAACGCCCGGCCCGCGGCACGGGCGGGGCCCAGAACATCCTGCTGATCGGCTCGGACTCGCGCTCGGGCGCGGAGAACGCCCGCTACGGGACGGACCGGGGCACCCAGCGCTCCGACACCACGATCCTGCTGCACCTGCCGGCGGACCGCCGCAGCGCGACGGCGGTGTCCCTGCCCCGGGACCTGGTGGTCACCGTCCCCAGCTGCCTGCAGGGCGACGGCAGCCGCACCCGCGAGCGGCAGGCCCAGTTCAACTGGGCCTTCCAGTGGGGCGGGGCGGCGTGCACGATCCGTACGGTCGAGAAGCTCACCGGCATCCGGATCGACCACCACATGGTGCTGGACTTCCGCGGGTTCAAGAAGATGGTCGACGCGGTCGGCGGGGTCGAGGTGTGCCTGAAGCAGCCGATCGACGACGCGGAGGCGAAACTGAAACTGGCCGCCGGCCGCCGGACGCTCCACGGCGAGCAGGCCCTGGGCTTCGTCCGCGCCCGCCACAGCCTGGGCGACGGCAGCGACACCGAACGGATGGACCGCCAGCAGCAGTTCCTGGGCGCGCTGGTGAAGAAGGTGCAGAGCAACGGGGTGTTGCTGAACCCGGCGAGGCTCTATCCGCTGCTGGACGCGGCCACGTCGTCGATCACCACGGATCCCGGACTGGCCTCGCTGCGCGGCCTGTACGAACTCGTGCGCGGCGTACGGGACATTCCCACCGATCAGATCCGGTTCCTGACGGCGCCGCGGCGGCCGCACGCCGCCGACCCGAACCGGGACCAGCTGGCCGAACCGGACGCGACGCGGCTGTTCGAGCAGTTGCGCGCGGACCGGCCCCTGACGGTGGCCCCGCCGCCGGTGACCGCGACGCCGACGGCCGCGACGCCCCGGCCGGCGCCTGCCGCCACGTCCGCCGTCACCTCCCCCGCCGACACGCCGTCCGACACGCCGTCCGGCACGCCGTCCGGCACGGCGACGCCCCTGGCCGTGGCCGCGGACGAGCCCGTGGGGAGCCGCTTCGTCCACCGGGATGGAACCGGTCCTTCCGTCACACCTGTCCCAACTTTCACAGGGACCACGGCCAGTAGCGACGCGTGCAGGTGACTCACGGGTAGCCCGGCGGTAAAGCAATCCAAAAAGCCCAGGACCGATCCTTGCGAGATGGGCGTATTGACCCGTTATAAGGGGGTGGAATTTGTCACCAGCATGGTTTGCCGCTGAACTGGCCGGATAGGGTGAGCGACCCGGTGCCCGGCAGGCCGAAGGCCGTGCACCAGCAGCCGGATCGTTGACCGAGCGCCTGGGGGGAGGCGCCTCGTGAAGCACCGACGGAGGACTCGACAACCGTGGATGCGCAAAGCCGTGGGCGGGCCGACGAAATCGACCCCGCAGACCAGTGGATCCTCAACCCCCGCACTGGTCACTACGAACTGCGACAGAACCGCTCCGGTGCGCAAGCACCCGCACCCGCACCCTCGGTGGCTCCGCAGCGCAGATCCCGGCGCGCCCCGACGGAAGTCCCGGGCGCGAGCCCGCGGACGGCTCCGGGCACCAGCCCGAAGTCCCCGTCCCCCGCGGTCCCCGGACCGCGTCGCGGGGACGGCCCGCCCGGTGGCCGGCGCCCCGGCCGCAAACGCCGGGCTGCCGGCGGTGGCGGACGCGGCCGCAAGGCGCTGAAAGTGGTCGGCGGCGGCATGGCGTTCCTGCTGGTGGGTGGTGCGGTGGGCGGCTGGCTCTACTACAACCACCTCAACGGCAACATCAACACCACCGACGTCGGCGACGCGGGCAGTGGCGGGTTCAAGAAGGACCAGCCGATCAACATCCTGGTGATCGGCACCGACAAGCGCACGGGCTCGGGCAACCAGGGCTACGGCGACAAGGACAGCCCGGGCCACGCGGACACGACGTTCCTCTTCCACGTCTCCAAGGACCGGACGAACGCCACCGCGCTGTCCATCCCCCGCGACCTGATCACGGACATCCCGGACTGCCCGACGAAGCAGCCCGACGGCTCGACGAAGACCGTGCCCGGCGAGAAGGGCGTCCGCTTCAACACCAGCCTGGGGCAGTCGGGACGCGATCCGGGCTGCACGATGCGTACGGTCAAACAGCTCACCGGGATCCCGGTGGACCACTTCATGATGGCCGACTTCAACGCCGTCAAGAGCCTGAGCTCGGCGGTCGGCGGCGTGCCCGTCTGCCTGGAGAAGCCGGTGGACGACGAGAAGTCCAAGCTGAAGCTGGCGGCGGGCGAGCACCGGCTGGAGGGCGAGCAGGCGCTGGCCTTCGTACGCACCCGGCACGCCTTCGGCAACGAGAGCGACCTCGACCGGATCAAGACCCAGCAGCAGTTCCTGAGTTCGATGATCCGCGAGATGAAGTCCAAGAACACCCTGACCAGCCCCAAGAAGCTGATCGGGCTCGCGGAGGCGGCCACGAAGGCGCTGAGCGTGGACACCGGGATAGGGACCATCGGCAAACTGCAGAGCCTGGGCGGTGAGTTGAAGGGGATCAACCCCAAGAACATCACCTTCACCACCCTCCCCGTTCTGGACAATCCGGCTGAACGGGTCAAGTCGACCGTCGTCGTCAATCCCTCACAGGCCGAGCCGCTCCTGCAGATGATCCGCGGGGACGTCTCGCTCACCGAGGTGGAGGCCAAGGAGAAGGCGGCGGCCGACGCGGCCAAGGACAAGCAGAACGCTCAGCTCCAGGGCAACCGCGCCCCGGCCGGCGAGGTGCGGGTGGACGTCTACAACGGCGGCGGACCGCCCGGATCGGCACAGACCACACTGAACTGGCTGCACAACTCCAAGGGCGTGCCGCGGGCCAGTAACCTCGGCAACGCGCCGGCGAAGCTCGAGGCGACGACGCTCGAGTACGCGCCGAACCAGGCCGACGAGGCCCGGGCGCTGGCGGACATCATGGGTCTGCCCGCCTCGGCCCTCAAGGCCGGTGCGACGGACGCGGCGCCCAGGACCCCGATGAAGCTCACGCTCGGCGCGGACTTCAAGGGTCCGGGCATCCCGCTCACCGCTCCGCAGCAGGTGCCCGAGGGCGTCCAGCGGGTCGAAGCGGACAAGGCGGTCTGCGCCAAGTAGGCGCGGGCCCCACAGGGGCGACGTACAGCAACACCTGATACATCAGGACCTTGATCAGGAATCTGAGGGGGGAAACGCGTGAGGCACAGCAGCGTGCGCGGGGAGGGTGCGCCCGCTCCGGCCGCCGATGGCATATCGGGCGGCGGCACGGACTCGGCGATACCCCGGCAGCGGGGACGCGGCGGCCGAAGGGGCGACGGCGTCCCGCGCCGCGGCCGGCGCCGCGTGCTGCGCTGGGTGGCCACCACCCTGGCCCTGCTCATACTCGGTACGGCCGGCGCCGGCTACCTGTACTACCAGTACATGAACGGCAACATCCGTACGGACGCGCTCAACCTCGGCGACAACAAGCTGAGCGCCCCCAAGCCCAACGCGTTCGGCCAGACCCCGCTGAACATCCTGCTGATCGGTTCGGACGCCCGTGACGGCGACGAGAACAAGGCGCTGGGCGGGGCCTCGGACACCTTCGACGGGCCGCCGCTGGCCGATGTGCAGATGCTGCTCCACCTGTCCGCGGACCGCTCGAACATGTCGGTCATCTCCATGCCGCGCGACACCCTGCTGAAGATGCCCAAGTGCACCGAGCCGAACGGCAAGGTCCACCAGGCCAGCAGGGGGCTGGTGCAGACGAACGAGTCGCTGAGCCGCGGCGGCCCGGGCTGCACGGTCGCCGCCTGGCAGGAGCTGACCGGCATCCCGATCCAGCACTTCATGGTGATCGACTTCAAGGGCGTGGTGTCGATGGCGGACGCCATCGGCGGCGTCCCGGTCTGCGTCCAGCAGAACGTGCACTCGCGCACCAAGGACGGCAAGGGCTCGGGCCTGAAGCTGAAGGCGGGCGAGAACGTCATCCAGGGCGAGGTGGCCCTGCAGTGGCTGCGCACCCGGTACGGCTTCGAGGACGGCACGGACATCGGCCGCACCCACGCCCAGCACCTGTACATGAACTCCCTGGCGCGCGAGTTCCGCAAGAACGCCAAGCTCAGCAACCCGGTGAAGCTCAACAGCCTGGCGCAGGCGGCCATCGAGGCGATGGTGGTGGACACCGGGCTCAACAAGATCGACAAGCTGTACGACCTGAGCATGGAGCTCAAGAAGGTCCCCACCGGCCGGATCACCATGACCACCATGCCGTGGATCTACAGCCCGCAGGACTCGAACCGGGTGGAGCCCAAGCCGGTCGAGGCCGAGGAGCTGTTCCGGATGGTCCGCGAGGACATCCCGCTCGACGGTCAGGGTACGGCGCAGCCGCAGCCCTCCGCGGGCGCGTCCACCGCGCCGAGCGGCGCGCCGAGCACCGCGCCGACCACCCCGCCGGCCCAGGACCCCGCCGCCCCGCCGGCGAAGATCCAGGTCCTGGTGCGCAACGCCTCGGGCGGCAAGAACACCCCGGAGGCCAGGGCGAAGGGCCGCGGCAGCGACATCGCGGCGCTGCTGGTCTCCAAGGGCTTCGCCCGCGCCCAGGCCGACGGCCAGACCGCGGGCGAGGACACCTCCGTCGTGCGGTACGCGTCCCTGGACCAGGCCGGTGACGCGCAGGTCGTGGCCGCGGCGCTCGGGCTGCCGGCGACCTCCGTGGTGCGGTCCACGGACGTCTCGGGGGTCACCGTCTTCGTCGGCAAGGACTGGCGCACCGGCAACGCGCCCACCCCGCCGCCGCCCGCGCCGACGAAGGCGCCGGACTCCGCGCGCCCGCTCAACGGCGACAACGACAAGGAGTGCATGGCGATCCAGCCCGGCTTCACCTGGTAGCGGCCTCGCACGTACGGCGAAGGGCCCGGCGGATCTCCCCGCCGGGCCCTTCGCCGTACGTCGTGCATGCCTAGCGGGATACCGCCTCGCCGCCCGCGGGCACCGGCGGGCGGCGGCTGGCGATGACCCTGCGGGCCAGCGAGCGGGGGCTGGTCAGGAAGCCGTAGCCCCAGCACATGTGCATGGTCGCCATGGCCACCGGGATCTGCGCCCGCGCCTTGAGGGACAGGCCCTTGCCCGCGACGACCGAGCCGGCCGCCAGCGCGGCCAGGTAGCCGCCCGGGACCAGGAAGGCCCACGGGGTCACGGCAGCGCCGACGACGAGACCGGCCGCGACCGCGCAGAAGGCGGTCGGCGGGGCCAGGTAGCGCAGGTTGATCGATCCTGCGTGGTAGCGGGCCACCACGTGCCGCCAACGCCCGTAGTCCTTGTACTGCTTGGCCAGCGCCTTGACCGACGGGCGGGGCCGGTAGCGCACCTTGAGCTCCGGAGAGAACCAGATCAGCCCGCCCGCCTCGCGGATACGGAAGTTCAGCTCCCAGTCCTGGGCGCGGATGAACTGCTCGTTGTACCCGCCCTGCTGCTCCAGCGCCTCGCGGCGGAAGACCCCCAGGTAGACGGTCTCGGCCGGGCCCGCCTCGCCCCCCGTGTGGAAGGCCGCGTTCCCGACGCCGAGCCGCGAGGTCATCGCGGCGGCGACCGCGTCCTCCCAGGCGTTCTCGCCCTCGGCGTGCATGATGCCGCCGACGTTCTGCGCACCGGTCTCGCCCAGCAGGCGGACGGCGGTGGCGATGTAGTTCGGCGAGAGCAGGCCGTGCCCGTCGACGCGGACCACGATCGGGTGACGGGAGGCCTTGATGGCGGCGTTGAGGGCCGCCGGCGTGCGGCCGGTCGGGTTCGGCACGGTGTGGACGCGCGGGTCTTCGGCGACGAGCGCGGCGGCGATCTCGTCGGTCCGGTCCGTGGACGGGCCGAGCGCGATCACCACCTCCATCTCGCCGTCGTAGTCCTGCCCGAGGATGTGCCGGACGGCGTCACGCAGGTGGCGCTCCTCATTGAGCACCGGCATGATCACCGAGACTGCGGGCTGCTGGGTGGGCATGGGGTCCTTCACGGTCGGGTATCGGTGTCACGTTACCGCGTACGGGGGAAACGGGTGCGCGCCGGACGAGCGGTACGGACAGTCGCTGATCGTATGGGCCTACTGTTCTGACGAATCTCCCGTCCGCCCCCGTGGAGGTGTCCCTCGTGCCCCACCCGCACCGTTCCTCCCGACCGCCCCGGCCCGACGCGCCCGCCCGGCGGCGGGGCCGGGGCCCGGACCGGCGCGGGGGCCGGCGTGGGGGCCGGCCGCGCTGGGGCGTGCGCGTGGCGGGTGCGCTGTCGGTGGTGGTGCTGGGCTCCGGGGCGCTGGGGCACGCGGTCATGACGGGGCTGGACACCGGGATCGAGCGGGTGGACCCGTTCAAGGACATGAAGAACCGCCCGCGGGGCGGGAACGGCCTGAACGTGCTGGTCGTGGGCACGGACGGGCGGGAGCGGATCACTCCCGAGGACAAGCGGTCCTACCGGCTGGGCGGGGCGCCCTGCCACTGCACCGACACGATCATGCTCGTGCACCTCTCGGCCGACGGGGGGCGGGCGAGCGTGGTGAGCCTGCCCCGGGACAGCTACGCGGAGGTTCCCGCCCACCGCGACCTGGTCAGCGGCAAGGAGCACCAGGCGCATCCGGTGAAGCTCAACGCGGCGTACGCGGAGGGCGGGCCGCAGCTGACCGTGCGGACGGTCGAGAGCCTGACCCGGGTGAAGATCGACCACTACCTGGAGGTGGACTTCACCAGCTTCATGAAGACGGTCGACGCCATGGGCGGGGTGGAGATCTGCACCGCCAAGCCGCTGCGGGACACCAACACGGGCCTGGACCTGCGGCCCGGCACGCACCGGCTCACGGGCGGCCAGGCCCTCCAGTACGTGCGCTCGCGCCATGTCGACGGGGCCTCCGACCTGGGCCGGATGCAGCGCCAGCAGAAGTTCGTCGCCGCCCTGCTCCAGCAGGCGGCCACGGGCGGGGTGCTGCTGAACCCGGTGAAGTTCAAGCAGGTCAGCTCGACGCTGCTGGGGTCGGTACGGGCCGACAAGGGCTTCGGCTCGCAGCAGATGCTGGCGCTGGGGCAGGCGATGCGGGACTTCACGCCGTCGTCGTCGGAGTTCGCCTCGGTGCCGATCGGCGACCCCTCGTACCCGGTCAAGGGCATCGGGTCGACCGTGAAGTGGGACGAGGCGAAGGCGACGAAGCTCTTCGACGCGCTGCGCGACGACCGGCCGCTGGCCCCCGCCGCCCGGCCGGGCGGCGGCGGGAGCGGCGGCGACGGTGGCGGACGTGGCAGCGGTGGCGGAAGTGGCGGCGGCAGCGGCGAGGGCGGGCGCCGTCAGGCCGCCCCGGCGGTCCCGGTGGACGTACCGCCGCAGGAGATCCGGGTCCAGGTGGAGAACGGCACCCGGATCGACGGCCTCGGCGGGCGGGTCGACGCCGCCCTGCGCGCGACCGGCTTCAACACCACCCGTACGCCGGGCAACGCCTCCAGCCGCGAGGTCCGGCGCACGGTGGTGGCGTACGACCCGCGCTGGGACCGTTCGGCCCGCACACTGGCCACCGCGCTGCCGGGCAGCGAGCTGCGGGCGGTACGGGGCCAGGGGCGGACCCTGCTGGTCACGGCAGGCTCGCAGTTCGACAAGGTGGTCCCGGTCCGCGCCGAGGACCCCCATCGGGGTGAATTCGGTGTCGTCACCGGCGACCAGGTGGTGTGCGGGGACACCCCGTAGGCCGTGTCTTTCGGATCAGGCCTCGTCGAGGCCCTGGGCGGCGCGGCGCTCGCGCAGTTCCTTGATCGCCTGGCGGCGGGCCAGCCGGTGGGTGCGGCGGATCTGGGCCTCCTGGTAGCGGCGGCGGTCCCGGTCGGTCTCGGGGACGACCGTCGGCACCCGGCGGGGCTTGCCCTCGGCGTCGACGGCCGCGAAGACCAGGTAGGCGCTGCCGACCTGGGTCGCGGGGGTCGATTCGTTCCACCGCTCGGCCAGGACCCGTACGCCGACCTCCATGGAGGACCGGCCGGTCCAGTTGACCTGCGCCTTCACATGGACGAGGTCGCCCACCCGGACCGGCTCCAGGAAGACCATCTCGTCCATGGAGGCGGTGACGGCGGGACCGCCGGAGTGGCGGCCGGCGACGGCCCCGGCCGCGTCGTCCACCAGCTTCATGATCACGCCACCATGTACGGTGCCGAGGAGGTTGGTGTCGTTGCCGGTCATGATGTGGCTGAGCGTGGTGCGCGAGGCCGAGGTCGGCTTGCCCGGGAGATCGGCCGCTATGTCTGTCATACAGCCACCTTAAAGCCGTCCAAGAGGCATCAGCTCTGCAACAGCACCGGAACGAAGCCCCTCCCTGCCTGTCGGGTGACACGCCGGACCGGGCATTCTTGTCCGCATGAATGACTGGCCCGAGGGGCGCAACCGCGACGACCGCTACGGACGAGGCAGCGCCCAGCAGCAGCCCGAAGGTGCGCAGCGGATGCGGCACGTCCAGCGGCAGCAGCCCCCGCGCCCCGCGCAGCCGCCCGCTCAGCCGCCCGTCCCGCCGGCGCGGCCCGCGGGCCCCGGCGTCCCGCGGCAGCAGCCGCAGACCCACGACACCTTCACCGGGTACGACAGCGGCTACAACACCGGCCAGGTCTACGGCAGCCCCGCGGGCGCCCCGGCCGGCGGCGGCCCGGGCGGCGGTCCCGGCGGTGGTCCGGGCATGCCGCCGCCGGCCGGTCCGGGCCGCCAGGGCCCGGCGCCGGACTGGCGCAAGCGGATCAAGATCGGTTCCATCGCGCTGGTGTCGGTCCTGCTCGTCACCACGATCGGCACGTACTTCTGGGCCGACTCCAAGCTGCGCGGCGAGGTCGACCTCGCCAAGGTCATCGAGCGGCCCAAGGAGGGCGACTGCACGACGTACCTGATCGTGGGCTCGGACAGCCGTGAGGGCCTGTCCGACGCGGACAAGAAGAAGCTGCACACCGGTTCCGCGGACGGCAAGCGGACCGACTCGATGATGATCCTGGCGGCCTGCTCCAGCGGGAACACCATGATCTCGCTGCCGCGCGACTCGGACGTGGAGATCCCGTCCTTCGTGGGCTCCCAGTCCGGCAAGAAGTTCCCCGCCCAGGGCCGCCGGGTCAAGCTGAACGCCGCGTACTCCGAGGACGGCCCCGAACTGCTGGTGCGCACCGTGGAGCACAACACGGGCCTGCGCATCGACCACTACGCCGAGATCGGCTTCGCCGGCTTCGCCAACATCGTCGACGCGCTGGGCGGCGTCGAGCTGGACATCGAGAAGGCGTTCAAGGACGAGAAGTCGGGCGCCGACTTCCAGGCCGGCAAGCAGACCCTCAACGGCGAGCAGTCGCTGGCGTACGTACGGACCCGCTACGCCTTCGCCGAGTCCGACCTCCAGCGCACGAAGAACCAGCAGAAGTTCCTGTCGGCGCTGGCCAGCCAGGCCGCCACCCCGAGCACGATCATCAACCCGTTCAAGCTCTACCCGACGCTGGGCGCGGGCCTGGACACGCTGGTCGTGGACAAGGACATGTCCCTGTTCGACCTCGGCGAGATGTTCTTCGCGATGAAGGGCATCAGCGGCGGCGACGGCGTGTCCATGAACATCCCGATCTCGGGCGAGCGCGGCGGCAACCTGGTCTGGGACAAGGCCAAGGTGCAGCAGCTGGTCAAGCAGATCCAGAACGACGAGAAGGTGACGGTCACGGGCAACCGCTGAGCCGTACGCACGACGAAGGCCCGCCGGAATTCACCACCCCCGGCGGGCCTTCGTCGTACGGGTCAGCGGTCGGAGGAGAAGCGCAGCGCGGCGTCGGGCAGCTGGGCCTCGCACCACACGCGGGCGCCGGCGCGCAGTTCGTTGTCCGCGCCGACCAGGGCGCCGTCGCCGATGACCGCGCCGTCCAGGACCGTGCGGGCGCCGACCCGGGCGCGCGCCCCGATCAGGCTGGCGCTGACGACGGTGTCGGCGCCGACGCAGGCGCCGTCGAGCACGATGGACCCGGCCACGACCGCACCGGAACCGATCCGGGCGCCGGCACCGACCACGGTGCCGCCCGTCAGCCGGGCACCGGCGGCGACCTCGGCGCCGGGCAGGACCAGGGACTCGCCGCGCGGGCCGGGCACGGCCGGGGAGGCGACGAGGCCGCGCACCAGGTCGGCGGAGGCCTGGACGAAGGACTCGGGCTTGCCGAGGTCGAGCCAGTAGGTGTCCTCGGTCTTGCCGTACAGCTTGGCGCCGGCGGCGAGCAGGCCGGGGAAGGTCTCGCGCTCGACGGAGACGGGCCGGCCGGTGGGGATGGAGTCGATCACCGAGCGGCGGAAGACGTAGCAGCCGGCGTTGATCTGGTCGGTGACGATCTCCTCGGGCGTCTGGGGCTTCTCGGTGAAGGCCAGGACGCGGCCGGCGGGGTCGGTGGGCACCAGGCCGAAGGCGCGCGGGTCGGCGACGCGGACCAGGTGCAGGGAGACATCGGCGTCGGCGGCCGCGTGGGAGTCGACCAGGCCCCGGATGTCCAGGCCGGTCAGGATGTCGCCGTTGAAGACCAGGACGGACTCGTCGGCGCCGCCGGTCAGGCGCCGGGCGGCGTTGCGGATGGCGCCGCCGGTGCCCAGCGGCTCGTCCTCGACGACGTACTCCAGGTGGACGCCGAAGGCGGACCCGTCGCCGAAGTAGGGCTCGAAGACCTCGGCCAGGTAGCAGGTGGCCATCACGATGTGGGTGACGCCGGCGGCAGCGGCCCTGGCTATCTGGTGGGCGAGGAACGGCACACCGGCGGCCGGAACCATCGGCTTCGGCGTGTTCACCGTGACGGGCCGCAGACGCGTCCCCTGCCCACCGACCAGCAGGATCGCTTCCGTCATTGCGTTCTCCCCAACCGATTCCTGCATACGAAGGTCCAAATTTAGCCCATCGGGAGGACCCCCGAGGGCGGGTTCGCCGCTGCTCAGGGCGGTCAGGAGGCGAACGGGTCGACGTGGCCGGGCACCTGCTGCCCGGGGCGCAGGAACCGCTGCCTGCCGTGCTCGTCCCGTACCGTCACGAACCCGGCGGCCGTGAGCCGCTGTGCGCTCTTCCGGCGGCGGATCACGCCCACCTGGAACGCCGCGGTGAGGAACAGCGCGAGCGCCCCGCCGGAGGCCACCGCCTGGACCGGCGACCCGCTGATGAGCAGGACGGCGGTCAGGGCCGCGCAGGCGAGGTAGCCCTTCACCTTCTGGCCCCGGTCGGCGATGTACAGGGCCAGGACGTCGAAGGTGATGAGGTCCTTCAGCACCGCCACGGCGTCGGCCGCCTCGGGGAGCGGCTTCAGCGAGCCCTGCCGCAGCCCCGGCACCGTCCCGCGGTTGCCCGCCTGCGGATGGGCGGTGATGGCGGCTGCCTCGCGGACCCGCGCCTCGGGGTGCGGGTCCCGGTACATCCGGACCTGGACGAGCGAGTTCTTGTACCCGGTCCGGAACGCCACGCCGTACGTGTAGCCGTACTGCTCCGCCACGTGCGCGAGGGCGGCCGCCTTCGCCGGGGTCCCCTGGGGGGCGATGTCGACGACGTCCTGCTGCCGGGCGATCTGCTGGAGCATCCCCGTGATGTGACCTTCTACGGACATCCTCTTCCCCGCCCCTGAGACCCCGCGCCCGGGGCCGCCCGGCGCACAGCCTAGGGGGTGCGCCGTCGGCCGGAACACACGCGGCCCCCGCGCCGGGGCCGGGGCACCCGGTGTCGGCGGGTTCGCCCCGTTACGGCAGGTTCCTCGCCCTCACGATCCGCTGGACCTGGTTCGTGCCCCTCTTGACGCCCTCTCAGGCGTGGCGCTTGACGACCTCGAACGGGGTGTCGCCGGTGTACGGGAACTCGCCCGCCGGCAGGCAGTTCTCCTCGCGGTCGGTTCCCAGCCCGTCGCAGTGCTCGGAGCTCAGCCGCATGAACACCGTGGTGGTGTGCGTACCGGATTTGAGGCCGGGGAGCGCGGGCGACGCGAAGGTGGCGAACGGGAGCCCCTCGAACGGGACGACCAGCTGCAGGACCTCCGGGCCGAAGGTGAAACTCCGCTCGTGGGGCGTGCCGATGTCCTGGACGATCCGCACGCCGAGGAACTTCAGGATGAAGTCGTCCTGCGGCTTGGGCACGGACGGGACGTAGTCCGCCGGGTAGACGGCACTGGCCGCATCGGCGGCGGTGCCCCAGCTCGGGAAGGACCGGACCCAGGGCTTGCGCGCCACCGCCACACGGCAGGCCGGGGGGCCGATGATCTGCTCCCGGACCGTCAGGAGTGCGTTGAGGTCGGTTCCGTCGGTGGACAGGCAGCTGTTCCTGCCCGTGGTCGGGGTCCCGCCCGACGCGGCTGCGGGTACTGCGGCCTCGTCCCAGCTCTGGCGGGCCTGGGCGGTACCGCCGCCGACGGCGGTCAGTACGGTCGCCAGTGCGGCCGACACCAGGGCGGCACGGATGCGGGTGGGCTTCATCGGGGGCTGCTCCCTCTCGGCATCGCCATCGAGGCCGTGGTCCCCGCGTTCCGGGCCGGGCCTCAGTCACCGGCCGAGCGTGCACCGGGGTCGACACGGCCGCGACGTGGACACGCCGGACGTGCCCGGCACCACCCGCCAACCGGTGCCTGCACACAGCCGTTCGGCGGTAGCTGCGGCGCGGCCACTGCCGCTGGCATGGGCGGAGCAACGGCCCCGAACGGCCCCGAACGGCCCCGAGCGGCCCGGAGCGGCCCGGAGCGGCCCGGAGCGGCCCGGAAGCCGATCACAGCTCCCGGGCCACTCGAAAAGATCGCTGACCTGCGAAGACCCTGCTACGGCAGGTTCCTCGCCATCACGATCCGCTGGACCTGGTTCGTGCCTTCATAAATCTGCGTGCTTCACGGCGCATCTGGCGCTGACCTGCACAGACACCCCCTATATATAGGGCCTCCCCAGGATTCCCCCATGATCACCTGCCTGTCTGCCCTGGTCAGACCGCTGTGGTGTGGGCCACCCGCCCTAGGGGCTCCGGCGGCCCCCTTGACGCCCCGGCGGTGCAGGGATGACGCTCGTGCAAGTTGGCGTAAGCCACTCGACACCGGAGGCAGTCATGGCACTACGGTTCATCGGGATTGATCCAGACACCGGGCAGCAGGGCTCCCCCACCGTATGGGTGGACGAGGAGAAGGGGGAGCTGGTGCTTCAGGGCTGGAAGCCAGACGAAATGCTTGAGGCGGAGTGCGCGGCGTTCGAGGTTCCCGGGCACGCCCCGGGCATCCCGCCGCACGAAGCCGTAATTCGGATTCCGGCCCGCATGGTGCCGATGCTCAGGAAGGCGTGCGATGTCGCAGAACGAGCCGGGCTTTAACGAGCTGCTGGCCGCAGCCAAGCACTCGGCTGTGCACTTGGAGCTGCGCGACTCGTACGGCGTCGGGGATGAGGCTGAGGACTTCGAAACCTGGAAGCGCACGGGCCAGCGCGACATTGACCCGACGTCCTCCTACTGGACTCCGTGGGTTGATTTGATTCGGAGCACGGTTGCCCGAGGCGTGGCGGTCCGCCGCGCTCGCGTTGTGTCGGAACCGGTAACGGACTACATCCGGTACGAGCACGCCGGCACCGTGGTCAACCTGCACGCCGGGGAGCAGGTTCGCTGGCTCCCCAGGCGGCAGGCTTCGGACATCGCGCTTCCCGGAAACGACTGCTGGGTGTTCGACGGAGAGATCGTGCTCTTCAACCACTTCTCCGGTGATGGGAACTGGTCCGAGCCCGGCTGGGAGGTTCGTTCCGAACCCGCCGTGGCACGACTGGCCTCGGATGCGTTCGAGGCGGTCTGGGAGCGCGGCATCCCGCACGAGAAGTACACGGTCTGACCTGACGGAATACGAAGAGCCCACTCATGTCTGCGTCCCCCTCGTCCAGCGCCCAGGCCGCCCGTGAAGCCATCGCCGCCCGTCTCGGGGGCCTACGCAAAGACGCGGAGCTGACCGGGCATGAGTTGGCTCTTCGGTGTGGCTGGAGTCCCGCGAAGTCGTCCCGCATTGAGCGGGCCAAGACCCCTGCATCGGCCGCCGACATCCGCGCCTGGTGCAAGGCGTGCGGTGCAGAGGACCAGACAGACGACCTGATCGCGGCGAACCGGCAAGCCGACCAGATGTACGTCCACTGGCAGAAGCTGCACCGGCACGGCATGCGCCGGGCGCAGGAAGAGGTTGTCCCCCTCTACGAGCAGACCCGCCACTTCCGCGTGTACTGCTCGAACGTGGTCCCGGGCATGCTCCAGACCGAGGCCTACGCGGCAGCTCTGCTATCGACCATTGCCGCCTTTCAAGGAACCCCTGACGACTCGCAGACGGCGGCAGCATCCCGAATCGAACGCTCACGCGTGCTCCATGACGGCAACCACCGCTTCGCTCTCCTGTTGGAAGAAACGGTGCTCCGCTATCGCATCGGCGACGCTGCCGCCATGGCTGGACAGCTCGGCTACCTGTTGGCTGTCATGGCGCTTCCGAACGTGAGCCTCGGGGTCATTCCTTTCACGGCCCAGCGGCGTGTCTGGCCGTTGGAAGCCTTCTATCTCTTCGACGGCCGCCAAGCGAGCGTGGAGCTGCTCACGGCCGCAGTGAACGTCACGGCGCCCAGCGAGGTAGCCACGTACGCCAAGGCGTTCTCAGAGCTGTCCAAGCTCGCTGTCTACGGTGCACCTGCCCGCGCTCTGATCTCGGATGCGATCACGTCCCTCGGTTAGTTCGTATGCAAGCTCGTGCAAGACCGTGGCTCGCTCCGCTCCCCGCTTTCTAGGGTCATTCCATCGACCCCGGAGGCGATCGGGAGGGCGCGGCGCGATGAAGACGGAACCGAATCGGTGGCAGGAAAAGCCGGTGGAACTGCCGGTGCGGCTGGAACGGCCCCGGCCCCGCCCCGTGCCGGGATGCGCCGAGTGCACGCGCCTGGGCCAGCTCCGGAAGGCGGCGGGACTCGAAGGCGACGGCACGACGGTGGCCGACTGCAACGTCCTGCTGCGGATGCACAGGACCGGTCACTGATGGACATGCAGACGTGGCGGGACTCTTGGGACCGAGCCGACAACGCTTCGGAGTCCATACGCGCCGCCCTGACCGCCCTCGGCGTTCCCGAGACGGTGTGGAACAGCCTTCGACCCACGGTGACCCACAACGGAGGGGCATACGTGGACTTCGGCAAGCTCCCGGCAAGTGTGGTTGAGCAGATCGCCGAAGCTCTTCGCCTGCCCACCGCCCCCTTCTGACTCCCGCCCCTTGCGGGGGCGGGCCCTCGGCCGGCTCACGCACCGAGAGGAGGTGAAGCGATGACCGACCCCGGAGAAAAGGACGGCGGCGAGAAGTTCCCGCCGCCGCCCGCCGCGTAACCAGCCCCCAACCGTCGAGAGAGAGGAAATCTCGCTGTGACGACCATGCTGGAATCCCCCGTCGCCTTACGGCACGGGCGGGACCTCGTCAGTCCCGAGCTGTTCGAGAAGGTGTCGGAGTTCTGCGCGGAGGAGTACGGACACGAGTTGTCCACCGCCCGCCGGATCGTGGACCAGGCCCTTGCCTTCCTCAAGGTCATGGGCGACACCCGCGCGTTCGACATGACCCCGTCCGACGCCGTGGACCCCGGATGGCACTCGTTCCTGCTCCACACCCAGGCGTACGCCGCCTGGTGCGACGAGCAGTTCGGGTTCTTCCTCGGCCACGAACCCAAGGCCACCGTCCGCACCCGCCCTCTCATCGGTTCCGTGGTGGACCGTGTCAGGGCCGCCGGGTTCCACGTGGACGAGCGGCTGTGGGGTGCGGCAAAGGACTGCAACCCGCCCGCGTGCTGCGGTGACGGCGACGGCTGCTGATCCACTCTCACTGAACGGAAGCGGTCCGGGCGTGGCTAAGGCGCCCGGACCGCCACAGCCAAGGGTTCCAAAGATGAGCAGCAATGACGAGGGCCTGACCGAACGAAGTCGGGTCACGGTATTCGCGATGTTCGGCACGGTCTTCGGCTACGCCACCCACCATCTCGACGAACGACGGATCGGGGACGTGGCCGTGATCGGCCCCCTGACCCCCGGTGTCGAGTGGCCACGGCTGTGGCAGATGGCCCGTTCCTGCGGCAGGCCCGCAGCCAAGGAAACCGAACTCGCACAGTGGATTCTGATCCAGGCGACCCGGGCGTTCGTCTGCGGAAGCGACCGCATCGCGCAGTTCCCTGACCAGGGCTGGAAGCTGGAGCCCGGTGGGAAGCGCGTCAGCTTCGAAGCCACCTACGCCAATCGAGATCATCTGTGGACCGGCAACCTGACCGTGGACGGTCTCAGCCCTGACCAGGTAGCCGAGCGCCCTTCGCTCTACCGGGCGTAGTTCAGGTGGGAGTAGTCGAACCAACGAAAGAAGCCCCGGCCGATCGGCCGGGGCTTGCTTGGTTTGTTGGGAGGTTCAGAGCAGTGCGCGGAACGGGTTGGAATCGGAAAGCGGGGCGGCGGGTCGCTTCACCGGCATGTCCGCAGGAACGGGCTTCGGGGTCGGGCGGTAGGAGTCCAGGCGAACCACTGTGGCACGGTTCTCCTCACGCTCCGCGCTGGCCGGCTCCGGCTCCGGCTCCGGGTGACGGAAGCTGTCACCGCGGAGCGTGAAAACTGTGGCCGGTCGGCCGGTCTTGCCGGACCGTTCCACGGTGACGACGATTCCGGGCAGTGCCTTGACCTCTTCGGCGGTGGCCCCCACGTACGGGAGGACCTGGGAGGAGGTGGCGCGTCCGCCGTGCAGTTCGATGCGGGCCCGGACCTTGTCGGAGAGGCTGAGCGGCTGCCGCTTGGCCCTCGGGGCGTCGGCTCCCTTGGTGATCCGTACCGCGTCCTGGACGGAGCGGCGAACCAGGGTGAAGGCAGCCGACAGGATCTCTTCCGTGACGGTCTCGGAGCACTCGGACGCTGCCAAGCAGGCCGCGACCCTGAGTGTCTGCTCTGCTGTCCGCTCGATGAACACGGCGAAGTCGCCTGACCCAGCCCATACGGAAGGCCCCCGGCATCACGC
Organism: Streptomyces sp. NPDC090022; assembly: GCF_044748145.1. Classification (NCBI taxonomy): domain Bacteria; kingdom Bacillati; phylum Actinomycetota; class Actinomycetes; order Kitasatosporales; family Streptomycetaceae; genus Streptomyces; species Streptomyces sp. NPDC090022. The sequence goes on from NZ_JBIVFN010000011.1 coordinate 43,445, forward strand.
CGGGGGCCTTGTCGTTTGTGCAGCTCAGCACCGTTTTGCAGCCCAGGTTCCGCCCAGGATTTCCCCAGCATGACGCCCAGGAAGGGCCCGGAACGGGCCCGAACGGACCGGAAGCCGACCGCCGCTCCGATCATCCCAGATGGCGGCTGACCTGCGGAAAACCCTGCTACGGCAGGTTCCTCGCCATCACGATCCGCTGAACCTGGTTCGTTCCTTCATAAATCTGCGTGATCTTGGCGTCGCGCATCATGCGCTCGACCGGGTAGTCACGGGTGTAGCCGTAGCCGCCGAGCAGCTGGACGGCGTCCGTGGTGACCTCCATCGCGATGTCCGAGGCGAAGCACTTGGCGGCCGCGCCCAGGTAGGTGAGGTCGGCGTCGCCGCGCTCGGAGGCGGCCGCGGCCTGGTAGGTCAGGGCGCGGGCGGCGGAGATCTTCATGGCCATGTCCGCGAGCATGAACTGCACGCCCTGGAAGTCGCCGATCGGCTTGCCGAACTGCTTGCGCTCCTGGACGTAGCCCTTGGCGTAGTCCAGCGCGCCCTGCGCGATGCCGAGCGCCTGGGCCGCGATGGTGATGCGGGTGTGGTCCAGGGTCTTCATGGCGGTGGCGAAGCCGGTGCCCTCGGCGCCGATCATGCGGTCCGCGGGGATGCGGACGTTGTCGAGGTAGACCTCGCGGGTCGGGGAGCCCTTGATGCCGAGCTTCTTCTCGGGCGCGCCGAAGGACACGCCCTCGTCGCCCTTCTCCACGACGAACGCGGAGATGCCCTTGGAGCGCTTCTCGGGGTCGGTCACGGCCATGACCGTGTAGTACTCGGAGACGCCCGCGTTGGTGATCCAGCGCTTGACGCCGTTGAGCACCCAGAAGTCCCCGTCGCGCACGGCGCGGGTCTTCATGCCGGCGGCGTCGGAGCCGGCGTCCGGCTCGGAGAGGCAGTACGAGAACATCCCCTCGCCCTTGGCGAGCGGCCCCAGGTACTTCTTCTTCAGCTCCTCGGAGCCGGAGAGGATCACGGGCAGGGAGCCCAGCTTGTTGACGGCCGGGATCAGGGAGGAGGAGGCGCAGACGCGGGCCACCTCCTCGATCACGATCACGGTGGCGAGCGCGTCGGCGCCGGCGCCGCCGTAGCTCTCGGGTACGTGGACGGCGTGCAGGTCGCCCGCGACCAGCGCGTCGAGCGCCTCCTGCGGGAAGCGGGCCTCCTCGTCCACCGCGGCGGCGAACGGGGCGATCTTGGCCTCGCAGAGCGCACGGACGGACTCGCGGAGCATGTCGTGCTCCTCGGCCGGGCGGAACAGGTCGAACTCCGACTTCGCAGAACCCGCCAAGGTTTCTCACTCCCCAGGGTGACGCTAACTACCGTTAAGTAACCCAAAGCTTAGTGTCAGGCCCCCGGCAGGGATACGTGACCTGCGCGACAGGCCGCGAACGCGTACGGGACCCCGTACCGGGACATCAGGGAACGTCCCCCCACCCGGGCGCGACTATGCTCGGTGGCCGCACAACGGCCCGCCGCACGTTTGGAGCACCCATGGCCCTCAGGATCACCGTGATCGGCACCGGCTATCTCGGCGCCACCCACGCCGCCGCCATGGCCGAGCTGGGCTTCGAAGTGCTCGGCCTGGACATCGTCCCGGAGAAGATCGAGATGCTGGCCGCGGGCCGCGTCCCGATGTACGAGCCGGGCCTGGAGGACCTCCTGGCCGCGCACGTCGCGGGCCTGCCGGGCTCCACGGGCCGGCTGCGCTTCACCACGTCGTGGGAGGAGGTCGGCGCCTTCGGCGACGTCCACTTCGTCTGCGTGAACACGCCGCAGAAGCACGGCGAGTACGCCTGCGACATGAGCTACGTCGACGCGGCGATCGACTCGCTCGCCCCGCACCTGACCCGCCCGGCCCTGGTGGTCGGCAAGTCCACCGTCCCGGTGGGCTCGGCGGACCGGCTGGCCGGGCGCCTGGCCGCGGCCGCCCCGGCGGGCCCGGAGGTGGAGCTGGCCTGGAACCCCGAGTTCCTGCGCGAGGGCTTCGCCGTCCAGGACACCCTGCGCCCCGACCGGATCGTGATCGGCGTACGCGGCGAGCGCGCCGAGAAGCTGCTGCGCGAGGTGTACGCGACCCCGATGGCCGAGGGCTCCCCCCTCGTCGTGACCGACTTCCCGACCGCCGAGCTGGTCAAGACCGCCGCGAACTCCTTCCTCGCCACCAAGATCTCCTTCATCAACGCCATGGCCGAGGTGTGCGAGGCGGCGGGCGGCGACGTGGTCAAGCTCGCGGAGGCCATCGGCTACGACGAGCGGATCGGCGCGAAGTTCCTGCGGGCCGGGATCGGCTTCGGCGGCGGCTGCCTACCCAAGGACATCCGGGCCTTCATGGCCCGCGCGGGCGAGCTGGGCGCGGACCAGGCCCTCACCTTCCTGCGCGAGGTCGACTCGATCAACATGCGCCGCCGCGGCCACATGGTCGAGCTGGCCCGCGAAGCCGTCGGCGGCTCCTTCCTCGGCAAGCGCGTCGCCGTCCTCGGCGCCACGTTCAAGCCCGACTCGGACGACGTACGCGACTCCCCGGCGCTCAACGTCGCCGGCCAGATCCACCTCCAGGGCGGCCAGGTGACCGTCTACGACCCCAAGGGCATGGCCAACGCCCGCCGCGTCTTCCCCACCCTGACGTACGCCGAGTCGGCGACGGAGGCGGTCGAGGGCGCGGACGTGGTCCTGCACCTGACGGAATGGCGCGAGTTCCGTGAGCTGGACCCGGCCACGCTGGGCAAGGCCGTCGCGGACCGCCTGATCCTGGACGGCCGCAACGCCCTCGACCCCGACGCCTGGCGCGCGGCGGGCTGGACGTACCGCGCGATGGGCCGCCCGAAGGCCTGACCGGTCAGGAGCAGGTCAGCTTGAACGTCGCCTGGTTCGACTTCTGAAGGATGTTGGGATTGAGGATCTCGATCTGTTCCCATCCTTCGACGACGGTCCCGGCCGGGTGCGGACCGCGCTGCCACGCGGTGGTGACCGTCTTGGTCTCCGGTCCGTCGAAGGTGAGGGTCTCCGCCTGCCCCTGCGCCTTGTCACTGCGGACCCATCGGTAGATGACCCGTCCCGCCTTGGTGGAGGTGATCGTTCCCACGGTCGTGATCGTGGCGAAGGGTTCGCACTTCACCGACCCGGTACTGGGCGAGGCGGACGCCGTGACGGTCGCAACCTCCGCCGGCTGCGTCGTCCCCTCGTTCTGGCCTCCCTTGCAGAACGCCTTCAGGGCGTCCTCGGCCCCCTTCGCGTGCCCCTTCTCGAAATTCGGATCGACCGCCGTCAACCCGGGCGCGGGCGGTTTGACCTCGCAGGACTTCCTGACCGCCTCGAAGGCGGCCTTGTAGCCGGCGGCGTACTGCCCCTCGGGCGTCCGCGGGTCGGTCTTCCCGTCCCCGGCCCCGGCCGGCTTGGAGCACTGCACCGGCCTGCCCTTGCCCGTGTGCACGGAGTACTGGCCGTAGCCCAGCCCCGTGACGTCGAAGCTCCCTTCCACGACGGGCACGCTCCTGTTGAAGCCCTTCGCCTTCACGGTGACCGACTTCAGTCCGCTGAACCCCTCGCCCGACAGGTCGTACTTCCCCTCGGCCCCGCCCTCCGCGAGCGCACATGCCCCACCGGCAGGCACGGCGGCGGACGCCGGGTGCGCGGCGACGGACGGAACGACGGCGATCGAGGAGACCAGTACGGGGGCGATGAGCGCCGAGAAACGTCTGCACCTCATCCTTCGTCCTCCTTGCCACGGATTTCGACCACGTGGCCACGGCGCGCGCTACGCACCACGCTACGCCGCTTCACAGACCGGGGCCCGCGCTGGCGGGAGCCCGGACGCGTCAGACAGCGAGCGGGGCTCCAGTCTGCGGCAGTCCCCACTGGGCGAGCGCCTTCCACCCGGTCATCGCGGCATCCGACCCGACCGTAAGCGAAGGGTCAGAGCCCCTGCCCGGCCTTGAGCCGCTCGATCTGCCGCAGAACGGGCTGCTCGCCGAGGCGGGGGTACGGCTCCCTCCCCGTCCCCACCATGTCGACGATGCACGCACCGACCCGGACCACGATGCGGTCGAGGATCTTGGCGGGCGCGCTGTGAACGGTGATCCGGATCCGGATCGCGTCCTCGGGGAACCCCGCCCCGTCGAGCTCCTCGTACCGCACGGTCGCCTTGTCGCCGTCGGAGCTGTCCGTGGGGCAGGCCTCGAGGGCCGAGCGCAGCCGCGCGAAGGTCGCCTCCGCATCCGCATGGGCCGCGAGGAAGGTCATCTGCGGCTGCCCGGGCTCGTCCGAGGGGAGGGCCTGGGTGATCGCGGCCTGGGCACCCCGCTGGCCGAGCAGGGCCCACATGGTGGCGCACGGGGTTTCCCCCTCACCGACGGGCCGCAGCTCGGCCGGGTGCACGTCCCGGACCTCGCCGGCCCCGCCCGGCTGCAGCACCATCTTCCGCAACCGCGCGGTGTCCGGAACGGCAGCCGCCGTCCCCGAGGACGGGTCGTCGGCCGGACCGCCCGTACAACCGGCGAGCAGCAGGCAGCCGGCGGCCACCGGGACAAGGACACGGCGTGTGAACATATCGAGGAGCCCCCCAGAATCGAGCGGACCAGGCGATCCGCCCCGCACTGTAGAGGTCCCCCGCCGCGCGACCTGCGACGGGCTGAGGTTTCATCCGGGGCTCGGGTCCGTCAGGTGTACGTCTTGATCATGTCGTTGATGAAGTGGCGTGTGTCGTGGGGGTTGAGGGCTTGCGCCTGAAGGTGGTCGTACATGATGTGGTACTGGCGCCGGTCGGAAGGTTTCTCCAGGTAGAGATCCCCGGTGAAGCGCTCCAGATAGACCACTCCCGCGTCGGTATCGGGAAACGTGAGGATGGAGAACTGGCCTGCGGCCCCGGGATGGGCGCCGGCGCTGTGCGGGAGCATCTGAACGGTGATGTGCGGCTGTGCACCGAGGGTGTTCAGGTGCTCCAGTTGCTCACGCATGACCTCGCGGTCGCCGACGATGCGGTGCAGTACGGATTCGTCCAGGACGACCCATAAGCGCAGTGGCCGGGCGGGGTGATGCGCGCGGTGCTGGCGCCGTAACCGCACCTCGAGACGGACTGCGGCCTGATCGGTCGGGGTGCACGGGACCGATCCCGCGATGACGGCCGCGGCGTAGGCACGGCTCTGCAGCAGGCCGGGAACCACCAGCGGCTCGTAGGAGTGGATGGCGGCGGCCTCTGTCTCCAGCCCGATGTACACGCCGTAGGGGACATCGCCGCAGGCGACCCACCAGCCCTGCCGGGCCGATTCCTTCGCCATGCGCATCAGCGAGTCGACCAACTCCCGCTCGGTGACTCCGTAGAGCCGGCACAGATCGCGCACATCACGCGGATTGATGGGGCGGCGACCGGTCTCGATGAGGCTGATCTTGGACTGTGACACGAGCAGGTGCTTCGCCACCTGCACGGACGTCATTCCCGCTGCCCGGCGGAGCCGGCGAAGCTCCGCGCCGAGGCGGCGCCTTCTGACCGTGGGACTTCCGTTCGCCGTCACGGGCGGTGCACCTCCAGCTCAAGGACCTCACGCAGGCCCCCCGCACCCCACGGCCGACATCGGCAGAAGGCATTCTCCATACCCGGCCTGTGACATGACGCATCTGCACCACGAGCACCACCTGTTCGGACTAACCCGGTGGCGGGGTTCGCAGCCATGAGGCGAGGAAGGAGCCGGGGGCACTGGCGATCCACGGGTCGCGGGGGGCCCGGGCGTCCGGTTCCTCCGCGTCCGGACAGCCCCGTATCCCTGGGAACCGGTAGGGGTCGAGTGTCGTGCTGGGCACCTTCGGGACCCGGGACAGGTGCCGCCACTCATTCATGCAAGAACCTCCGCGAGTGCGTCACTTGCGGTAAGGAGGCTGCGCTGCGCCTCTTCACCGTTACCGCTCCTGCAGGGCGTGGGCGCCGGCGGCGATGACGTCTGCGAGCCGGTGGGCGAGGTCCGTGCTGCACCCCCCGAGCCGGACCAGGCCACGGCAGCCCACCGGTCCGTCGTTGCCGAGGGAGGGAAGGACCAGGCCGGCGAGGGCCAGGGCGGCCCTGAGGTGTGCGGCGGCTTCCTCGCCGGCCTGGTACGCGGCGGCCTGGCGCCGCTCGTACCGGATCCGCTCGGCGCGGGCGAGATCGTGCAGCATGACGTGTTTCTCTCCATGGACGGGGCAACGGAGCGCTGAAGCGCGGCGCCGATCAGGTCGGTCGGGCACGGTTCGGTCGGCGATGCCCGGGTTGTGGCTGTTCAGCGCGGCAAACCCGTAGGACTGAGACCGTGACCTATCGGTTTCGATCTTCGTTCCTGAGATGCAAGTGACCACGCTCGTGGAAATCCGGGAAGGGACCGAGGTGTCCGAGAAGTCAGTGACGCTCGACTGCCGCGCGGCAACGGGTGCCCGGCTGCTGCCCGGGCAGAACCGCACGGCCCCCTCATGACCCGTAGCGGAATCTGTAGCCGGAGACGGAATGCCCGGCGGCCTTCTGATCCACCACCGGGTAGTCGGGAAGCGGGGTACCCGGGCCGCTAGGCGTGGCCGGGTGCCGGAGCGGGGGGATCGTCCGGTTGCGATGGCGCGGGACGGGATGGCGGGGTGGTCGTGTGAGTGTGATCTGGCGGACGAGTTGCTGGAAGCAGGCCAGGGCCGCGATGGGAGGCAGGGTGGCTGCCGCCAGCGCGGCGAACGTCCGGGGCGCCTGAGCCACGCAGAGAAGGGTGGCGAGGGTGGAGAACAGAAGGACGATGGCCCAGGAATGGATGGCGCGGCGTTGGTGTAGGGCGGCCCGGAGGATCGACAGGGAGGCGACCATCCAGGGGCCGTAGATCAGCAGGGGCCACCCGTTGACCACGTCGTGCGCGGTGCGCGGTCCGGCGCTGTGGCGCAGGGCGTCGGAGATGGCCAGACCACTGAAGATGCTCACCACGGCGGCGATGACGGCGACCAGCAGGGCGGAGAAGAGGCTGCTCGTCCGGAACAGGGTCATCACCGGGGCCTTCGGCGGAACCCGCCGGTGCCCGTGGGAGGCTTCCGGGCGCGGCCCCTTGAGGGTGCCCTGGGGCAGCCCGGCGGCGGCCGGGTCGCAGTTGTCGGCGAACCCGATCCGGCCGGGTGGCTCCGGCTGCCCCGCTCCCCTGGCTTCCTGAAGGAGGCAGGCGAGCTCCTCCGCCGGATCCCACGCGGAGTTCACCTCGCCCAGCCCGGGGAACGGCTGCCTGAGGGCTGCGAGCTGTTCGGTGTCCGGCCCCGCCCCCGGACCGCTATGGGCGCTCACGCCCGGGCCGGTATAGATGCCCGTGCCCGTGCCCGTACCGGAGTTGGTGCCGGCACCCGGCCAGAATGCGGGGGCTTCCGGTCGGACGTGGAAACCGTTCGCCTCGTGAGGGCCGTACTGCTCATACAAGGGAGGGCCGCCCGGAGAGCTCGCCGGGGGACGGCTTGACCGCGGCCATCTCCTGGGACCGTCGGACGAAATCGCTCTGGATCGCGCTCATCACCTCCAGGAAGTCCTCGAAAACCGAGGACGAGTAGTGAAGGTCCACGTCCCGCCCCTCAGCGTGCAGCGTCGCGTTCCCGTCCGGGGCCCAGTCCTTCGAGACCGGCGTATACGTCCACTTCCCCACCCTCGTGGCCCCTGCGCGGGCGTGGTGTCCGTCGTCTTCGGGACGCCGCGGAAACATTGCCGAGTGGTTTGCTGTTGTCATAGTCCACCCAACGCTCGGGACGCCGGGGAAGGTGTGCTCCATGCAGGTGAGGATGGCGGAACGGGCATGTGTTGACCGGGTTTCTTATCGGTTCTGCACATACGACGAACGTTCCGCGACCGCCCCTCAAAGCAGGTGGTCGGCCTTGCCGGCCTTGATGTCCCGGATCAGCGTGCGGAGCGCGTCCGCGCTGTCGCTGAGGTAGACGTCTTCCCGCCCGGCGACGGCGATGTAACTGTTGCCCAGCTCATCGGTCCCGAAGCGGTAGCAGTTGTTGCCCTCGCCGCAGAAGGCGTCTTCCCAGGTGATGTCTGCCATCGGTTTCCCCTCACAACAAGTGGTCGGCCTTGCCTGCCTTGATGTCGCGGATCAGGGCGCGGAGGGCGTCCCCACTGTCCGTGAGGTAGACGTCCTCCTGCCCGGCGACGGTGATGTAACTGTTGCCCAGCTCATCGGTCCCGAAGCGGTAGCAGCTCGCGCCTTCAGCGCAGAAGGCGTCTTCCCACGTGATGTCTGCCATCGGTCCCCTCAGATCTCGCGTGCGATGCGGTGAATGAAGTCCCGTGACGCGTCCACGGGCAAACTGAGGCGCTCCATCCAGTCCAGAAGCGCACGGTACTTCGCCAACTGGCTTTCGGCATGCAGGAAATCAGGCCCGTGCGCGCTGTCGATCTGCACGGTATCGAGGCGAGGCACGGAACCCTCCAGGTAGTTCACGGTCTGGCCCGCTCCAGGAACCCCGCCTGCCTCGAAGGGCAGGACGCGCACCTCGACGTTGTCACGCTCGGACATGAAGAGCAGGTGGTCCAGTTGCGTCCGGGTGACCTTCCGCCCGCCGAACTGCATGCGAAGGGCAGCCTCGTGAACCACTCCTACGTAGGCTGGGGCTGCCGGGCCATCAAGCACTTGCTGCCGCTCCATGCGGTGCGCGAGGCGCAATGCGACCTCCTGCTCGGGAAGCTGCGGAACGGCGAGCCGGAAGACAGCGAGAGCGTGATCGCTGGTCTGCAAGAGGCCGGGCATGTGTACGGAGTTGGCGTACCGCATACGAGTTGCATGGGCCTCCAGCTCTGCGATGTCGAGCATCGCAGAGCTCAGCGCTCCCCGATACCGCTCCCACCAACCCCGCTGCGCCGACGAAGCCATGGCGGCCAGCCCATCGATGTAGTCCTGGTCGGCACAGTCGCAGTGGCAGGCCAACGTGCGCAGCCGACTCGCGCTAATCGCTCTCAGCCCCTGCTCGATCGCCGAAAGCTGCGATCGACTGACGCCCAGCAAGCCTGCGGCTGATTCCGCAGAGACCGCAGCCGCGACGCGCATGCTCTTCAACTCCGCGCCCACACGCCGCTGTCGCTCCGTGGGAGAGGTCCTCGCTGTCATGCGTGCAGTCTGGCGGCTCGGGCACCGACCTGACCACGCTGGGGGGAATTTCTCGTTCTCGAGGGTGCAATTGAGCCCTCCACCCCTACAGTGTGTACCGAAGTGTTCACCCACCGGAGTTGAAGCGCATCGGCACCCCATGCCCGAACGTGCCGACAGGCCACGCCTCCCCCACCGCAAGGAGTCAGCGATGTCGTCCCTCACGGTCTGCGGAACCCCGCCCACCTCCCCCACGCCACCCTCCCCGTACACCCTCAGCTACAGCCTCACCCTCCCCGGCCAGCCGTACAGCGCGGGTGTAGCCCGTGACGCGGTCAGGACCGTGCTCCGCACCCACCACCTGACCCCGCTCATCCCCCTGACCCAGCAGGTCACCGCCGAACTGATGGCAGCCGGCTGGCACCACAGCCCCGGCGAGGACCTTTACCTCAGCCTCCGCTACCGCGACGACTCCCTCCGCGTGATCGTCTACGACTCCCACACCCCCCACACCCAGCCCCGCCTCGCCGCCCTCTGCGAGGCCCGCCGCCGCTCGCACCTCCGCGTCCTCGCCGCACTCGTCAAGGACTGCCGGGGCGACTGGGGCTTCGGCCCCGCCCGGGAACCCGGCGGCGGCACCCGGAGCTGGGCCAGGCTCCCCACCAGCCCCACCAGCCCCGCGAGCCCGCAGGCCGCCGGACGGCCGGAGCGCGTAGCGATCTGAGGCGCCCCGGCCGAGGGGGCTCCGCCCCGGGACCCGGGCCGTGGTGACGAGCCTGCCCGGACGAGGGCCGACGCGACTCCCCCTCGGTGCCGCTGGACCCCTCCCCCTGCCACTCCTTCGGTGCCTGCCCGACAGGCTGTTGGCTGGCGGGCAGACACCGCCGCCCCTGCACCCCCGGCCAGCGGAGACATACGTCTCTGCCCGCACGCACCACCGCCCGCCCGACCCCGTAGGGCCGGGCGGGCGACGTACGGCATACGGCGTACGACGTACCGCGGCGTCACGCCTTGCGGTGGTTCGCCGCCCTCGACGTGAACTCCGCGTCGCGCAGCACCCGCTGTGCGTTGTCCCACGCCAGCATCGCCAGGTCCGCCTCCGGCCAGCCGCGCTCCAGGAGTTCCGCGACCAGACGGGGGTAGCCCGAGGGATCGGTCAGACCCGCCGGATGCCCGTTGCCCGAGTTCCCGTTGCCCGAGTCGGCCCCGAAGGCCGCGCCCAGCCCCACACACTGGGGACCCGCCACCGAACGGACATGGTCCAGGTGATCGGCGACCGCGTGGAGCGAGTCACCGGTCTGGTCGGCGGCGAACGTCACCATCACCAGCCCGTTGGCCGCCCGCAGGGCGACGAGGACCTCGTCCGGAACGTTCGCCGGATGCGGGGTCAGCGCCGCCGCAGCCGTGTGCGAGATCACCACGGGCGCCCGCGACGCACCGGCGATCTGACACGCCACCTCCGGCCGGCACCCGGTGAGGTCGACCAGCATCGCCAGCCGGTTCATCTCCCGGATCACCTCGTGCCCGAAGGCCGTCAGGCCTTCCTGCGCCCAGGCCGCACCGGCCGGGGCGAGACTGCGTACACCCAGCGCGTGGAACGCGCGCAACGTACCGAGCCCGTCGGTCACACACGCCCCGTGCACGGGCCCCAGGAACGACGCGATACGCCCGCGGTTGCGCGCGTCCGCCATGTCGTCGGCGTTCAGCGCCAGCCGCATCTCGTCGGGATAGCGCCCGATCATCTCGTGCGCGAGGTCGATCTGTTCCAGGGTGTCGGCCACCACCCGGTCGCCCACGGACGACGTCAGCAGCGACCAGAACTGGGCGCCCACGGCACCCGCCCGCAACCGCGGAAGGTCGGTGTCCGTGTCGTGGTACGGCATCTGACGCAGCGTCCAGGCAAGGGTGTTGCACCCGTCCGCGACGGGATGCTCGGCCAGCAGCGCGGCGGCCCGCTCCAGGGCGCCGGTCACGACGGGGCCGGGGACGTCGGGCACTCCCACGGCGGGGAGGCCGTCCTCGGATTCATCCTGCAGGTCAGCCATGGCATTCGCTCCGGTCTCGGCGGCAGAAGCAGCAGGGAAACGAGAAAGCGGAAAGCTGTTGCCACGGTGTCATGCGGGGCGCGGGGGTTCTCGGCGGGTGTGGCATTCGGGTGGCGGACGCCGGGTCGCACCACGCGGACGCCACGTCGCGCAACGAAGAGGGGGCGGCCCGCCCGGGCCGCCCCCTCTTCCGTCCGAACCCTCCGTCCGAACCCTCCGTCCGAACCCTCCGTCCGGACCCGCCCTCACCGCTCTTACGGCGCCAGCACCGCGTTCGACGGCCCGCGCTCGTCCGACAGCCGCGCCGCGACCGCCTCCGCGTCCCGCAGCACCCGGACCGCGTTCGACCACGTCAGCTTGGCCAGGTCCGTGCGCGACCAGCCGCGCCCGAGCAGCTCCGCGACCAGGTTCGGGTAGCCCGCCACGTCGTCCAGGCCGGCCGGCGTGAAGGCCGTGCCGTCGTAGTCGCCGCCGATGCCGATGTGGTCCACGCCCGCGACCTCGCGCATGTGGTCCAGGTGGTCCGCCACCGTGGCCGCCGTCGCCACCGGCCGCGGCCGGCCCGCCTCGAAGGCGCGGTGCAGGGCCATCGCCTCCGGCCCGGTGTCCAGGTGGTGCAGGCCGTGCGCGCGCAGGTTCTCGTCCGCCGCCTGCGTCCACTCCACCGCTTCCTGGAGGATGAACTTCGGCACGAACGTCGCCATCGCCACGCCGCCGTTGGCCGGCAGCCGTCCCAGCACGTCGTCGGGGATGTTGCGCGGGTGGTCGCAGACCGCCAGCGCCGACGAGTGCGAGAAGATCACCGGCGCCTCGGAGGCGTCGAGGGCGTCCCGCATGGTCGTGGCCGCCACGTGCGAGAGGTCCACCAGCATGCCGATGCGGTTCATCTCGCGGACGACCTCGCGGCCGAAGTCCGTCAGACCCCCGTGCCGCGGTTCGTCCGTCGCCGAGTCCGCCCAGTCCACGTTGAAGTTGTGGGTGAGCGTCAGGTACCGCACGCCCAGCGTGTGCAGGGCGCGCAGGGTGGCGAGGGAGTTGTTGATGGAGTGGCCGCCCTCGGCGCCCATCAGGGAGGCGATCCGGCCGGAGGCCCGGGCGGCCTCCATGTCGTCGGCCGTCAGCGCCCGTACCAGATCCCCGGGATAACGGTCGATCAGCTGGCCGACCGCGTCCACCTGCTCCAGCGTGGCGCTGACCGCGTCGTCGCCCGCGAGTTCCGCGGTGACGTACACCGACCAGAACTGCGCGCCGACGCCGCCCGCCCGCAGCCGGGGGATGTCGGTGTGCAGGAACGCCGACTGGTCGGCCGCGATGTCGCGCTGCTCCAGGTCGTAGCGGACCTGCTTGCGCAGCGCCCACGGCAGGTCGTTGTGCCCGTCGACGACCGGGTGCTCCGCGAGCAGCGCCCGGGCCTCGTCGAGCCGGTCGCCGGCCGCGTCCGCACCGCTCACGGCAGGCCTCATCCCTGGGCCACCTTCGTCCGCAGCCGCTTGCCCTTCTCCGTGGCCTGGTCGTTGAGCTCCTGCTGGAACTCGACCATCCGGGCCATCAGGTCCGCGTCCTGCGTCGCCAGGATCCGCGCCGCCAGCAGCCCGGCATTGCGCGCGCCGCCGACCGAGACCGTGGCCACCGGCACCCCGGCCGGCATCTGGACGATCGACAGCAGCGAGTCCATGCCGTCGAGGTACCGCAGCGGGACCGGGACGCCGATGACCGGCAGCGGGGTGACCGAGGCGAGCATGCCGGGCAGGTGGGCGGCGCCGCCCGCGCCGGCGATGACCGCCTTCAGGCCGCGGCCCGCGGCCGCCTCGCCGTACGCGATCATCTCGCGCGGCATCCGGTGCGCGGAGACGACGTCGACCTCGTAGGGGATCTCGAACTCGTCCAGGGCCTGGGCCGCGGCCTCCATGACCGGCCAGTCCGAGTCCGAGCCCATGACGATGCCGACGACGGGAGCCTCGGGGGAGCCCCCGGTGCCGGTGCCGACGGTGGAGGTGGAGGTGGAGCTGGAGGTGCTCATTCGGTGATCGTTCCTCTGAGGTAGCCGGCCGCGTGACGTGCGCGCTCCAGCACATCGTCCAGGTCATCGCCGTAGGTGTTGACGTGGCCGACCTTGCGGCCGTGTTTCACGTCCTTGCCGTACATGTGGATCTTCACCTGCGGGTCGTGCGCCATGCAGTGCAGGTACGCCGCGTACATGTCGGGGTAGTCCCCGCCCAGCACGTTGGCCATGACCGTCCAGCGGGCCCGAGGGCGCGGGTCGCCCAGCGGCAGGTCCAGGACGGCCCGGACGTGGTTGGCGAACTGCGAGGTGACCGCGCCGTCCTGGGTCCAGTGGCCCGAGTTGTGCGGGCGCATGGCGAGCTCGTTGACCAGGATGCGGCCGTCGGTGGTCTCGAACAGCTCGACGGCCAGGTGACCCGTCACCCCGAGCTCCTTGGCGATGCGCAGGGCCAGCGTCTGGGCCTCGCCCGCCAGCTCCTCGGAGAGGTTCGGCGCGGGCGCGATGACGGTGTCGCAGACGCCGTCGACCTGGATGGACTCCACGACCGGGTACGCCACGGCCTGGCCGTGCGGGGAGCGGACGATGTTCGCCGCGAGCTCGCGGACGTACTCCACCTTCTCCTCGGCGAGCACGGGGACACCCGCCTTGAACGGCGCCTCGGCGTCGCCGGCCGTCCGCACGAACCACACGCCCTTGCCGTCGTAGCCGCCGCGCACGGTCTTGAGGATGACGGGGAAGCCGCCCACCTCCGCCGCGAACGCCACCACGTCGTCCGGATCGCTCACGATCCGGTGGCGGGGGCTGGGCGCGCCGATCTCGTCGAGTCTGGCGCGCATCACCCCCTTGTCCTGGGCGTGCACCAACGCGTCGGGCCCCGGGCGGACGGGGATGCCGTCCGCTTCCAGGGCCCGGAGGTGTTCGGTGGGTACGTGCTCGTGATCGAAGGTGATCACGTCGCAGCCGCGCGCGAAGGCGCGCAACGTCTCCAGATCGCGATAGTCGCCGATGACGACATCGCTCACGACCTGGGCCGCCGAGTCCTGTGGGGTGTCACTGAGGATCTTGAATCTGATGCCGAGGGGGATGCCCGCCTCGTGGGTCATGCGGGCGAGCTGTCCGCCGCCGACCATGCCGACTACCGGGAACGTCACTCCACCAGGGTATCCGCCGGTATTCGGCCATCCGGACCAGGCCCGGCGCGGCCTGCCGGGAGGGCGGCCGGCGGCCCGCCGGGACGGCCGCCGGGAGGGCCGCCGGGTGGTCGCGATCCGTGGACCGTGGGCCGCACGAGTGTCACAAGGCACACACGTTCCATCGGGCGGACACTTAGCATGGTCCGGTCGGCGCCCACGGCGCCCGGCACCCGACGACCGACAGGGACTGGCCATCACGTGAGTACGCCGAGAGCAGCGACGCTGGTCGAGCGCCTCCGCCCCGTCGCGCGGGAGGTCCTCAAGTTCGGCGCCGTCGGCGGTCTGGGCGTGGTGGTCAACTTCGGCGTCTTCAACCTGCTGCGCCACACCACCGACCTGGCGGTCGTACGCGCGAGTGCGATAGCCATCGCCGTGGCCATCGTCACGAACTACATAGGGTTCCGCTACTTCACCTACCGTGACCGCGACCGCCGCGGGCGCAGCCGTGAGCTGACCCTGTTCGTGCTGTTCAGCCTGGTCGGGATGGTCATCGAGAGCGGGGTGCTCTACGCGGCGACGTACGGGTTCGGCTGGGACGGCCCGCTGCAGAACAACGTGTTCAAGTTCCTGGGCATCGGTGTCGCCACCGTCTTCCGCTTCTGGTCCTACCGGACGTGGGTCTTCCGCACCCTCCCGGAACCCGAACCGGAGCTTGAGCCCGAGCCGGACCCCGCCCCCGACCCCGCCCCCGACCCCGCCCCCGTCACCCGTACGGCCCAACCGGTCCGCTAGCGCACCCGCCGCTAGCGCACCGGCCGCGACGCGTCCTGCGGTGCCTCCGGCGCCGTACGGCTGAGGAACAGCGCGAAGACCGGCGGCTGCGCCTGGAGCAGCTCCAGCCGCCCGCCGTCCGCCTCCGCGAGGTCCCGGGCGACGGCCAGGCCGATGCCCGTGGAGTTGCGGCCGCTGATGGCCCGCTCGAAGATCCGGTTGCCGAGGTCGGCCGGGACGCCCGGCCCCTCGTCGGTGACCTCGATGACCGCCTGGTTGCCGGTGACGCGCGTACGCAGAGCGACCGTGCCGCCCCCGTGCATGAGCGAGTTCTCGATCAGGGTGGCCAGCACCTGCGAGACCGCGCCGGGCGTGCCCACCGCGCGCATCCCGTGCTTGCCCGAGCGCACGATCGCCCGCCCGGCGCTGCGGTAGGCCGGGCGCCACTCCTCCACCTGCTGCTTGACGACCTCGTCGAGGTCGAAGGGGACCGCGGACCCCGTCCGGGGGTCCCGGGAGTTCGTCAGCAGCCGCTGGACCACGTCCGTGAGCCGCTCGACCTGGGTCAGGGCGATCGTCGCCTCCTCCCGTACGGTCTCCAGGTCGTCCGTGACCGTGATCTCCTCCAGCCGCATCGACAGCGCCGTGAGGGGCGTGCGCAGCTGGTGGGAGGCGTCCGCGGCCAGCCGGCGCTCGGCGGTCAGCATCCGCCCGATCCGCTCGGCGCTGGAGTCCAGTACGTCGGCCACCCGGTCGAGCTCGGGGACCCCGTACCGCTTGTGCCGCGGCCGCGGGTCGCCGGAGCCCAGCCGCTCGGCGGTCTCGGCGAGGTCGGTCAGCGGGGACGCCAGCCGGTTGGCCTGGCGTACGGCGAGCAGCACGGCCGCGATGACGGCCAGCAGCGCGACCGCGCCGACCACGGCCAGGGTGCGGCCGACCTCCTTGGTGACGGTGGAACGGGACTCCTCCACGGTGACGGTCTCGCCGTGCTCGCCGCGGGCGGTGCCCCGCAGGACGCCGTCGCCGACCGGTGCGCCGATCTCGACGGACGCCTGCCCGGGGACCTGGATGCGGGCGTGGCGGCCGGCGTCCAGCTGCTCGGCGAGCGCCTCGGCGTCCACCGGCTCCCGCTCCAGGACGTTGGCCTCGACCATGCCCAGCAGGCGCAGGGCCTCGGACTCGATCCGGTCCTGGGCGCTGCTGGTGATCGTCCGGGTCTCCACGATGACGAGGGAGACGCCGAAGACGGCGATCACGACGAGCACCACGGCGAGCGTGGAGTTGATCAGGCGGCGGCGCATGGCTGGGCTGGTGCTCTCAGCTCTTCTCGAAGCGGAAGCCGACACCGCGGACGGTGGCGATGTAGCGGGGGTTCGCCGCGTCGTCGCCGAGCTTCTTGCGCAGCCAGGAGATGTGCATGTCGAGGGTCTTGGTGGAGGACCACCAGGTGGTGTCCCAGACCTCGCGCATCAGCTGGTCGCGGGTGACGACCCGGCCGGCGTCGCGGACCAGGACCCGCAGCAGGTCGAACTCCTTCGCCGTGAGCTGGAGCTCCTCCTCCCCCATCCAGGCGCGGTGCGACTCGACGTCGATGCGCACCCCGTGGGTGGCGGGCGGCTGGACGGGCTCGGCGGCGCCGCGCCGGAGCAGGGCCCGGACCCGGGCGAGCAGCTCGGCGAGGCGGAAGGGCTTGGTCACGTAGTCGTCGGCGCCGGCGTCCAGCCCGACGACGGTGTCCACCTCGTCGGCGCGGGCGGTGAGCACCAGGATGGGGAAGCCGTGGCCCTCGGCGCGCAGCCGGCGGGCGACCTCCAGGCCGTCCATGCCGGGCAGGCCGAGGTCCAGGACGACAAGATCGACGCCGCCCTGCAGTCCCGCGTCCAGCGCGGTGGGGCCGTCCTCGCGGACCTCGACCTCGTACCCCTCCCGGCGCAGGGCGCGGGCCAGGGGTTCCGAGATGGATGCGTCGTCCTCGGCGAGCAGTACACGCGTCATGTGGGTGATGGTAGTCCGACGTGGCTCGCGGCAGGGGTGAGGTCGCACAGCCCTGGCGATCTGGGCTTATGGCCTCTTGACGGCCTTTGAATATGCCCACGCGGTTCCACGTTCACCTGTGATCCATCTCTCAAGTCCTTTCATATGCCGCAGTGTCGTGTCGTATGGTGGCGAGGCGTTCGATGCAGTAATCAAGGGATCTTTCTGCGTAAATTCGCGTAAAGATCTCGTTTTGCTGCTCACAACGTGAAAGTGAATGACCTGTGGGCCGGGCCTTGGCGCGCGACGAAGCGTGCCGCGGGTGTGGATCCCGGACGGCGGTGATCCGCTGCCCGGTGCCGGCCACCTCTCACCGGGCGCGGACCAGCTCACGAAGCGGCGGCGTCCCGAGCAAGCAAGGATCGACATGGCTTCCAGCCTGACCCAGGCCTCGCCGAGCGCAGCTCACGAGAAGACCTTCCTCGGCCACCCCATCGGCCTGGCCACGCTGTTCATGACCGAGATGTGGGAGCGGTTCTCCTACTACGGCATGCGTGCGCTGCTCGTTCTGTACTTGGTCTCCGGTGGCGTCGACGCCGCGACCGGCAGCCAGGGCGGCGGCCTCGGCTTCACGGCGGCGACGGCCACGGCGATCTACTCCGTGTACGTGGCCATGGTCTACCTGATGGCCATGCCCGGCGGCTGGTTCGGTGACCGTGTCTGGGGTGCCCGCAAGACGGTCGCCATCGCCAGCTTCGTGATCATGGCGGGCCACGTGGCACTCGCCGTGCCCGGCCAGCTCGCGTTCTTCGTCGGTCTGCTGCTGGTCGCGCTGGGCTCCGGTCTGCTGAAGGCCAACATCTCCACGATGGTCGGCCACCTCTACGACGGTGTGGACGACTCGCGCCGTGACAGCGGCTTCACGATCTTCTACATCGGCATCAACGTGGGTGCCCTCCTCGCCCCGATCGGCATCGGCATGGTCGGCGAGCTCGTGAACTGGCACCTGGGCTTCGCGCTCGCCGCCGTCGGCATGGGCATCGGCCTGCTGATCTTCCTGCTCGCCGGCCGCACCCTGAGCCCGAAGAGCAGCGTCGTCCCGAACCCGCTGACCGCCGCCGAGCGCAAGGCCGTGATCGTCAAGGCCCTCGCCGTCGTCGCCGTCATCGCCGTCTTCTACGGCGCCGTGGTCGCGGCGGACATGTTCACGATCAAGTGGGCGCTGTACCCGATCACCATCGCCGGTCTGGTCATCCCGGTCGCCGTCCTCGCCCGTATCAAGCGGGACAAGGACCTCACCGCCGTCGAGCAGACCCGGATGAGCGCCTACATCTGGTTCTTCGTGGCCGCCGCCGTCTTCTGGATGATCTACGACCAGGGTGGTTCGACGCTCTCGCTGTTCGGTGACAAGAACTCCGAGCGCAGCCTGTTCGGCTGGGAAGTCCCGACCACCATCTTCCAGTCGCTGAACCCGCTCTTCGTGGTGGCCCTGGCCCCCGTCTTCGCCGCCGTGTGGGTGGCGCTGGCGCGCCGCAACCGCGAGCCCAGCACCATCGTGAAGTTCTCGGCCGCCCTGATCATCGTCGGCGCCTCGTTCTTCGTCTTCGCGCTGCCGCTGAGCCAGACCGCCGGCAACGACACCAAGGTCACCATGTGGTGGCTCGTGCTCATCTTCCTGATGCACACGCTCGCCGAGCTGTGCCTCTCCCCGGTCGGCCTGTCGGTCACCACGAAGATGGCGCCGCAGAAGTACGGCTCCCAGATGATGGGCGTCTGGTTCCTGGCCGTCACCGCCGGTGACTGCATCACCGGTCTGCTCGGTCTGGCCGAGGTCCAGATGAACGGCGTCGGCGTGATCCTCTTCCAGGCGTTCGCCGCCGTCCTCGCCGGTGTCGCGATCTTCATGTACCGCAAGAAGGTCAACGCGCTGATGGGCGACATGAACTGACGCGTCCCACTCTGTAGGACAGACCGTCGGACGGCCCGGCACACCTGTGAGGTGTGCCGGGCCGTCCGCGTGTTCAGCGGGTGCCGCGCAGGCGGCGCCACGGGGTGAACGTGAAGACCGCGCCGCCGAGCAGGATCACGGTGCCGGCGACCAGGGCGAGCGCCCGCAGGCCGCCCTCGTCCTCGGCGCCGGTGTCCGCGAGGCCGCCGGTGGAGGCGGTGCCGCCGTCGCTCTGGGAGCCGGAGCCGCCCGGCTGGGCGGCGGTGTCCAGCTCCAGCGAGACGCCGCTGCCGGTGGCCTTGCAGGGCACGTTGATCGGCGCGCTGCCCGGGGCCATCGTGACGTCGATCGTCAGCTGGTCCGGGCTGAGCGTGACCTTGCCGCTCTTGCCGGGCTTGTAGGTGCCCGTCATGTCGCTCAGGCTCACCGGGGCGCCCTGCGGGATGGCCTCGGTGTTGGCGGGGCCGGTGACCTTGACCGTTCCGCTGTCGGCGCCGCCGAGCTTGACGTTCATGGACGGCTTGAGCGCGCCCGCCGGCAGGGCCATGGGGCTGGCCATGGCGCCCTTGGCGGTCTTGACCGTGAGGTCGTAGCTGCCGCCGTTCTTCTTGGCGTTGATCGTCACCGGGGTCTTGATGCCGCCGGGGACCACCGGGCCGCAGTCGAAGCTGACCTCGACGGGCTTGCCCGGGAAGTCGGTCTGACCGCCGCCACCGCCGCTGGTGGCGCCACCGGTCGAGGTCGAGCCGCCGGTCGTGGCGCCGGTCGTGGCGCCGCTGGTGGTTCCGCCGGTGGTGGTCGTGCCGCTCGTGGTGCCGCCGGTCGTCGTACCGCCGGTGGAGCCGCCGTCGGTGACCTTGATCGTCGCGCCGACCCCGGCGTCCTCCTTGGGCGAGCACTTGGTGACGAAGCCGCTGAAGTCGACGTCGTACTTGCCCGGCGTGATCGTGACGTCGCCGGCCTTGGTCAGCTTGATCCTGCCCTTCATGTCGGACATGACCATGGGGGCCTTCTTCGGGATGGGCGGGTTCTTGCGCTCGCCCTCCAGCTTGGCCTCCCCGCTCTGGGCGCCGCCCAGCTTCACGTAGCCGATGGGCTTGACCGTGTCCTTGGGCAGGTCCATCAGGTCGGTGTTGTTCGAGGCCGGCTTGGTCGTCTTCCAGACCACCTCGACCTCGTCGCCCACCTTGGCGGTGGCGGGCGCGGTGATCGAGACGGTGGTGGTGCCCTGGACCGGGCCACCGCCGCCGGCCGGCGGAACGCACTCCACCTTGTACGACACCTCGGCGGCCTGGGCGGGTGCCGCTGCCAGCAGGATTCCCGCTCCGCCGAGCATCAACGCGACCCCGGCCGCGCTCATCCTCCGTTGGATGCTCACGAATGTCCCTTCGTTGTCGGATGGTCCTGTGCCGGTGCGGACGGCTGTGCTGATCCCGGTGCGCTGTCCGGGGTGAACCACGGCAGGACCGCCGTGGTGGTCTGGGGGGCGCCGGGCGGGGACGGCGCGGTCCCCTCCTGCCCGGCGGCGGGTGCGGTACGGGGTCGGACCTTGTCGACGACGGCCATGCCGGTCCGGAAGAGGGCGGCCGGGACGACGATGCCCAGCAGCACCCAGAAGAGCAGGACGCCGTACGGGCGGTCGACGCCCCAGGGCTGGGCGGCCAGGACCTTCTCGCCGTACTTGAGGGAGACCGTGTAGTCGCCGTACGCGCCGGCGGTCAGCGCCACGTCCAGCTCGACGCGCGCCTTCTGGCCGGGCTGGATCGTGCCCTTCCACGGGGCCTCCTCCCACAGCGGGGCGAAGACGCCGTGGGCGGTGCCGAGCTGGAAGACGGGGTCCTTGACGGGGGCGGAGCCGAGGTTGCCGACCGTGACGACGAACTTCCGGGACGGCGGGGCGCCGAACCAGGTCAGGACGCCGTCGTCGCCCTGGAGCTCGACGCCGGTGAGCAGCGCCAGGCGGGCGGTACCGGACTCGGCGGGCAGCTCGGCGACCTCGTGATCGGTGATCTTGAACGGGGTGGCGACGGTGGACTGGTCGCCGTTGACCGAGGTCACGTCGACCACGCAGGGGCACGGCTTGGGCGGGGCGACGACGGGCAGCTGGGCGGCGAAGGCCCCGCCGGCGTCGACGGAGACGGCCACCCCGTCGGCGTTGGCGCAGCTGTTGGTGCCGCCGATCATGTTCTGCCCGCAGAGCAGCAGCATCACCATGGTCCCGGCGGGCCAGCCGGTACCGGTGACGGTCAGCGCGGTCCCCTTGGCGGCCTCCTGGAGGGACAACGACACGGCCGGCTCGGCGGCGGCCGCGGCCCGGGCGCCCTGCGGGGCGCCGGCGAACGCCAGCGCGACGAGGCACGCGGCGACGATGGCCCGCACCACGCGCCACGGCGCGGACCTGGGCGGCGCCGACGTTCGACCGGCCGCCGTGGGCGTGGGGGCCGACGCGGTCCTGACCTTGCCGATCACCTGGCGGCTCCCGTCAACTCGTGCTCCGGTGCGGATGGCTGCCGCGGCTCCGGTTCCGCCGGGGGGCGGGAACGGCGGCCGCGGACGAGGAGGTGGGCGGCGTACGCGAAGCCGCCCAGGGCGAGCAGGCCGGCGCCCGTCCAGCCCGCCACGCCCCACGGCAGGAACCACGCCGACGCGGCGGCCCGCGCCCGCGCCCCGCCGGGGGCCGTGACCGTCAGGGTCAGCGCGACCCGGTCCAGGACCGGCGCCCCGGGCCAGGGCTCGGTCAGCTCGACCCGCTGGCCCGGCAGCAGCTCCACCGGCACCGCGCGCGAGGTCCGGCCGGGCACGTCGCCGAACAGGCCCCGCGCGTCGACCGTCAGCTGCGGGGCCAGCGCCACGTTCCCCCGGTTGACCAGGGCGTACGTGATGACGGCCGCCGCGCCCCGGCCGCGGACCCGGACGTCCTCGACCGTGAGCGCGGCCACCTGCGGGCCGCTGACCCGCAGGTGGACCCGTACCCCCGCCTCGTGGCCGCCCTCGGCGGCGACGACCGCGACCGGGTGGTCGCCGGGCGCGGCGGTGGGCGGCACGGTGACCGTGAAGGGGACCACGGCGCGCGTGCGGGGCGGGATCCGTACGGTGCCGGCGGCGCCGAAGCCGATCCAGGGGCCGGCCCCCTTCGACTCCCGGGGCGGGCGCACGGCGAAGGCGCCGTCCGCCGTGTTGTAGGCGTCGGCCCCGCGCAGGGTGATCACGCGCTCCTGATCGGTGGGGTTGGTGAGGGCGAGACGGTCCTCCAGCACGGTGCCGGGCACGCCTTGCAGGTAGAAGTACGGGCGGGCGGCGCCGGGCGTACCGCTGCCGGCGGCGGGCTCGGCCGTCCAGCCCGGACCGGTGGCAGCGGCCGGTCCGTCGGCCCTGGCGGAAGGGACGGCCGGCAGGAGGAGCGCGAGCGCGAGCAGCAGGACGGGCAGCAGGGCGGCGCGCGGCGGCGGTGCGGGGGGCATGGGCGGGGGGCGGCCGTTCAGGACCGGGCCCGGCGGCCGCGGCGGGTCAGCCAGAGCATCCCGGCGGCGCCGGAGAGGAGCACGGTGGCGCCGAGGGTGCCCAGCGCGAGGGCGGAGTCGGCGGGGCCGGTCTGCGGCAGGGTGTCGGTGGGGGCCTCGTCGTCGCCCTGCGCCGTACCGCCACCGCCGCCACCGCCGCCGCCACCGCCGCCGGCGGACGTCACGTCCAGCGTCAGGGACGGACCGGGGCTGTTGCCCGGGGTGCAGGTGGTCTCCGTCATCATCGCCTTGATGGTGAGGACACCGGCGGTGAAGGTGACCTTGCCGCTCTTCTTCGGGGTGTACGTGCCCGAGAGGTCGGAGATCTTGATCGGGGTGTTGGCGGGCGCGGCCTCGGCGTTCGGCGGTCCGGAGACCGGCACGCTCGCCTTCTCCGCGCCGTCCACCACGATCAGCGCGCTGGGGTTCATCGCGCCCTTGCCCAGCTCGATGGGGCTGGAGGACACGCCCTTCTGGAAGGACATCGTCAGCCGGTAGCCGTCGCCCTCCTTGACCGCCTTGATGTCGATGGGCGACACCGCGGACTTGTCGCCGATCGGGGTCTTGCAGTCGTACGCGACGTCGACGACGTCGGCGTGGGCGGCGGGAGCGGCGGCCAGCACCACCGCCGGTCCGGCCGCCAGCGCGGTGGCGAGCGCGAGCGCGGGCACCGTGGAGCGTTTGCGGTTGGACACCTTCGTCTTCCCCTCGGACCACCATTACCTGACGGCATATCAGATCGGTGGCTCAAGGTACGCCCGGGGCCTTACGGAGGGAAGACAAAGGACAGCCCGGGATTGGCGTCGCGTCAGTGGGCGCGGACCCCTCGCTGCCAGACGGCCGAGACCAGCGGGACGCCGGGCCGGTAGGCGAGGTGGACATGGCTCGGGGCGTCGAGCAGCGCCAGGTCGGCGCGCGCGCCGGGGGTCACGGCGCCGACGTCCGTACGGCGCAGGGCACGCGCACCGCCGGCGGTCGCGGCCCACAGGGCCTCGTCCGGCGTCATGTGCATGTCGCGGACGGCGAGGGCGATGCAGAACGGCATCGAACTGGTGTAGGAGGACCCCGGGTTGCAGTCGGTGGACAGCGCCACGGTCACGCCCGCGTCCAGCAGCCGGCGGGCGTCGGGCCACTGGGCGCGGGTGGAGAACTCGGCGCCGGGCAGCAGGGTGGCCACCGTACGGCCGCCGCTGCTCGCCAGGGCGTCGACGTCGGCGTCGGTGAGGTGGGTGCAGTGGTCGGCGGAGGCGGCCTCCAGCTCGACGGCGAGCTGCACGCCGGGGCCGTAGGTGAGCTGGTTGGCGTGGACGCGCGGGACCAGGCCGCGGGCGGCGCCGGCGGTGAGGATCGCGCGGGCCTGGTCGCCGTCGAAGGCGCCCTTCTCGCAGAAGACGTCCACCCAGCGGGCGTACGGGGCGCACGCGTCCAGCATCGGGCCGGTGACCAGGTCGACGTAGCCGGCCGGGTCCTCGGCGTAGTCCGGGGAGACGATGTGCGCGCCGAGGTAGGTGACCTCGTCGGTGTGCGCGGCGGCGATCCGCAGGGCGCGGGCCTCGTCCTCGACGGTGAGGCCGTAGCCGGACTTGGTCTCGAAGGTCGTGGTGCCCTGGCGGCGGGCCTCGTCGAGGTGGCGGACGAGGCCCGCCTCCAGCTCGGCGTCGGTGGCGGCGCGGGTGGCGGCGACGGTGGTGCGGATGCCGCCGGCGGAGTAGGCGCGGCCGGACATCCGGGCGTTGAACTCCTGGGTGCGGTCGCCCGCGAAGAGGAGGTGGCTGTGACTGTCGACGAAGCCGGGGATGAGGGCGCGGCCCTGCGCGTCGAACGACGCGTCGGCGGCGGGTGCCGTGGCGGCGGGGCCGACCCAGGCGACGGTCTCGCCGTCGACGACGACCGCGGCGTCCTGGATGAGGCCGAGGGGGCCGTTGCCCAGGGCGGGGTCGTTGGTGACGAGGCTGCCGATGTTGGTGATGACGGTGGTGGTCATGGGGTCCCTTCGGTTACTGGTTCCGGGGCCCGGCCCCGGGCCCGGTCGGGGGCTCCGCCCCCACGCCCCCGCGCCTCAAACGCCGGCGGGGCTGGGTTGGTGCCCCGGGCCTTTTCGGGGGCTCCGCCCCCGCGCCTCAAACGCCGGCGGGGCTGGGTTGGTGCCCGGCGGCGCTGGAATGGGCCCGCAGGGCTGGGATGCCGCGCAGCGGCATGTCCAGCCCGCGCGGCGTTTGAGCGCACGGGCGCGAAGCGCCCGTATGGGGGCCCGGGGGCGCAGCCCCCGATCCTTGAGCCCCGCCGACCACTGAGGCGCACCCATCCAGCCCCGCCGGCGATTGAGGCGCGGGACACGGTGGGGGCGGTCAGCCGCGGAGGGCGGCGATGGAAGCCGTCAGGGCGGTCGGGACGTCCGGGATCTGGGTGTGGGACCCGTCGCGGACGACGTGGCGGCCGCCGACCACCGTGTGGCGGACGTCCGACGCCGTCGCCGCGAAGACCGCCGTCTCGGCGCCGAGCCGCGGCAGGGGGCCGGCGGTGCGGACCGAGTCCAGGGCGACCGTGGTGAAGTCGGCGAGCGCGCCGGCCTCCAGGCGGCCGGCGTCGGGACGGCCCAGGGCCGCGTGGCCGTCGGCCGTCGCCGCCGTCAGCAGCGCGTTCGCCGTCCAGTGGCCCCGCGTACGGCTGCGCAGCCGCTCGTTGAGTTCCATCGCGCGCGCCTCCTCCAGCAGGTCGATCACCGCGTGGCTGTCGCTGCCGAGCGACAGCGGGCTGCCGGCGGCCTGCAGGCGGGTGGCCGGGCCGATGCCGTCGGCGAGGTCCCGTTCGGTGGTGGGGCACATGCACGTGCCGGTGGTGGTGCCGCCGAGCAGGGCGATGTCGGTGTCCGTCAGGTGCGTGTTGTGGACGCCGGTCGTGCGCGGGCCGAGCACCCCGTGGTCGGCCAGCAGCTGCGTCGGGGTCCGCCCGTGCGCGGCCTGGCAGGCGTCGTTCTCGGCGGTCTGCTCCGACAGGTGCACGTGCAGCGGGGCCCGCCGTTCCTCGGCCCAGCGCGCGACGGTGGCGAGCTGGTCGGCCGGAACGGCCCGTACGGAGTGGATCGCGGCGCCGATCAGGGCGTGCTCGCGCGGCTTGAGGGCGGCGGTGCGCTCGGCCCAGGCGTCCGCGGTGCCGTCGGAGAAGCGCAGCTGGTGGGCGTCGGGGTCCTTGCCGAAGCCGCTCGACAGGTACGCCGTGTCCAGCAGCGTGATCCGGATGCCGGCCTCGGCCGCGGCCTCGATCAGGGCCTCGCCCATGGCGTTGGGATCGGCGTACGGGGTGCCGCCGGGGGCGTGGTGGACGTAGTGGAACTCGCCCACGTTGGTGATGCCGGCCAGCGCCATCTCGGCGTACACGGCGCGGGCCAGCGCGAAGTAGCGGTCCGGGTCGAGGTTCTGGGCGACCCGGTACATGACCTCGCGCCAGGTCCAGAACGTGCCGGAGCCCACCTGCACGGTGCCGCGCAGGGCCCGGTGGAAGGCGTGGCTGTGCGCGTTGGCCAGGCCCGGCAGGGTCAGGCCGCGCAGCACCTCGGCGCCGGGCGGCGGGGTCTCGACCCCGCTCCGCACGGCGGCGATGCGGCCGTCGGCGGAGATGTCCAGGGCCACGCCCGGCTCGACACAGCTGCCGAGCCAGGCGTGCTCCAGCCAGTACGTCGTCAACGACATGCCAGGCCTTCCAGTACGTCGGCGAGGGCGAGGACACCCGCGACGCAGTCGTCCTCCTCGGCGGATTCCGCCGGGGAGTGCGAGACGCCGGTGGGGTTGCGCACGAACAGCATCGCGGTCGGGACGGCCGCGGAGAGGATCCCGGCGTCGTGTCCCGCGCCCGTGCCCAGGACCGGCACGGAGCCGCCCAGGATCCGGTTGATCTCGTCGCGCAGGGCGTGCCCGAACTCGATCTCCGGGGTGAAGGACTCGCGGACGACGGCCAGGTCGACGCCGTCCCGGGCGGCGTGCTCCTGGGCGGCCTTCTCGACGGCCGTGACGACCGTGTCGAGGGTGGCCTGGTCGGCGGCGCGGGAGTCGAGCCAGCCGCGCACCAGGGACGGGATGGCGTTGACCCCGTTGGGCTCGACGGCGATCTTGCCGAAGGTCGCGACGGCGCCTGCGAGGGCGGCCTCGGTGCGGGCGGCCAGGACGGTCGCCGCGTACGTGAGCATCGGGTCGCGGCGGTCCACCAGGCGGGTGGTGCCGGCGTGGTTGGCCTCGCCGCGGAAGTCGAAGCGCCAGCGGCCGTGCGGCCAGATCGCGGAGGCGATGCCGACCCGGTCGCCCGTCAGGTCCAGGGCCCGGCCCTGTTCGACGTGCAGTTCGACGAAGGCGCCGATGCGGGCGAGGCGTTCGGGGTCGGCCCCGATGGCCTCGGGGTCGTACCCGGCGGCCTCCATGGCCTGGGGCAGGCCGACGCCGTCCCCGTCGCGCAGCGCGAAGGCCTTCTCCTTGGTCAGCTGGCCGGCGGCGAGCCGGGAGCCGACACAGGCGAGACCGAACCGGGCGCCCTCCTCGTCACCGAAGTTGGTGATGGCCAGCGGCCGGGTGATCTCCGTTCCCCTGCGGCGGAGCTCGTCCAGCGCGGCGAAGGAGGACACCACGCCGAGCGGGCCGTCGAAGGCGCCGCCGTCGGGTACGGAGTCCAGGTGCGAGCCGGTGACGACGGCGTCCCCGGCGAGGGGGTCGCCGAGCCAGGCCCACTGGTTGCCGTTGCGGTCGACCTCGTAGGTGAGGCTGCGCGCCTCGGCCTGGGCCCGGAACCAGGCCCGGCAGTCGGCGTCGGCGCCGGTCCAGGCGAAGCGGCGGTAGCCGCCGGTGCCGCTGTCGCGGCCGACCGGCCGGAGCTCGGCCCACATCTGGTGGAACGAGGCTCCGGCGGCGGGGACGTGCTGGGTCACGCGGAGTCACCCTCACGCATGGGGACGCGGACGCCGCGCTCGTCGGCGACGGACTCGGCGATGTCGTAGCCGGCGTCGACGTGGCGGATGACACCCATGCCCGGGTCGTTGGTCAGGACGCGGCGGATCTTCTCGCCGGCGAGCGGGGTGCCGTCGGCCACGGTGACCTGGCCGGCGTGGATGGAGCGGCCCATGCCGACGCCGCCGCCGTGGTGGATGGAGACCCAGGACGCGCCGGAGGCGACGTTGACCATGGCGTTGAGCAGCGGCCAGTCGGCGATGGCGTCGGAGCCGTCGAGCATGGCCTCGGTCTCGCGGTACGGGGAGGCGACGGAGCCGCAGTCGAGGTGGTCGCGGCCGATCGCGAGGGGGGCGGCCAGTTCGCCGCTCGCCACCATGTCGTTGAAGCGCTCGCCGGCCCGGTCGCGCTCGCCGTAGCCGAGCCAGCAGATACGGGCGGGCAGGCCCTGGAAGTGGACGCGCTCGCCGGCCATCTTGATCCAGCGGTGCAGCGACTCGTTCTCGGGGAACAGCTCCAGCATCGCCTTGTCGGTCTTGGCGATGTCGGAGGCCTCGCCGGACAGGGCGGCCCAGCGGAAGGGGCCCTTGCCCTCGCAGAACAGCGGGCGGATGTAGGCGGGGACGAAGCCGGGGAAGGCGAACGCGCGGTCGTAGCCGGCCAGCTGGGCCTCGCCGCGGATGGAGTTGCCGTAGTCGAAGACCTCGGCGCCGGCGTCCATGAAGCCGACCATGGCCTCGACGTGCCGGGCCATGGACTCGCGGGCCCGGGTGGTGAAGCCGGCCGGGTCCTTGGCGGCGTAGGAGGCCATGTCGTCGAAGTCGACGCCGACGGGGAGGTAGGACAGCGGGTCGTGGGCCGAGGTCTGGTCGGTCACGATGTCGATCGGGGCGCCCTCGGCCAGCATCTGCGGCAGCAGCTCGGCGGCGTTGCCGAGGAGCCCGATGGAGAGCGGCTTGCGCTGGTCACGGGCCTCGACGGCGAGCTGGAGGGCGTGCGCGAGGCTGTCGGCCCTCACGTCCAGGTAGCGGTGCTCGATGCGGCGCTCGATGGCGCGCGGGTCGACGTCGACGCAGATCGCGACGCCGTCGTTCATCGTCACGGCCAGCGGCTGGGCGCCGCCCATGCCGCCGAGGCCGGCGGTCAGGGTGATGGTGCCGGCCAGCGTCCCGCCGAACTTCTTGGCTGCGACGGCGGCGAAGGTCTCGTACGTGCCCTGGAGGATGCCCTGGGTGCCGATGTAGATCCACGAACCGGCGGTCATCTGGCCGTACATGGTCAGGCCCAGGTGCTCCAGACGGCGGAACTCCTCCCAGTTGGCCCAGTCGCCGACCAGGTTGGAGTTGGCGAGCAGTACGCGCGGGGCCCACTCGTGGGTCTGCATCACGCCGACCGGGCGGCCGGACTGGACGAGCATCGTCTCGTCCTGCTTGAGGGTCCGCAGCGTGCGCACCATCGCGTCGAAGGAGCGCCAGTCGCGGGCCGCCTTGCCGGTGCCGCCGTAGACGACGAGCTTGTCGGGGTGCTCGGCGACCTCGGGGTCCAGGTTGTTCTGGAGCATCCTCAGGGCGGCCTCCTGCTGCCATCCCAGGGTGCTGAGCTCGGTGCCGCGCGCGGCCCGTACGGGGCGGGGTCCTGACATGGCGGTGCCTCCTGACGATGTTGGTCAATCCATTCACATCCTTCCTCCCTGAATAGATTCAGTCAACAGCTGCGCGCGGACCGGCCGGGTGGTTGGCTGGCGGACATGGCCGCAGACTCCGCGTTCCCGGACAGCCGTCAGAGCACGGAAGGCGCCGCCGCCGCGCGCCGCGATCTGGCCGTACGGGCCGCGGTCGCCCAGGGGCTGGTGGGCGGTACGGAGGGCTGCGAACCACTGGTCTGCCTGCTGGACGTGGCCGGGATCCGGGCGTCCGCGGCCGCCCTGACCGCCGCGTTCACGGCCGCCCTGCCACCGGGCACCCCGGTGCTGCACGCCTTCGCGGTCAAGGCGGCCCCGCTGGTCCCCGTGCTGCGGCTGCTCGCGGCCGAGGGGATCGGCTGCGAGGTGGCCAGCCCCGGCGAGCTGGCGCTGGCCCGGGCGGCGGGGGTGGAGCCGGGGCGGACCGTGCTGGACTCCCCGGCGAAGACCCCGGCCGAGCTGCGCGAGGCCCTCGCCCTGGGCATCGCCGTCAACGCCGACAACCGCCAGGAGCTGGAGCGCCTGGACGCCCTGGTGGCGGCACTACCGGCCGCCGCCGCGCCGGCCGGCACCGCTCCGGCGGCCGCCGCCTCGCCGATCGGCGCCGCCCCGCCTATCCGCACCGTCCCGCCGATCGGCACCGCCTCGCCGATCGGCATCCGGGTCAACCCGCAGACGGGTGCGGGCTCCATCGGCGCGCTCTCGACGGCCACCTCGACCTCGAAGTTCGGCGTGGCCCTGCGCGACGAGGGGGCGCGCGCCTGGCTGCTGCGCGCGTACGCCGAGCGCCCCTGGCTGACCCGGCTGCACACCCACTCCGGCTCCCAGGGGGTGCCGCTGCCGCTGATCGCGCAGGGCGTGCGCGAGCTGCACGGGCTGGCCGAGGAGATCAACGCGGCGGCCCTGCGGCGTACCGGGCGGCGCCAGATCGACACGCTCGACATCGGCGGCGGGCTGCCGGTGAACTTCGCCTCGGACGCCGCGGCCCCGACGTACGCCGAATACGTCGACGCCCTGCGCGCGGCCGTCCCGGCCCTGTTCGACGGCTCGTACGGCCTGGTGACGGAGTTCGGCCGGTCGCTGCTGGCCAAGCACGGCCTGGTGCTGGCCCGGGTCGAGTACACCAAGACCACCGGCGGCCGCCCGATCGCGCTCACCCACGCGGGCGTCCAGCTGGCGACCCGTACGGTCTACGCCCCGGACGCCTGGCCGGTGCGGATCCTCGCCTACGACGCCAAGGGCGCCCCGAAGACGGGTGCGCCGGTGGCCCAGGACGTCGCGGGCCCGGCCTGCTTCGCGGGCGACCTGCTGGCGCAGGACCGTCCGCTGCCTCCGCTCGCGCCCGGGGACCTCATCGGTGTCCCGGACACGGGCGCGTACTTCTTCACGGCCCACTACGGCTACAACAGCCTCCCGCGCCCGGCGGTCCACGGCTTCACGGTGACGGCCGCCGGCGAGGTGCGCTTCGCCCTGGCCCGTCCGGCCCAGTCACCGGCCGAGCTCGTCGCGGAGGCGGGCGGCGACCTGCGCGACGCGCTGCTCTAGCACCGCTCAGGCGTCTGCGGCGGCTGCCGCGTGCGGCCCGGCCGGGGCGAGGGTGGCGGCCAGGGCCGGGGTCAGGCCGCGGACCAGCTCGTCCGGGGCCAGGGCGGTCACCGCCGGGAGGCGGACCAGGTAGCGGGTCAGGGCCAGGCCCAGCAGCTGGGCGGAGACCAGCCCGGCCACCCGGGCGGCCCGCGCGGGGCCGAGGGCGGCGGCCAGGGCCGGGGCCACCTGCTCCGCGAAGACGTCCCGCATCCGCCCGGCCGCCCGCTCGTTCGTCACCGCCGAGCGCAGCAGCACGAGCAGGGCGTCGTCCGCCGGGTCGCCCTCCCAGCGGTCCACGAAGTGGCGTACGAGCGCCTCGGGCAGCCGGTCCGCGGCGACGGCGGACAGGTCCGGCAGGCGCAGGTCCACGGCGAGGGCCGCGTCGAAGAGCTTGTCCTTGCTGCCGAAGTACCGCATGACCATCGAGGGGTCGATCCCGGCGTCCGAGGCGACGCCCCGGATGGTCGTCCGCTCGTAGCCGTGGGCGGCGAAGTGGTCGCGCGCCGCCCGCAGGATCGTCGCCTTGGTCTGTTCCGCACTGCGCACCGTCATGCCAACAACTGTAGGCCAACAACCGTTGACACACCAGGGCGACCGGGGGCACCCTGAAGTCAACAGCCGTTGGCCAACAAACGTTGGCATTCTGGAGGAGGCCACCGTGACCAGCTCCGCCGCACTCCCGGCCCGGACCGACGTCGCCATCGTGGGCGCCGGCCCGACCGGCCTCGCCCTCGCCGTCACCCTCGCGGAGGCGGGCGTCGACTTCGTCCTCCTCGACCGGCAGGCCGAGGGCACCAACACGTCGCGTGCCGCCGTCGTGCACGCCCGCACCCTGGAGGTCCTCGACGAGCTCGACCCGTCGGGGGCCCTGGCGGGCGAACTCACCGGCCGGGGCCTGCCGGTGAGCCGGTTCCGGCTGCGCGACGGCGCCCGTCCGCTCGCCTCGATCCGCTTCGACGGGCTGCCCACCGCCCACCCGTACGCGCTGATGGTCCCGCAGTACGAGACCGAGGCGGTGCTGCTCGGCCGGCTCCGCGCGCTCGGCCGGGACGTCCACCGCCCGTACGAGGTCGGCGCGGTCACCCAGGACGCCGACGGCGTCACGCTCACCACGACGACCGGCGAGAGCCTGCGCGCCGGGTACACCGTCGGCGCCGACGGCATGCACAGCCGCGTCCGCGAGGCCGCCGGGATCGGGTTCACCGGCGAGCGGTACGAGGAGTCGTTCGTCCTCGCCGACGTGGCCATGGAGTGGGCCCCGGGCCCGGGCGAGGTCTCGCTCACCTTCGGCGCCGCGGGCCTGGTCGTGGTCGCCCCGCTGCCCGGGGGGCGCTACCGGATCGTCGCCACCGTGGACGAGGCCCCGGCCACCCCCTCCCTGGCCTTCGTGCAAACCCTGCTCGACGAGCGCGCGCCGGGCCGGGCCACCGTCACCTCGCTCGTCTGGTCGTCACGGTTCCGCGTCCACCACCGGGTCGCCGACCGCTACCGGGCCGGGCGGCTGCTGCTGGCCGGGGACGCGGCGCACGTCCACAGCCCGGCCGGCGGCCAGGGCATGAACACCGGTATCCAGGACGGCCACGCCCTCGGCCGGGCCCTGGCCCGGGCGCTGGCCGAGGGGAGCGCGGACGCCCTCGACGGCTACGAGGCCCGGCGGCGCCCGGTGGCCCTGCGGGTGGTGGCCCTGACCCACCGGATGACCCGGGTGGCGACCCTGCGCGCCCCCGCCCTGCGCGCCGTACGCAACACCGTGCTGCCGCTGCTCTCGCGGATCCCGGCGCTGCGGGACCGGCTGGCGGCCGAACTGGCCGAGCTCCCCTACCGCTGACCGCGGCGGACCGGGCCGGGGGCGCGGCGGGCCGGGCCGGGGGCGCGGCGGGCCGGGGGCGGGGACCCGGGGCGGGCTCACTCGACGAAGAGCCCCCGGGCGGCGGCCTTGGCGTCGAAGTCCTCCAGCCGGGCCTGCGCCTGCGGCAGGGCGTCCGCCATCGCCTCCAGCAGCACCCGGCCCAGCAGCATGGGCGCGCACGCGGTGTCGAAGGCGAGTCCGGTGCCGACCGGGGCGGGGATCAGCAGGTCGGAGTGGTGGGCCACCGGCGCGAAGGCGGAGTCGGCGACCGTGACGACCGTCAGCCCGGCCTCCCGCGCGTACCGCAGGGCCTCCACGACCTCCCGCGGGTGCCGGGGCAGCGCGAAGCAGAGCAGCGCGGACGCGCCGGAGCCGACGGCGGCGTCGATGCGGTCGGCGAGCATCGAGCCGCCTTCGTCGAGGAGGCGCACGTCGGGGTGCACCTTGCCCGCGAAGTACGCGAAGCCGCGGGCCTGCGAGGACGCGGCGCGCAGGCCGAGCACGGGCAGCGGCGTGGAACCGGCGAGCAGCCGCCCCGCCTCCTCGACGGGCCCGGGCTCGGCGAGCACGGCGACGAGCCGGCGCAGGTTCTCGATCTCGCCCTCGACGGCCTGCTGGTAGGAGTTGTACGAGTCGCTGTCCACGGTCTCGGCCCGCTCGGCGGGCGCCACCTCGCGCAGGTAGCGGCGCAGCGCCGGATACCCGTCGAAGCCGAGCGCGACCGCGAACCGGGTCACCGAGGGCTGGCTGACGCCGGCGAGCTCGGCGAGTTCGACGCTGGACAGGAACGGGACGTCGGCCGCGCCGCGCACCATGCAGTGCGCGATGCGGCGCTGGGTCGGCGTCAGCCGGTGCCCCTCGAACAGCTTCTGCAGCCGCGCGGCCGGGCTCTCGCTCATGGTCCGCCCCACCCTCCTCCGTCGCCGTGACGCGTGTGATCCCCGCTGATCTATTCAGTGTGTCAGCACTGTGCATGCGGATATGCAGGACGGCAAGCGGCGGCCGCCCTGCGAGACGCCGGCCCTGCGGTGGCCGGGCGGGCGGGATGGGGGGGCTACCCCCAGTGCGGCCGGGGCGGGCCGTTCCTACGGTGGCCGTATGGAAGAGCTGAAGAGGGATCTCGACGCCACGCTCAGGGCCCGCCGGGAGCTGGGGCCGGAGTACGAGTCGGCGCTCGTGGACTCCTTCGTGGAGAAGGTCGACACGCAGGTGCGGCGGCGGCTGGCGGAGGAGAGGCTGTCCGCGGCGCGTGGCGGCCGTCCGGCGGCGGGCGGGGGAAGCAGCTTCGGCGAACGCTTCGGCTTCGCCATCGTCACGCTGGTCCTGGCGATCCCCTTGTCGGCGATCGGCGCGGCCCACGCGGGCCTGGCGGGGCTCCTGGTCACCTGGCTGGGCGTCCTGGGCGTCACGTTCGCCCACCGGTCGCTGCGCGGCGGGCGGCCGCCGGTGGGCTCCGCCGGCTGACCCGGCGCCCGCCCGCCGTTCCTGGGGCTCCGCCCCCGCGGCCCCTGCGCCTCAAACGCCGGCGGGGCTGGATGGGGTGCGGCGCCCGGCGGCGCTGGGAGGGTACCCCGGGGCCGGGTATCGGGGCTCCGCCCCCATACCCCCGCGCCTCAAACGCCGGCGGGGCTGGATGAGGTGCCCGGCGGAGCTGAACGGTCGGCCGGCGCCGGACCCCTGCGCCTCAAACGCCGGCGGGGCTGGATGGGTCCGGCGGCGCTGACGGTTTGCCGTGCGGGCACAAGGTCCCGGGCCGAGGGGTTACGCAGAGCGAAGCCTGCGCGGGCGAGTGAGCCGAAGGGGGCGCGCCGGGGGAACAGGGACGAGCGCCCGGAGGAACGGCGAGGAACGAGCCGTTTCGAGGACGCACGGCCCTGTGAGCCCGGCAAAAAGCGCCCCCGGAGGCGAACCGAGCCCAAAAAAAGAGAGGCGGGAACCGCCGCACCCCCGGCTGGCCGGGGGGCGGGACGACGGCGGTTCCCGCTTGGACACGGGCCGGGTCAGGGCCGGCCCCGCGTCCGTGGCGTACGCGCGGGGCCGGGAGCCGCTCCGGTTGCCGCGCAACGCCGTTCGTGGCTGCCGGCCGGGCTTCCCAGGGGCCCTGCCGACAGCCACTACTGTGCCGCAGGCGTGTTAAGCGGGTGCTGCCGTCACGTGTCGGGCCCGTACCGTTTGCGCGAAGCCGCGCCAACCGGCCGGGCCCGGCTGCCTACTTGGCGGTGCGCGCGAGGAACGCGAGCAGGTCCTGGCGGCTGACGACGCCGGTGGGCTTGCCCTCGACGAGCACGATGGCCGCGTCGGCCCTGCCGAGGACGTCCATCAGTTCGGACACGGGCTCGCCGGAGCCGACCTGCGGCAGCGGGGAGCTCATGTGCTTCTCCAGCGGGTCGGAGAGCGAGGCCCGCTGGGCGAACAGCGCGTCGAGCAGTTCGCGCTCGACCACCGAGCCGATGACCTCGGCCGCCATGACGTCGGGGTGCCCGGCGCCCGGCTTGACGATGGGCATCTGGGAGACGCCGTACTCGCGCAGGACCTCGATGGCCTGGCCGACGGTCTCCTCGGGGTGCATGTGCACCAGGGACGGCAGGGTGCCCTGCTTGTCGTTGAGGACGTCGCCGATGCGGGCGGCGCTGCCGGCCTCCTCCAGGAAGCCGTGGCCGGCCATCCACTCGTCCGAGAAGATCTTGCTCATGTAGCCGCGGCCGCTGTCCGGCAGCAGGACGACGACGACGTCGTCGGGGCCGAGGTTCTCGGCGACGCGGAGCGCGGCGACGACGGCCATGCCGCAGGAGCCGCCGACGAGGAGGCCCTCCTCCTTGGCGAGGCGGCGGGTCATCTGGAAGGAGTCCTTGTCGGACACGGCGATGATCTCGTCGGCGACGGATCGGTCGTACGCGGTCGGCCAGAAGTCCTCGCCGACGCCCTCGACGAGGTACGGGCGGCCGGAGCCGCCGGAGTAGACCGAGCCCTCGGGGTCGGCGCCGATGACCTTGACCTTGCCGCCGGAGGCTTCCTTGAGGTAGTTGCCGGTGCCCGAGATGGTGCCGCCGGTGCCGACGCCCGCGACGAAGTGGGTGATCTTCCCCTCCGTCTGCTCCCACAGCTCCGGACCGGTGGTCTCGTAGTGCGAACGGGGGTTGTTCGGGTTGCTGTACTGGTCGGGCTTCCAGGCGCCGGGGGTCTCACGGACGAGGCGGTCGGAGACGTTGTAGTACGAGTCCGGGTGCTCGGGATCGACGGCGGTCGGGCAGACCACGACGTCGGCGCCGTACGCGCGCAGCACGTTGATCTTGTCCATCGACACCTTGTCCGGGCAGACGAAGATGCACTTGTAGCCCTTCTGCTGGGCCACGATGGCGAGTCCGACGCCGGTGTTTCCGCTGGTCGGCTCCACGATGGTGCCACCGGGCTTGAGCGCTCCGCTCTCCTCGGCGGCCTCGATCATGCGCACGGCGATGCGGTCCTTCACGGATCCGCCCGGATTGAAGTACTCGACCTTGGCCAGGACGGTCGCCTGGATCCCTTCGGTCACACGGTTGAGCTTCACCAGCGGGGTGTTGCCGATGAGGCTGATCATCGAGTCGTGGAATTGCACCATGTTCTCCAAGGACAGGACTCCACGGGTTCTCCGGGAGGCACCGCCAGGGTATGTCGAAAGGAGATTGGCCGAGGAGTGCTACGGGGCAGGTAAGCCAGCAGAACGAGGAGGTGGCCGGAAAGGTGTCGAGGGCGAGGACGGCCCGCCGTATCGCGGCGGGCGCGGCGTACGGCGGGGGCGGGCTCGGTCTGCTGGGTGCGGCCACGGTCGGTCTGGTCCTGGCGGAGGTGCAGCTCGCGAAGCGTACGGTCGGCACCGGTCTGGGTGATCCGCCGCGGGCGGACGGACTGTACGGCAGCGAGTTCGGCGGGCCGGAGCTGAGCCCGGGACCGCTGCGGCTGGCGATGCTGGGTGATTCGACGGCGGCCGGGCTGGGGGT
This sequence comes from Streptomyces sp. NPDC090022, assembly GCF_044748145.1. Taxonomy (NCBI): domain Bacteria; kingdom Bacillati; phylum Actinomycetota; class Actinomycetes; order Kitasatosporales; family Streptomycetaceae; genus Streptomyces; species Streptomyces sp. NPDC090022. The sequence goes on from NZ_JBIVFN010000011.1 coordinate 79,947, forward strand.
GCGCCGGGCGAGACAGACCCCGGCCGCGCTGCTGGCCTCGGGGCTGGCGGCGGTGGCCGAGCGGCCGGTGGAGCTGCGCAACGTGGCGCTGTCGGGGGCCATGTCCGACGACCTGGACCGCCAGGTCTCGCTCCTGCTGGACACGGATCTGCCCGCCCCGGACGTCTGCGTGATCATGATCGGGGCGAACGACGTCACGCGGCGGATGCCGCCGACCCAGTCGGTCCGGCTGCTGACGGCCGCGGTACGGCGGCTGCGGCTGGCGGGGGCCGAGGTGGTCGTCGGCACCTGCCCGGACCTGGGTACCATCGAGCCGGTCTACCAGCCGCTGCGCTGGCTGGCCCGGCGCGTCTCGCGGCAGCTGGCCGCGGCGCAGACCATCGGGGTGGTGGCCCAGGGCGGCCGGACCGTCTCCATGGGCGACATGCTGGGCCCGGAGTTCGCGGCGAACCCCCGCGAGATGTTCGGGCCCGATTCGTACCACCCGTCGGCGGAGGGGTACGCGACCGCCGCGATGGCCGTCCTGCCGACCATGTGCGCGGCGCTGGGGCTGTGGCCCGAGACCGACCGGCTCGACGTCTCGCGCGACGAGGACATGCTGCCGGTCGCGAAGGCGGCGTCGGCGGCGGCCGGCCAGGCGGGTACCGAGGTCACGGCGGCCCGCGCCCCGTGGGCCCTGCTCAAGCACCGCCGCCGGCGGCGGGTCCCGGGCGAGGACCTGGAACACACGGCGGCGCGTGCGGCTCCGGCGGCCGCCGGGGCCACGGGAGCCACCGGGGCGGCCGGGGCGGCCGGGGCCACCGGGGCCACCGGGGCCACCGGGGCCACCGGCGGCCCGTCCAGGGGCCCGACGGGCCCCGCCGCGCCCGACCCGGTCCACCCGGCCTGACGCGGGGACCCGCGCGGCTCGCGGCCCGCGGCTCGCGGCCCTCCCGGGCCGGGGGCGGGCATAGCGGGCGGCCGGGCGTTGCTGTCAAGGGCGGGGCCGGGACGCGGCCGGTTGCGTTCCGCCCGGCCGGGGCACGGGTGCGGTCCGCATCACACGCGCCAGGCGGTGACCTCGACCGTACGGGGCGGTAACTTCGCATGCGGTCCCGCAACGACGCACCCTTGGAGTCCCGATGCCCGAAGCCGTCATCGTTTCCACCGCCCGCTCTCCGATCGGGCGCGCCGGCAAGGGCTCCCTCAAGGACGTCCGCCCCGACGACCTGACCGCCACGATCATCCAGGCCGCCCTCGCGAAGATCCCCGAGCTGGACCCGCGCCAGATCGACGACCTGATGCTCGGCTGCGGCCTCCCGGGCGGCGAGCAGGGCCACAACCTCGCCCGTATCGTCGCCGTGCAGATGGGCATGGACTACCTGCCCGGCACGACGATCACCCGTTACTGCTCGTCCTCCCTCCAGACCTCCCGCATGGCGCTGCACGCCATCAAGGCGGGCGAGGGCGACGTCTTCATCTCCGCCGGCGTCGAGACGGTGTCGCGGTTCGCCAAGGGCTCCTCCGACGGCCTGCCGGACACCCACAACCCGCTCTTCGTCGACGCCGAGGCCCGTACGGCCGAGGTCGCCGCGAGCGAGGGCAGCGACTGGCACGACCCGCGCGAGGACGGCCTGATCCCCGACGCGTACATCTCGATGGGGCAGACCGCCGAGAACCTGGCCCGCCTCAAGGGCGTGACCCGCCGGGACATGGACGAGTTCGGCGTGCGCTCGCAGAACCTCGCCGAGGAAGCCATCAAGAACGGCTTCTGGGCCCGTGAGATCACCCCGGTCACCACCCCGGACGGCACGGTCGTCGCCAAGGACGACGGCCCGCGCGCCGGGGTCACTCTGGAGGGCGTGGAGGGCCTCAAGCCCGTCTTCCGCCCCGACGGCCTGGTCACGGCCGGCAACTGCTGCCCGCTCAACGACGGCGCCGCGGCGCTCGTCATCATGAGCGACACCAAGGCGCGGGAGCTGGGCCTGACCCCGCTGGCCCGGATCGTCTCCACCGGTGTCACCGCCCTGTCCCCCGAGATCATGGGCCTGGGCCCGGTCGAGGCGTCGAAGCAGGCCCTGAAGCGGGCCGGGCTGACCGTCGGCGACATCGACCTGTTCGAGATCAACGAGGCCTTCGCCGCCCAGGTCATCCCGTCGTACCGCGACCTGGAGATCCCGCTGGAGAAGCTGAACGTCAACGGCGGCGCCATCGCCGTGGGCCACCCGTTCGGGATGACCGGTGCCCGTATCACCGGCACCCTGATCAACAGCCTGCAGTTCCACGACAAGCAGTTCGGCCTGGAGACGATGTGCGTGGGCGGCGGCCAGGGCATGGCCATGGTCATCGAGCGGCTGAGCTGAGCCGTAGCGGAGGGTAGGGGTCGCCCCGAGGAACGAGGGGCGGCACCTGCCCGCAGCGCAGGCGAAGCTCAGCGCGACCG
>NZ_JBIVFN010000011.1:82467-208433 GCF_044748145.1 Streptomyces sp. NPDC090022
CGAGCGGCTGAGCTGAGCCGTAGCGGAGGGTAGGGGTCGCCCCGAGGAACGAGGGGCGGCACCTGCCCGCAGCGCAGGCGAAGCTCAGCGCGACCGAGAACGCGAGCGGCTGAGCTGAGCCGTAGCGGAGGGTAGGGGTCGCCCCGAGGAACGAGGGGCGGCACCTGCCCGCAGCGCAGGCGAAGCTCAGCGCGACCAAGAACGCGAGCGGCTGAGCTGAACGGCCGCGCTCGGGTCGCGCGTCGCTACTGACAGCGATTCCAATCCCGCCGCGGCCGACCTGTGACCGAATCTCCCCCAGGATGTGACCTTTGTCCTGGGGGATCGGTATTTACGCAGGTCAGGCGAGGTGCGCCTATGATCGCCGGGGCGAAAGACCTGTCCATTTCGTGACGTAATGCACTGCACGCCATTCCCAGGTCGGGTCAAGCTGTTGTAGGAAGTCGGGGGATCGGAACACATCTGGAGTTAGTCAGTGAGCGCCATGTCTCTTGCCCTGCTGCTGACCACGGCCGCTGCCACGGCCGTGGGCGCTGCTGCGCTGCACGCGGTGCACAGCCTGCGCAAGCAGGTCACGGCCCTGCGCGGCGAGCTCGTCGCGTCGGTCCAGCCTCGCGGTACGACCGTCCCGCACGCCCGTCACGCCACCGAAACCCCGGCTGCCGAGATACGAGCCGCCGTGGCCGAGGCCCTCGCCGAGGAGCGCGAGCGCGAGCTGGCCGAGGCGCGCGCCTTCTGGGCCGCCCAGGAGGCCCGTGACGCCGCCGACGCCACCCCCCGCTTCGCCGGGGACGCCCCGACCTCGCTGCTGGGCGGTATGCCCGGGCTCGGCGAGGACCACCCGCTCTTCCTGCCCCGGCAGGCGGACCTGGTGGGCCTGGACCCGATGGGTCTGGACCCGCTGGACCTGGAGCCGGTGCTCGGGGACGAGGTGGACGAGTACCCGGAGGACTCCCCCGAGCTGGCCGCCGCCCGCCGGCGCCACCCCTCGCACCCCGACTTCGTTCCGGTCCAGCCGAGCCCCGGCGCCGACCACGAGCGCACCGTCAGCCGCCTGGAAGAGCTCGCGCACGCCCGTACGGCCCTCGCGGACGTCCGCCCGGGCCCGCTGGGCACCCTGGACGTGTACGTCTTCACGGACGGCACCACGCTGTGCATGACCCCGGGCCACCGGGAGACCGCGGAGCGGCTGGCGGAGGCCCTGCGGTCGGGCACCGCGCCGGTCCTGCTCGGCGGCTCGGGCATCTCGGGGGCCTACGCGCTGACGTTCTCCTGCGGCGACTCCGACGACCCCGACAGCAACGTCTACATCCTCGCGGACCGCGTCATCGCCTCCCTCTGAGCGCCGACGCGCCGACGCGCTGACGCGACGCCCACGCGACGCGCCCACGCGCCGCCGTCTCCGGCTCAGCCCAGCGCTCTGGCTTCCGCCCGCTCCACCAGCGCCACGGCCTCGTCCAGCATCCCGGACGGGGCCGTTCGCGCGTCCGGGGAGTACGGGGCCTCGCGCAGGGCCTGGGCCAGGTCCAGCCCGGCGACGGCCACCTGGTCCCCGACGGCGAACAGTCCGGCGTCGGGCATCTCGCGGACCTCTGAGGCCCCCTCCAGCCGCTGTGCGCGCGCCGACAGCTCCCGGGCCAGCGCCAGGCCCTCGGCGGCCGCACCGCGCTGCAGGCGGCTCTGCGGGGCGGCGCGCAGCCGGTCGGCGAAACGTTCCACGACGGCGGTCAGGGGCGAGGTATCGAGCACCCGGCCGACCTTACGCGCCGTACACGCGCCATTGCCAACGGGCAAACGGTCGGGCACGGTGGCATGAAGAGAACAGCACGACGGCGATACCCCCGGAGGCGCCCATGTCCGTAGAGTTCTCCGAGCAGACCCACCGCAACATGATCGACCGCATCCCTCAGACCACCGGTCGTGAGATGTCCGACTGGCTCCGTACCGTCGACGAAGGTCCCTCCCTCGTCCGGTTCGAGGAGAAGCTCCACTGGCTGCGCGGCGCGTACGAGCTCTCGTACGGCCAGGCCAAAGCGATCATCCACGAGTACGACCTGCGCCGGGCCGCCAGAAAGTTCGGCTGACGCGCTGACCCGCTGATCCACGACGTCCGACCCCCTGACCCCTGACGCGGGAAGGCCCCGCGAGCGTCACGCTCGCGGGGCCTTCCCCGTGCTGTCTCCGGGACGATCAGTCGTCGCCCGAGAGGATCTGGAACAGGCGCAGCAGCTCCAGGTAGATCCACACCAGGGTCATGGTGAGGCCGAAGGCCGCCAGCCACGCCTCCTCGCGCGGGGCGCCGTAGGTGACGCCGTCCTCGACCTGCTTGAAGTCCAGGGCGAGGAAGCAGGCACCGAGGATGACGCCGATGACGCCGAACAGGATGCCGAGGCCACCGCTGCGGAAGCCGAGGCCGTCGCCGCCCGCGAAGACGGAGAACAGCAGGTTGGCGACCATGAGCAGCATGAAGCCCATGGCGGCGGCCATCACGAAGCCGTAGAAGCGCCGGTTGACGCGGATCCAGCCCATCTTGTAGGCGAAGAGGACCGCGGCGAAGACGCACATCGTGCCGAGGACGGCCTGGACGACCACGCCGGCGCCGATGTAGGTGCTGGTCGCGGAGCTGATGACGCCGAGGAAGACACCCTCGAACGCCGCGTAGCCGATGATCAGCGCCGGGGCCGGCTTGCTCTTGAAGGTCTGGACCAGGGCCAGGACCAGGGCGACGAGGGCGGCGCCGATGGCGATGCCGTACGACTTGCCGATGTTGGACGCGTCGACCGGCAGCGCGACCCAGGACAGGACCGCCGTCAGGATGACCGTGCCGAGCGTCATGGCCGTACGGGTCACGACGTCGTCGATGGTCATCGCGTTCGTCGTGGCCGGCGCCTGCGGCATGCCGGTCTGCGGGTCGGTCGCGTAAGGGTTGGTCGCGTACGGGTTCGTCGCGTACGGGTTGGTCGCGGCCCCGGCCTGCATCTGCGCCTGCGCGCCAAAGCCCGCGTAGCCGCCGTTGTCGCGGCTGAACCCCCGTCGCGAGAAGACCGGGTTACTGCTCCTCATCTCACTCCTCCATGGCCACCGGGCGCGGCCTTAGCACCCAGAGTAATGCGTTCGCAAAAGAATCACCCTACTGCTGGAGGAGGATCTTAGGAGAAGACAGCACGGCGCGCAGGAGGATATGAGGAGGCGGCGCGGCGTCCGGACGCGCGGCGGGAGTGCCCGGAGCCGGACTTGAACCGGCACGGCCCGAGGGCCAGCGAGGTTTAAGCTCGCCGTGTCTGCATTCCACCACCCGGGCAAGGCGTGCGGCTCCCGCGAGAAAAGCCTTGAACGCAATGGCGAGCCTAACCGGAAGCACCCTGTCACCGAACGGGTTGCATTCCGATGTTGTCTGATTTTATTGGCGCTTGAGGGTGCGTCAGGGCGCAGAACGCGTTGTCGGCCCCCGGTCCGGGACGATCACCGCCCGCCTGTGATTGACGGGATTTCGATGCCCGCGCCACCCGCCGCGCCACCCCGGGCCACCCCACGCCGTCCCCGGCCGTCCCCAGCCCCCACCGCGGCCCCCGCCCCCGCCCCGACCCCGACCTCTTCGCGACGGCCGTCATACCAGAGGAGGAGGCGCGCGGGCGGCGGGTCAGACTCCAGTGGGCCGACGAACGGTCACGGCGGCTGATCCGCGACGGGGGTGGCCGCGGCGACGATGGACACGTCCCCCCGCGATACGTCCCGCAGCACCGACAGGAGTTCCCTGTGACCACCATGAACTACGCCCCGCACACCACCCAGGCCGTGGCCGCCCGCGCCACCGGCCTCTCGAAGGTGTACGGCCAGGGCGAGACCCAGGTGGTCGCGCTCGACAACGTCTCGGTCGACTTCGGCCAGGGCCAGTTCACCGCGATCATGGGCCCCTCCGGCTCCGGCAAGTCGACGCTGATGCACTGCGTCGCGGGCCTGGACTCCTTCTCCTCCGGCTCCGTCCGCATCGGCGAGACCGAGCTCGGCTCCCTGAAGGACAAGCAGCTCACGCAGCTGCGCCGGGACAAGATCGGCTTCATCTTCCAGGCGTTCAACCTGCTGCCGACGCTGACGGCGCTGGAGAACATCACGCTCCCCATGGACATCGCCGGCCGCAAGCCCGACCAGCAGTGGCTGGAGACCGTGATCCACATGGTCGGCCTCTCCGGCCGCCTCGGCCACCGCCCCACCCAGCTCTCCGGCGGCCAGCAGCAGCGCGTGGCGGTCGCCCGCGCCCTGGCCTCCCGCCCCGAGATCATCTTCGGTGACGAGCCCACCGGAAACCTGGACTCGCGCTCGGGCGCCGAGGTGCTGGGCTTCCTGCGCAACTCCGTGCGCGAGCTCGGCCAGACCGTCGTCATGGTCACCCACGACCCCGTCGCCGCCTCCTACGCCGACCGCGTCATCTTCCTGGCCGACGGCCGGATCGTCGACGAGATGCTGCGCCCCACCGCCGACGGCGTCCTGGACCGCATGAAGGCGTTCGACGCCAAGGGCCGCACCAGCTGACCGGTCCTCCGCCCCCGACGCCACCGCACAGACTTCCAGCCCCCAGGACTGACACCCATGTTCCGTACCGCCCTGCGCAACGTCCTCGCGCACAAGGCCAGACTGCTGATGACGCTGCTCGCCGTCGTCCTCGGCGTCGCCTTCGTCTCCGGCACCTTCGTCTTCACCGACACCGTCAGCAAGGCGATGTCCGACCAGTCCCGCAAGAGCTACGACGGGGTGGCGGTCTCCGTCACCTCGTACGGCACCGGCCGCAACGAGGACGGTGAGAAGGAGGGCGAGCCGGGCATCGGCCAGCCGACCCTCGACAAGATCGCCAAGCTCGACGGCGTCGACTCCGTCTCCGGCCGCGTCTCCGGCTTCGCGGGCGTCGCGGACCGCAGCGGCAAGCTGATCGGCACCGGGTGGATCAACCAGGGTGCCAACTACGCCCCCGTCAAGGACGGCAAGGACCCGCGCTACACCTTCACGCAGGGCGCGGGCCCCGCCAAGGCCGACCAGGTCGCCCTCGACAAGGCCTCCGCCGAGACCGGCGCGTACAAGGTCGGTGACAAGATCCGGGTGGCGACCAACGGCCCGGTGAAGGAGTACACCCTCAGCGGTGTCTTCACCACCGAGGACGGCGCGGTCAACGCGGGCGGGTCCCTGGTGCTCTTCGACGCCAAGGTCGCGCAGGAGCTCTACCTCGTGCCCGGCTACTACAGCGAGCTGTCGGTGGCCGCGAAGTCCGGCGCCGACGCCGACACGCTGCTCTCCGCGATCAAGCCGATGGTCGGCGAGAACGCCCGCGCCGAGACGGGCGCCGCGCTCGCCGAGCGCAACGCCAAGGACATCGAGCAGGGCATGAGCGGCATGAAGACCGGCCTGCTGGGCTTCGGCTTCGTCGCGCTCTTCGTCAGCGTCTTCCTGATCTACAACACCTTCACCATGCTGGTCGCCCAGCGCACCAAGGAGCTGGCCCTGCTGCGCGCCGTCGGCGCCACCCGCGGCCAGGTCCGCAAGTCGGTGCTCAGCGAGGCCCTGCTGGTCGGTCTGCTCGCGTCCGCGATCGGCCTCGGCCTCGGTGTGCTCCTCGCCGTGGGGCTGCGCTCCGGGATGGACGCCTTCGGCGTCAAGATCCCGGCCGGTCCGCTGATCATCTCCCCGACCGCCGTCATCACCGCGCTCTGCGTCGGTGTCGTGATCACCGTGCTGGCCGCCTGGCTGCCGGCCCGGCGCACCGCGAAGATCCCGCCGGTCGCGGCCATGGGCAGCGCGCACCTGCCGCAGAGCACCAAGGGCCTGGTGGTCCTCAACAGCGTCGGCGGCACCATCACCGCCCTGGGCGCCGCGATGATCCTGTGGGGCTCCTCCAAGGGCGGTGAGACCGGCCGCTGGATCATCGGCGGCGGCGCGTTCTTCACGCTCGTGGGCATCGCCGTCCTCATCCCGATGCTCTCGCGTCCGCTGATCGCCCTGATCCGGCCGCTGCTGGAGCGGGTGTTCGGGGTCGCGGGCAACCTGGCCGCCCGCAACGCGGTCCGCAACCCGCGCCGTACCGGTGTCACCGCGGGCATGCTGACGATCGGTCTGACGCTGGTGACCGGCCTGACCGTGCTCGGCGTCACCATCGGCCAGGCCATCGACAAGTCGACCACGGACAACATCAAGGCCGACTACGTGCTGTCGATGGCCAGCGGCGACTCCCTGGACCCCACGGTCCTGACCGCGCTGGAGAAGGCGCCGGGCGTCACGGCGGTCTCCCCGCAGCAGTCCGGCTACTTCATCGACGGCGCCAAGACCTACCACTCCGCGTCCGGCGTCAACCCGGCCACCATCGACCGGCTGATCAACCTCAAGGTGGTCAGCGGCTCGACCGCCTCCCTCGCCCAGGGTCAGGTCGCGGTCGCCGACAAGACGGCCGAGAAGGCGGGCCTGTCGGTCGGCAGCACCATCGACGCCATGTTCGGCGACGGCAAGAAGCAGACCCTGAAGATCGGTGCGGTCTACGAGGAGAACGAGCTCGTCTCCCCGTACGTCATGGACGCCAGGCTGATCGGCGCGGAGGAGGGCGCGAAGCCCGAGATCCGCCAGGTCTTCGTGAAGATGGACGGCGGCGAGTCCAAGGCCAACGAGCAGAAGGTCATCGACGCGCTCGGCGACAACCCGGCCATCAAGATCGCCGACAAGCAGGACATGCGCAACGAGATGGGCGGCGTCATCAACCTGATGCTGAACCTGATGTACGGCCTGCTCGGCATGGCGCTGATCATCGCGGTGCTCGGTGTCGTCAACACCCTGGCGATGTCGGTCTTCGAGCGGACCCAGGAGATCGGCATGCTGCGGGCGGTCGGCCTCGACCGGGGCCGGGTCAAGAACATGATCCGCCTGGAGGCCGTGGTCATCTCGCTCTTCGGCGCGGTGCTCGGCATCGGGCTCGGCACCTTCCTCGCCTGGGCGCTGGGCCGCACCTTCAAGGCCAGCATCCCGGACTACGAGCTGGTGATCCCGTTCGACCGGATCGGCGTCTTCCTGCTGCTGGCCGGCGTGGTCGGCGTCCTGGCCGCCATGTGGCCGGCGCGCAGCGCGGCGAGGCTGAACATGCTGACCGCGATCAAGACCGAGTAGCGGCGGAGCCGGGCCCCCGGCCCGGCCCCGGGGACGCCGAAGGCCCCGCGACCTCCGAGGTCGCGGGGCCTTCGGCGTCCGGGCGGGCCGTGCGTCCGGGCGGGCGGTGCGTCAGGGCGCCGGCCAGTGGCGGGTGCGCAGGGGCAGGCCCGACGCCCCGGGGGCGGTGGCCCGTACCGCCAGGACCTGGTTGACGCCCAGCCGGTTGCGCTCGAAGCCGAGGGCCGAGGCGGCCATGTACAGCTGCCAGACCCGCGCCCGCCCCGGGGAGGTCAGGCGCACCGCCCGCTCCCAGTCGGCCTCCAGGCGGGCCACCCAGGCCCGCAGGGTCAGCGCGTAGTGCTCGCGCAGGGCCTCGACGTCGCGGACCTCGAAGCCGGCCCGCTCCAGCTCGCCGACCGTGCTGCCGAGCGGGGACAGCTCCCCGTCGGGGAAGACGTAGCGGTCGATGAACTCGTCCACGTGGTACGCCGATTCGTCGGCCTCGGGGCGACGCGCGATCTGGTGGTTCAGCAGCCGTCCGCCCGGCCGCAGCAGGGCGTAGAGGGTGCGGGCGTAGGCGCGGTAGCCGGCGGAGCCGACGTGTTCGGCCATGCCGATGGAGGAAATGGCGTCGTACGGCCCGTCCTTGACGTCCCGGTAGTCCTGGACGCGGATCTCGATCCGGTCCGCCAGGCCCTCCTCCGCAACCCGCTTGCGGGCGTACGCGGCCTGCTCCCCGGAGAGGGTGATGCCGGTGACCCGGGCGCCGTACTCGCGGGCCGCGTGCAGCGCCATGGAGCCCCAGCCGCACCCGACGTCCAGCAGCCGCGCGCCGGCGCCGAGGTCCAGCTTGCGGCAGACCAGGTCGAGTTTGGCGTGCTGGGCCTCCTCCAGGGTGCCGCCGGGCTGCCAGTAGGCGCACGAGTACACCATCGAGGGGCCGAGGACGAGCTCGTAGAAGGCGTTGCCGACGTCGTAGTGGTGGCTGACGGCCTGTTTGTCGCGGCCCCGGCTGTGGAGGGTCCCCGAACGCCGTACCGCCTCCTCCGGCGGCGGCGCGGGCGCGGGCAGCGGCCGGGCCAGGGCCACCAGGTCGCGTACGGCGGCCCGCGCGCCGGGGTCGCGCAGCAGGCCCACGGGCGTGGCGCCGCCGGGGGCGGGGTGCGGGACGGAGCCGCCGGGGCTCCCGGGGTTCCCGGGGCCGCCGGGACCCGCCGGGGCGGGCCGCCCGCGCTCCCACAGCACGCCCGCGACCCGGTCCAGCAGCTCGTACAGGTCGCCCTCGACGCTCAGTTCGCCCGCGACCCAGGCCCGGGCCAGGCCCAGCTCGCCGGGCTTCCACAGGATCCGGCGCAGCGCGCGGCGGTGGTGGAAGACCAGGACCGGGCCGCCGGGCGGGCCCGCCTCGCTGCCGTCCCAGGCGCGGACGCGGACGGGCAGCACGGACCCCAGCAGGGTCTCGGCAAGAGCGGCCAGCCGCGGCGCGGCGTCGGTCATGGCGCACACCTCCAGATTGGCTCCGACGCATGCGTCTACCCAACTCGCGCCCCGGGTACGCCGAAGGGGCCGCCCGCACCACGGATGGCGGGCGGCCCCTTCGGGGACGTGCTGGGTCAGGCGGGCGTCAGGACGCCTTGGCCTTCTCGGCCGGGGCAGCGGCGGCGGCCGGGGCCGGCGCCGGCTTGGCGGCCTCGTAGAACTCCTCGCGCGGCGTCTCCAGCGCGCCGAGGGAGACCACCTCGCGCTTGAGGAACATGCCGAGGGTCCAGTCGGCGAACACGCGGACCTTGCGGTTCCAGGTCGGCATGGCCATGCCGTGGTAGCCACGGTGCATGTACCAGGCGAGCCGGCCCTTGAGCTTGATCTTCATCTTGCCCATGACGATCATCGCGACGCCCTTGTGGAGGCCGAGGCCCGCCACCGCACCCTTGTTGTGGTGCTCGTACTCGCCCTGCGGGAAGCCCCGCATGCCCGAGATGACGTTGTCGCCGAGGACCTTGGCCTGGCGCAGCGCGTGCTGGGCGTTCGGCGGGCACCAGGCGTTCTCGACGCCGGCCTTGCGCAGCGCGACGTCCGGGACCTGGGCGTTGTCGCCCGCGGCCCAGATGTAGTCGGTGCCCTTGACCTGGAGGGTGGGCTCGCAGTCGACGTGGCCGCGCGGGCCCAGCGGCAGGCCGTAGCGGGCCAGCGCCGGGTTGGGCTTGACGCCCGCGGTCCACACGATGGTGTTGGAGTCGACCTCGAGGCCGTTCTTCAGCACCACGTGGCCGTCCACGCAGGAGTCCATGGAGGTGTTGAGGTAGATCTCGATGCCGCGGGACTCGAGGTGCTCCTTGCCCCAGGTGCCGAGCTTGGGCCCGACCTCGGGGAGGATCTTGTCGGCGGCGTCCACCAGGATGAAGCGCATGTCCTCGCGCTTGATCGTGGTGTAGTACTTCGCGGCGTCGCGGGCCATGTCCTCGACCTCGCCGATCGTCTCGGCGCCGGCGAAGCCGCCGCCGACGAAGACGAAGGTGAGGGCCTTGCGGCGGACGTTCTCGTCCGTCGTGGACTCGGCCTTGTCGAGCTGCTCGAGTACGTGGTTGCGCAGGCCGATGCCCTCTTCGACACCCTTCATGCCGATGCCCTGCTCGGCGAGGCCGGGGATCGGGAAGGTGCGGGAGATGGCGCCGAGCGCGATCACCAGGTAGTCGAAGGGCAGCTCGTACGCCTCGCCGACGAGCGGCGTGACGACGGCGACCTTGCGGTCCTGGTCGATGGTGGTGACCCGGCCGGTGAGAACCTCAGCCTTGGGCAGCACGCGTCGCAGCGGGACGACGACGTGCCGAGGCGAGATACTGCCTGCGGCCACTTCGGGGAGGAAGGGCTGGTAGGTCATGTACGAACGCGGGTCGACGACCGTGACGGTCGCCTCGCCGTAGCGCATCTTCTTCATGATGCGCTTGGCTGCGTACAGGCCTACGTACCCACCTCCTACTACGAGGATCCTGGGACGCTCCGTGGTGCTCATGGAACGAGTATCCAGCACTCGATGGGGCGTCGCTCGTGAGGGTCTTCACAAGCAGCGGGGAGGCCTCTGTTACACTGCGCGACCCACGTGACCCAGGTCATGACCCGCAACGGGAACCATGGGGTACCCGGGGACGTTGTTCACCCGTCCTGAACTGGCCTCCAGGCCCTCGGGAGGACTGGACCACCGCCTTCGTGGATACCTCCGACGCGGATCCAGTGGTGTCCACTCTTCGCACGAACGCGGGCATGAAAGAGGCCTGCGGGCCTCGGAAGGGGCTCGAACCACCCATTCCTTGGCCCAACAGGCCTCTTTTCCTTGTGAAGAACTTCACGAAGTTCGTCCGGAGAGCCGCCCCGGCGACCCCCGCCAGGCCCCCGTCAGACGGCGGACCAGGCGATTCCGTCCAGGATGTCGTGCTCCGAGACCACCACTTCCGAGGCCCCGGTGCGCTCCATGACCGCCAGCAGGACGAGGGCTCCGGCGCCGATCACGTCGACCCGGCCGGGGTGCATGACACCGAGCTCGGCGCGCTGGGCGTGGGTCTCGGTGAGCATCCGGGCGCTGATCTCGCGGACCGCCTCGTAGGGGATCCGCGCGTGGTGGATCGCCTCGGAGTCGTACGCGTCCAGTCCCAGCGCGATCCCGGCGACCGTCGTCACCGAGCCGGCCAGGCCCACCAGGGTGCGTGCCTGCTCCAGCGGGACCCTCTCGGCGGCCCGGTCCAGGGCGGCCTCGATGTCGGCCCGTATGGCGGCGACCTGCGCCTCGGTCGGCGGGTCGGTGATCACACCGTCCACGACCAGGTGGCGCTCGGTCATCCGGACGCAGCCCACGTCGACCGAGCGGGCCGCCCGTACGTGGGTGTCGCCGACCACGAACTCCGTCGAGCCGCCGCCGATGTCCACCACCAGGAAGGGGCGGTCCAGGTCGGCGCGGCCGGCCAGGGACTTGGTGGCGCCGGTGAAGGAGAACTCGGCCTCGTCGTCACCGGAGATCACCTCGGGCTCCACGCCCAGGATGTCCAGAACGCCCCGGACGAAGACGTCGCGGTTCTCGGCGTCGCGCGAGGCCGAGGTGGCCACGAAGCGGACCTTCTCGGCGCCCAGCTCCTTGATCACGGCGGCGTACTCGCGGCAGGCCGCGAACGTGCGCTCCAGGGCCTCCGGGGCCAGCCGGCCCGTCCGGTCCACGCCCTGGCCGAGCCGGACCACGGTCATCCGGCGGTCCAGGTCGGTCTGCTCGCCCGTCGCGGGGTCGCAGTCGGCGACCAGCAGGCGGATGGAGTTCGTACCGCAGTCGACGGCGGCGACCCGGGTCACGCGGACTCCCCCGGCAGCTCGTCCTTCTTCTCCCCGCACGGGGTGACGCACGGGCCCTTGGCCCACCACTCGGGCAGCATCGCGAGCGCCTCGTCACCGAAGGGGTTGACCCCCGGGCCCGCGGCCAGCGAGTGGCCGACCAGCACGTGCAGGCACTTGACGCGGTCGGGCATGCCGCCCGCGCTCGGGAAGCCCTGGAGCACCTCGATCGCGTCGCGGCGCCGGATGTAGTCCTCGTGCGCCTTCTGGTACGCGGCGGCCAGCTCGGGGTCCTCGGCGAGGCGGGCCTGCATCTCCTTCATGACCCCGTTGGCCTCCAGCGTGCCGATCGCGGAGGCGGCGCGCGGGCAGGTCAGGTAGTAGAGGGTCGGGAAGGGGGTGCCGTCGGGCAGCCGCGGCGCGGTCTCGACGACGTCCGGCTGGCCGCAGGGACAGCGGTGCGCGATGGCGCGCAGCCCGCGCGGCGGGCGGCCGAGCTGCTGCTCGAACGCCTCGATGTCGGCGTCGGTCGGCTCGGTCCGTTCGGTCTGGGGCGGGGGCGTCTGCATGCCTGGAGGAAGTCTCTTCGTTCGCGGTTCGGTGGTCGGATGGGGTGGGTGGCTCAGCGGCCGCCGCGGTCGGGGCGGTCGGCCTTGTCGACGCCGTCCCAGACGTTGGAGTACCAGGGGCGGTCCGCCGCGTCCTTTCCGGTACGGCGCTTCTCCTCGGCCTCGGCGTCCGGGTCGATCACGGTGTAGCCGATCTCCCCGGGCCGGACGTAGTGCAGGTGCTTGCGCGCCTGCTGCTCCACGTAGGCCGGGTCCTGCCAGCGGGCCTTCTCGTCGCGCAGCTCCTCGAGGCGCTGGCGCGCCTCGTCGGCGGTCCGCTGCTGCTCCGCGATCTCCGAGCGCTGGGAGACGTACTGGCGCATCGGATACGCGAGGGCGACGACCAGCGTACAGAGCACGAGCACGAGCAGGGCGGCGCGGCCGGTGAGGCGGCTGCGGCGGACCTGACGGCGCGACTGCGAGCGGTAGACGTGGGCCGCGGTCCGCTCGCCGAGCTGCTTGAGCCTGGTCGCGGTGGAGAACCGATCCCGGTTCCCGGCCATGGCTGTCGCCTCCCCTGGTAAGCGCGTACGTCCCCGCACACGGTACGGGACCGGGTGCGGGGACGTACGGAGGCGCTGAAGGTGTCAGCCCATCAGGCGCGGGGCGCCGGGCTGCCCGACGGGTGTCAGCCCTTGAAGCGGGGGAACGCGCTGCGGCCCGCGTACACCGCGGCGTCGTCGAGGATCTCCTCGATGCGCAGCAGCTGGTTGTACTTGGCGACGCGGTCCGAGCGGGCCGGGGCGCCGGTCTTGATCTGGCCGCAGTTCACGGCGACGGCGAGGTCGGCGATGGTGACGTCCTCGGTCTCGCCGGAGCGGTGCGACATCATGCACTTGAAGCCGTTGCGCTGGGCCATCTCGACGGCGTCGAGGGTCTCGGTCAGCGAACCGATCTGATTCACCTTGACGAGCAGGGCGTTCGCGGAGCCCTCCTCGATACCGCGGGCCAGACGCTCGGGGTTGGTGACGAAGAGGTCGTCGCCGACGATCTGGACGCGGGCGCCGAGCTTGTCGGTGATGACCTTCCAGCCGGCCCAGTCGTCCTCGAACAGCGGGTCCTCGATGGAGACCAGCGGGTAGGCGTCGACGAGGCCCTCGTAGTACTCGGTCATCTCGGCGGCCGAGCGGGACTGGCCCTCGAACTCGTACTTGCCGTCCTTGTAGAACTCGGACGCGGCGACGTCGAGCGCGAGCGCGATGTCCTTGCCCGGGATGTAGCCGGCCTGCTTGATGGCCTCGACGATGAGGTCGAGCGCGGCGCGGTTGGACTCCAGGTTCGGGGCGAAGCCGCCCTCGTCGCCCAGACCGGTGGACAGGCCCTTGGTGTGCAGGACCTTCTTGAGGGTGTGGTAGACCTCCGCACCCCAGCGCAGGGCCTCGGAGAAGGACTCCGCGCCGATCGGCGCGATCATGAACTCCTGGATGTCGACGTTGGAGTCGGCGTGCGACCCACCGTTGAGGATGTTCATCATCGGAACGGGCAGCAGGTGCGCGTTCGGGCCGCCGAGGTAGCGGAAGAGCGGGAGGTCCGAGGCCTCGGACGCGGCGTGCGCGACGGCCAGGGAGACGCCGAGGATGGCGTTGGCGCCGAGGGAGCCCTTGTTGTCGGTGGCGTCCAGGTCGAACATGGCCTGGTCGATCAGGCGCTGCTCGGTGGCGTCGTAGCCGACGAGCTCCGGGCCGATCTGCTCGATGACCGCGAGGACGGCCTTCTCGACGCCCTTGCCCATGTAGCGGTTCGGGTCGCCGTCGCGGAGCTCAATGGCCTCGAAGGCACCGGTGGAGGCGCCGGACGGAACGGCAGCACGGCCGGTGCTGCCGTCGTCGAGGCCCACCTCGACCTCGACCGTGGGGTTGCCTCGGGAGTCCAGGATTTCCCGGGCTACGACGACGTCGATGGACGGCACGAGCATCTCCTTCTGGGATGTGACGCTGGGTGTGCGGGGGCGGGGGCCGTGGGACGGCCCTGCCGCACTAGAGCCTAACCGGATCCGGGCAGTCGGCCTGCCGACCGCCCGCCCCCTGGGACGAAAAAGGGTCCGAATACCCGTGTTCCGTCATATAAGACCCATGATCAACAGGCGTTCCGTCCGGAAAGACGCCGCCGCCCGGCGCGTGAGGGGAGACGCGCCGGGCGGCGGGGAGGTACGCGTGTGGCGAACGTTTCGCGGTCAGGACCGCGAGTGTTGCGCCGTGGTTCAGCCGATCTTCAGCTTCTGGCCGGGGAAGATCAGGTCCGCGTCCTTGACGATGTCCTTGTTCAGCTCGAACAGCTGCTGCCAGCCGCCCTTGACGCCGTGGGCCTCGGCGATGGTGCTGAGGGTGTCGCCGGCCTTGACCTCGTAGGAGCCGTTGCCGGTCAGCGGGGCCGGGGCGGGCTTGGAGACCGGCGCCGGGGTGGCCGCGCGCTCGGAGCGGGTGACGGGGGCCTCGGAGCGCGGGGTCTCCTTCTTCGGCGCCGCGGCCTTCGTCTCCGTCTTCTTGGTCTCGGTCTTCTTGGTCTCGGTCTTCGGCTTGGCCGGCGTCTGGGTGCCGCCGCCGTTGTAGGCCGCGTTGGTCAGGCCCTTGCCGCAGTGCGGCCAGGCGCCCTTGCCCTGGCCCTTGAGGACCTTCTCGGCGATGGCTATCTGCTGCGCCTTGGTGGCCTGGTTGGCCTGCGGGGCGTACGCCTTGCCGCCGAAGCCGGCCCAGGTGGAGGCGGAGAACTGCAGACCGCCGTAGTAGCCGTTGCCGGTGTTGATGGACCAGTTGCCGCCGGACTCGCACGCGGCGACGGCGTCCCACTGCGAGGCGGTGGCGGCGTTCGCGGTGCCCGCGGCCATCAGCGGGGCGGCGATCGCGGCACCGGTGACACCGGCGAGCGTGACGATGCGGGTCGCCTTGGAGGCGCGGCGGTGCTTGCCCTTGCCGGAAAGCAGCATGGAACTTCTCCTCACCGACGCCTGCGAGGTGAGCTGTCGGGTTCGGGCGAGTGAGTTGCCCGGCCGCGCGACCTAGCGCGCGGCTTAACCCCTAGCCGTTCCCGTGACCATCTCTCAATGGCCGGTCCCGGCACCTACCTTGGGTCCCCCGCTCCTGCCTTCGGCGCTTGACGCGACGACTGTTCCCTCCGTCCGCCGGCAGGATTCGGCGATGCGGTCGAAGGGGCCCGCGGTGGCGAGCGATTCAGAAGGTAGACAGGTCTCCGCCCGATGTTCAACGAGCGCATTCGCCGGAAACCGCCCCTACTTGCACTCCTGAAAGGGATGTTTGCGCAGGTGAGGGGCGGGTTTGCGGCATTCCACAAACGAGACACGCCAGTTGACCGGAAGAGACGCATGTCTCACTTACACGAAACGGACATTGGGGCGTTTCCACCCGCCTGAAGTGCCCCTATTTCGGGGTTACGTCCAGATTCTGTCCGGGCTTGATCAGGTCCGCGTCCTTGCCGATGACCTGCTCATTGGCCTCGTAAAGGGCGTTCCAGCCGCCCTTGAGGCCGTTGGCGTCCGCGATGTCCGTCAGGTTGTCACCCGGCTTCACCGTGTACGTCGGTTCCGGGGCGGGTCCGGGGGCGGCCGGACTCTCGGCGGCCGGGGCGCCGCGGTGGCGTCCGGTGCCCTCGGCGGAGTCCGGCGTCGGGGTGTTGCCCGGCGCGGTCGTACCGCCCGCCGGAGCGGTGGGGTCGACCGGGGTGCCCGGGACGGTGGGGGCGGCCGGGACCGTCGGGGCGGCCGGGTCGGTGGAGGCGCCGGGGGTGCCCGGGGTCCCGGGGGTACCCGGCGTGGCGGGGGCGCCCGGGGTGGCGGGCGGCGTCACCGGAGGCAGCACCGAGGGCGTCGAGGTCACGTCCGGGGCGGGCATGACGGGCAGTCCGGGCATTCCGGGCGCCGTGGGCAGCAGCGGCTCGTTGATCGGCGGGGTGGTCGCCGGGACCGAGGGGCCGGCCGAGTGGCCGGGGATCTGCGGGGTGTCGCCGGATCCCTCGGAGGGGCGCAGCGGGGCCGGGTCGACCGGGCGGGGGGCGCCGGGCACGCCGGGGTCCACATCGGCGGCCGGGCCGTGCTGGACCAGGCCCGCCTTCTCCGCGCACACCGGCCACGCCTGGGGGCCCTGGGAGGCCAGCACCTGCTCGGCGATGGCTATCTGCTGGGAGCGGCTGGCGAGGTCGGGGCGCTCGGCGTAGGCCAGCCCGCCCGCGTTCTTCCACTGCTCCTGCGTGAACTGCAGGCCGCCGTACGCGTCGCTGCCGAAGTTGGCGCTCCACGTGCCGCCGCTCTCGCACTCGGCGACCTTGTCCCACGTGGTGGCCTCCGCGGCGGTCGCGTTGGTGGCCGCCAGCAGCGGCAGGGCGAGCGCGGAGCCCGCGACTCCGGCGGTGACGACGATTGCGGGAGCCTGACGGGGGCGCCGGTGACGGCCGTTCCCGGAACGCATGAGGGTGGACCTTTCGCGTGACGGCAAAACACACCCGGTGAGGGGTGACGTGGAACCTAGCGCTCCTCGAACGCTTGTCACAAGTCGATGCAGCGCAGATCACGTGAAGGTCACAGTCGTGACGCCGGGTCAGTTAATTGCGGGGAGTGAAGCGGACCGGAAGCGTGCGCAGGCCACGCATGATGAGCCCGCCGCGCCAGCGCAGCTCCGAGGGGTCCACGGCGAGCTCGAGATCCGGCAGACGCGTCAGCAAAGTCGCCAGCGCCGTCTGCCCCTCCAGCCGGGCCAGCGGCGCGCCCAGGCAGTAGTGGATGCCGTGGCCGTATCCGAGGTGCTGGTTGTCGGTGCGCGCGAGGTCCAGGGTGTCGGGCGCGGCGAAGCGCTCCGGGTCCCGGTCGGCGGCCGCGAGCACGACCAGGACCGGGTCGCCGGCCGCGATGTCCTGGCCGCCGAGGGTCAGCGGGCGGGTGGCGAACCGCCAGGTGGCCAGCTCCACCGGGCCGTCGTAGCGCAGCAGCTCCTCGACCCCGGTGGCGAGCAGCTCGCTCTCCCCGGCGGCGAGGGAGGCCTGGAGGCGGGCGCGCTCGCCGGGGTTCATGAAGAGGGAGTGGACGCCGTTGCCGATGAGGTTCACGGTCGTCTCGAACCCGGCGAAGAGGAGGATGAAGGCCATGGCGGCGGCCTCGTTCTCCGTCAGGTGCTCGCCGTGGTCGCTCGCCCGGATCAGACCGGACATCAGGTCATCACCCAGATCATCCCTTTTGCGGTGGATGAGGTCGACCAGGTAGGTCCGCATCTGCTTCACCGACCGGGCGACGCCGCCGCGCGGACCGCCGCCGTGCCGGATCATCATCCCGGCCCAGTCGCGGAAGTCGTCCTGGTCCTCGCGCGGTACGCCGAGCATCTCGCAGATGGCGTAGATGGGGAGCGGGAAGGCGAACTCGTGGATGAGATCCGCTTCACCCCGGCTCGCGAAGCCGTCGATGAGATGGTCCGTCAGTTCCTGTACCCGCGGGGTGAATTCGGCGACCCGGCGCGGGGTGAACGCCTTCGAGACCAGCCGCCGCAGCCGGGTGTGGTCCGGCGGGTCGATGTTGAGCAGGTGGGTCATCAGCTCGGCCTTGCGCTCGCCCGGAATGCCCGTCTTGCCCTTGGCGTGCGCCGGCTCCGCGTGGTGCGCCGGATTCTTGCTCAGCCGCTGGTCGGCCAGCGCCTGGCGGGCGTCGGCGTACCGGGTCACCAGCCAGGCCTCGACCCCGCTGGGCAGCGTGGTGCGGTGCACCGGGGCGTGCTCGCGCAGCCAGGCGTACGCCGGGTACGGATCGGTGGCGAACTCCCAGTCGAAGAGGGTGGGAGCGGCGGGAACGGCGGGAGCGGGCGCGGCGGTGGGCTCGGCGGCGGGGTCATCGTGCACCGTCCGACGGTATCCCGGCCCGCCACCGGTCATCCCATATGGGCGGTTCGCCGCGGCTGTCCGCAGATCCCCCGGAGCTTGACCTGGCGTTCGGAGCCGATCCTACTGTCGGCTTTGTGGATGTGAGGATCTTGAAGAGCAGCTTCGCGGTGGTCGAGAGAAGGGCCGAGCACGCGGTCAAGTACTTCTACTCCCACCTCTTCTGGCACCACCCCGAGCTGCGCGACCTCTTCCCGCCCGCCTTCCTCGACATGGAGCGCCAGCGGGACCGGCTCTTCGCCGCGCTCACCCACATCGTCGCCCGCCTCGACGACGAGAGCCTGCTCCCCTATCTCCACGACCTCGGCCGCGACCACCGCAAGTTCCTGGTCCGCCCCGAGCACTACGCCGCCGTCGGCGCCAGCCTGCTCGCCGCGCTCGCCGAGGCCGCGGGCGAGGCCTGGACCCCGGAGACCGGCAAGGCGTGGACCGAGGCCTACCAGGTGATCGCCGACGCCATGACGGCCGGCGCCGCGAGCAGCCAGGAGCCGCCCTGGTGGGACGCCGAGGTGGTACGCCACCTGAAGTACGGCGAGGACATCGCCGTCCTGACCCTGCGCCCGCACGCCCCGCTGCCCCACCTGCCCGGCCAGTACGTCAGCGTCAGCAGCGCGCACGCGCCCGGGATCTGGCGCACGTACTCCCTCGGCAACGCGCCCCGCGCCGACCACACCCTGGACCTGCACGTCAGCCGGGTCGAGGACGGCCGGCTGAGCACCGCCCTGGTGCGGACCGTACGGCCCGGCGAGATGCTGCGGCTCGGCGCGGCCGGCGGCCGGCTGACGCTGCGCCGCGAGGGCCGCCCGCTCACCTTCATCGCGGCCGGCACCGGCTGGGCCCCGGTGCGGGCGATGCTGGAGGAACTGGAGCGGCACCCTCCCGACGCCGGCGCCCGGCTCTTCGCCGTCGCCCGCGACGCGGCCCACCTGTACGACCGCCCGCTCATCGACGCGTACGCGGACCGGCACGGCTGGCTGAGCGTCACGTACATCACCCCCGCCCCCGGCCGGCACCGCGACGAGGCCACCGAGCGGCTCGCGACCGCCCTGAGCCACCGCAGCATGTGGCCCGAGCAGGACGTCCACCTCAGCGGCCCGGCGCCGTTCATCGAGGACACGGCCCTCGTGCTCCGGGAGCTGGGCGCCCGACCCGAACGGATCTTCCACGACGCGGTCCCCGCCACGGCCCCGGCGCACGGCGGGCGCGGCCGGCCACTGGGTTTCGGCGAGTGGTTCCTCCAGCCGCCCGCCCCGCACTGGCACAACCCCGCGGGCCGCGCCCCGCACCACGGGTGAGGCTCTCCCCTCTATACGCACGGCCCGACGCACGGCCCGTACAGACGTGCGGCTCGGCGTACGGCCCGACGTACGGCCGGCCGGCGCCCGGTGCGTACGGCCGCTACGCGGCGGGGCCGCCGACGCCCTCGGCGGCGCGGATCGCGTCCCGGTACGTCCGGGCCGCCGCGCGCAGCGCGGTCTCGGGGTCGATGCCCGCCTCCTCGGCGCGGGCCGCGAGCGCGAGCAGCTCGTACCCGACGCCCTCGCCCCGCGGCAGCTCCACCGGCACCCCGCCGGCGCGGACCCGGCCCGCCAGCTTGGCCGCGAGCGCCAGGCCCGGCTGGCCCAGCGGGATCCCGTCGGTCACCGACTCGCGCCGCTTCTCCACCGCCTTGGTCCGCAGCCAGTGCGCGCGCACGTCGTCGGGGGTCTCGGCCTTCTCGTCGCCGAAGACGTGGGGGTGGCGGTGGACGAGCTTGGCGACCAGGGCCCCGGCCACGTCGTCGATCGAGAACGGCTCGGCGCCCTCGCCGTCCTCGCCGGGGTCCGCCTCCTCGGCGATCCGCGCGTGGAAGACCACCTGGAGCAGGACGTCGCCCAGTTCCTCCAGCAGTTCGTCGCGGTCGCCGTCCTCGATCGCCTCGACCAGCTCGTACGCCTCCTCTATGGCGTACTTCGCCAGCCCCTCGTGCGTCTTCTGCGAGGTCCACGGGCACTCGCGGCGGATCCGGTCCATGACCGCGACCAGGTCCAGCAGCCGCGCGCCGGGCAGGTCGTAGGAGCCGGGCAGCAGCTCCAGGCCGGGCATGGCGACCCGGCCGGAGCCGGCCAGCCGGGCCAGCCCGTCGGTCAGGCGCCGGTCGCCCTCGCCGGAGGGCAGCACGACGACGGTACGGCCCCCGGCGCACGCGTCGACCAGCTCGGACGCGTCGGGGCGCTCGAAGCCGACCGCGACGCCCGCCTCGCGCAGGTACGGCAGCTGCGGGTGGTCCGGGTCGGCGCACAGCACGCGGTCCGCGGTGCGCAGCGTCTGCCAGGCCGGCCACGACAGCACACCGGGGGCGACCCGGTGGCTGGTGGTCAGCAGGACGATGCGCCCGGTGCCGGACGGGGCTGCGGGCGTCGGCTCGGCGGGCGTCGGCTCGGCGGGCGTCGGCTCGGCGGGGGTGGTCTCGTCGGTCACCCCTCGAACCTACCTCCGTCCGGGCCGGTCAGGCTCCGGCAGGGGGCTGCTCGGGCCGGGTCCGCTGGGTGATCCACGGGGTGCCCTTGTCACCGAGGCCGATGGCCTGCGCGTCCCAGGTGCCGTAGCGCGGGTTGAGCTGGATGCGCATCTTCTCGGCGACCGCGCGGATCCCGTCGACCGCCTTGTCCTGGGATCCGTAGTGGTCGTACAGCTTGTCGCGCAGCAGCTTGAAGCGGAAGTCGTCGTCGATCTGGCCGGGGGCGACGACCGCCTGGAGGGCCGCCGCCTCCAGCTTGTCGGCGCCGCCGGCCCGCTCCACCTGGAGCTTGCGGAAGTCCTCGACCTCCTTGACGGTCACGGTCACCCCCGCGTCCTTGGCGGCCTTCTCCAGGACGGCCAGCTGGATCATGCGCTCCAGCTTGCTGCGTTCCAGCCCCGCGCTGCCGGAGATCAGGGCGGCCGCCTGCGGGGAGGCGTGCTGGGCCGCCCGTACGTCGTTGACCTTGGCCTGCACCGCGGACGTGGTGATCCGCTCGCCGCCGACCACGGCCGCCGTGCCGGGCCGGGCCTGGCCCGAGCAGGCCGTGAGCAGAGGGGCCGCCGCGAGCAGGGCGGCGGAGACGGAGAGCGCTGTGCGACGGTGCAAAGGAGCCTCCCGGGGCGCGGGCTTGGATTGTGCAGGGACGCACAAGGCCTTGCGGTGATCGATGGTATGCAGTCAGGGTGATCCGAGCCACCGGTTCGACCAACGATTCCGGGGGTGTCGGGGCACGTGTTCATCCCGTGGCCATCCGCCGGTCTTCCGGTGCTGCGAGGGTCCCCCCACCATGCCCACGCTCGCCTCGTCGCCGCGCCGCCGCAGCCTCGCCGCCTCGGCCCTCGCGGGACTGCTCACGGCGGTGGCCGTGTGCGCCGGGGACGCCATCGCCCGCGTCCACCCGTACGGCCCCCGCCACCGCAGCATCAACGACCTCGGGAACCAGTTCGTCCCCTTCCACGCCCACCTGTGGGACCTGCTGCACGGGCGGGCCGCGGGCGGGCTGCTGCTCAACTGGCAGTCCGGGTACGGAACCAGCTTCCTGCCCGACTTCGGCACCTATCTGACCAGCCCCTTCGCGGTGCTCGTCGGCTTCTTCCCGCGCGCCGAGATCGACCTCGCGGTGTACGTCGTCTCCGTGGTGAAGACGGCGGTCGCGGCGGCCGCCATGGCCTGGCTGCTGCGGACCCTGCGCCGCGGGCCGGGCTGGGGGGCGGCGGTGCTGGGTGCCTCGTACGCCCTGTGCGGCTGGTCGGTGATCGAGGCCTCGTACAACCCGATGTGGCTCGACGGGCTGATCGCCTTCCCGCTGCTGTGTCTGACGGGTGAATGGGCGCTGCGCGGGCGACGGCCGGTGCTCGCGCCGGTGGTGGTCGCGCTGTGCTGGACGGCGAACTTCTACACCGCGTACATGGCGACGCTGGGCGTGGTGCTGGTGCTGCTGGTGCGCGTGGTGCTGACCCGGGAGGGCGTGCGCGCCCGGGCCCGGGTGGTGGCGCGGGCGGCGAGGTCGGCCGTGCTGGGCGTGATGCTGGCGGCGCCGGTGCTGGTGCCGCTGTTCCTCAGCTCGAAGCAGGCCTACCCGGGCTGGACCCGGCAGTTCGCGCCGGTGTCGTGGGCGGACTTCTTCGCGCGGGCGCTGCCGGCGACGTACAGCTTCTCCTCGCCGGCGGTGTTCGTGGGGACCGGGACGCTGCTGCTGGCGGCGGCGCTGCCGCTGCACCGGGGGGTGCCGGCGCGGACCCGGTGGTGGTGGACCGGGCTGGCGGTGGCGGTCGCGCTGTCGTTCCAGTGGACGCCGACGCATCTGGCCTGGCACGTGTTCGCGACGCCGAACGGCAGCCCGTACCGGCAGACCTTCGTGCTGGCCGGGATCCTGGTGATCGCGGCGTGGACGGCTCTGGCGGCGGGCCGGCCGGACGCGCGGGCGCTGGCCGTCGGCGCGGGGGTGCTGGCGGCCGGGGTGCTGTGGGCGACGCGCAGCGCGCTGTCGACGGACGTGGGGTACCTGCTGTTCGCGGCGGGCCTGGCGGGGGCGGCCGGGGCGCTGTGGCTGGCCCGGCGGCACGTCCTGCCGGCGGCGGCGCTGCTGGCGTGCGTACTGGCGGTGCAGGCGGCGGCGACCACGGCGTACGGCCACAAGGGCAAGCTGGGCGGCCTGGACGACTACCCCTCGTGGGGCGCGCCCCACACGGCCCGCGCCAAGGCGCTGGCGGCCGCCGACGGCTGGCCCGCCTACCGTACGGACGCCGGCCGGCCGGCGCTGACCGGCAACGACCCGTTGCTGCTGGGCGGGGAGGGCGGCGCGTACTACAGCAGCCACACCCCGGACGTGTTCACCCGCACGATGGCGGCGCTCGGCGCCGGCTGGACCTCGCGCGGGCGCAACGTCCAGAGCATCGACAACCCGGTCACGGACGCCCTCTTCGCGGTCGGCGCCCGGCTGCGCCCGGACGGCACGGTGGCCCGCTTCCCGACGCTGCCCCTGGTCACGACCCGCCCGGCCGGCCCCGAGGGCGGCTACGGCAGCTCGCCCTTCACCAACCAGGAGCTCCTGCTGGGCGCCCGTGTGTACGAGGCGCCGCTCGCGCCCGGGGTGTGCGCCGCCGGGACGGAGGCCTTCCTGTGGGCGCCGGCCTACAACGCCACGGCCCGCCTGGCGGACGGCCCGGCGTTCCGGCTGAACGGCAACGCCCCGCGCAACCGCGCGGCCCTGCAGCCGCTGGGCGTCTCCCACGGGGACCGCTCCCGCCTCGTCTTCGACCGCGAGCCCCCGGCCGAGTGGGCCCTGGGCTGCCTGGACCGCGGCCGCCTGGACACGGCGGTGGCCGCCCTGCGCGCGGGCGCGGCCACCTCGGTGGAGGTCCTGGACTCGGGCATCCGCGCCCGGCTGGCCCCGGGCGCCACGGGCACGGCGGTCGTCGCCACCCCGGCCATCGCCGGCTGGACCTGCAACGGCCGCCCGCCGGCGGCCCACCTGGGCCTCCTGGCCGCCCCGATCGCGCCGGGCACCACCACCCTCACCTGCACCTTCCGTCCCCCGGGCCTGTACGCGGGCACGGCGGCGGCCTCGGTGTCGGCGCTGACGCTACTGGGGCTGGGCCTCCTCGCGGCCCGGCGGCGGCGCCGGACCGCGGCCTGACCCGCAGGCCGGTCAGCCGGTCAGCGGACCTGGCTCAGCCAGTGGAGGGTGCGGCGGACCTCGGTGGGGAAGGGGTGCGCCGGGCCGTGGAAGCGTTCCGCGTCGAAGAGGAGGCGGGCCAGGGTCTCGTGGGCCGCCGGGCGGTCGCCGAGGGACAGCAGGAGGTGGGCGATGCGGCGGCGGACCTCCAGGGGGAGTTCGGGGTCCGGGTTGGCGTAGTGGTTCTCGAAGAGCGGGAGCAGCGAGCGGTACTCGGCCAGCGCGGCGGCGGGCTCGCCGAGCTGTTCCAGGCACTGGGCGGCGTCGTAGCGGAACCGCAGCGACTGGGGGTCGCCCGCCGGGAACTGGTCGGCCAGCCTGCGCAGTTCGGGCAGGGCCCGGCGGTACTGGCCGTCGTCCATCAGCGTCGCGGCGTACTGCTTGCGCAGGGAGCGGACCACCGGGGAGTGCTCGCCGTGCCGGGCGGCCGCGGCCGGGAGGATGTCGCCGAGGATGTCGACGGCCTGGGTCAGGCGGCCCTGGTCGAGGAGGCCCTTGACCTGGTCGACCGCTGCGGCGATGTCCGGCTGGGCGGGGGCCGGCGGCGCGGGCCGGGGGGCCGGGACGACCGCGCGGTCGGGCCAGGGGGCCATCGGGCGCAGGAAGGGGCGGGTGGGGTCGAGGGGGCCGGCCGGGGTGCCCTGGGTGGGCAGCAGCGGCACCAGGGCCTCGTAGACCTCCTGCGCGGAGGCGGGCCGCTCCTGCGGGTCCTTGGCCAGCAGGTGCAGCAGCACGGCCTCCAGCTGGTGCGGGACCTCCGGGCGCAGCTGGCGCACCGGCAGCGGGGGCTCGTACAGGTGCCGGTGCAGGACGCCGAGCGCGGTGGAGCCGGCGAACGGCACGTTGCCGCTGAGGAGTTCGTACAGCAGCACGCCGAGGGCGTACAGGTCGGTGTACGGGCCGACCGCGCCGCCCATGGCCTGCTCGGGGGCCATGTAGGCGGGGCTGCCGATGGGGGTGCCGGTGTTGGTGAGGCGGGTGGTGTCGGTGTCCATGACGGAGGCGACGCCGAGGTCGAGGACCAGGACGGTGCCGTCCGGGCGGATCATCACGTTGCGCGGCTTGAGGTCCCGGTGCACGATCGGCACCGCGTGCACGGCCGACAGCACCGCGCACAGCTGCGCCACCACCGCGACCGCCCAGGGCCAGGGGTAGGGGTCGTGCTCGGCGAGGTGGTCGGCCAGGTCGGAGCCCTCGACGTACCCCATCACCAGGAACAGCTCGTCGCCGTCGCTGCCCGCGTCGTGGACCGTGACCAGGCCCGGGTGGTCGACCTGCGCCGTGACGCGGCACTCGCGCACGAAGCGGCGGCGCAGTTCCTCGGCGACCGTGCCGGGGCCGGCGACCTTGTCGGGGCGCAGCAGTTTGACGGCGACGCGGCGGTCCAGGCGCCGGTCGTAGGCGGTCCAGACCTGGCCCATGCCGCCCTGGCCGAGGATGGTGGCGAGCTGGTAGCGCTCACCGATGACGCGCTCGGTCACCGGCCCGGTCCCTGCCCGTGGCCGTGTCCGTGGCCCGGCCCGTGGCCGTGCCCGTGGGGGTCCTGGCCCTGCGGGCCCTGGCCCTGGCCGCCGTCCTCGCGGCGCAGCAGCTCGCTCAGCTCGTCGAGTTCGGCGCGGACCTGGCCGATGCGCGGCGCCTGCGGCGGCCCGGCCGGACCGGGTGCGGGCGTGGGGACGGGGGTGGGAGTGGGGGTGGGGGTGTGCGGGGGCATCGGGCCGGCGCCGGGCGGGAAGCCGTAGCCCGGCCGCTGCTCCGGCGGCTTGTAGTACGGCGCGGCCGGCGGCACCTGGGGCTGCGGCTGCGGGTACCAGGTGGCCGCGGCCGGGCGGGGGGTGGCGGCGTAGTGGCGGATGTCCTCGTAGAGGAAGTAGGCGACGACGGCGATCGCGAGGGTCAGCGAGGTGATCATCGCTATGTCGGTGCCGCGCGAGGTCTCGCCGTCGGGGGTCTTGTCCGTGCCGAGCAGCGCGATGCACACAATGTTGATCACCACGGTGACACCGAAGAGCAGCCAGTTGCGCAGTGACCGCGTCACGATGGCGATCTTGAGCATGCTGGCCCACGCGAAGAACCCGCAGGTGAGAATGGTCAGCGCGACGAACAGCACGCGCAACGTCACCTGCAGTCCGTTGTCGGACCCGGTGTGCTGCGGCGGTGGGAGGCCTGGGCCGTGCATCGCTGCTCCTGTGCTTCCTGTGCGGGCGGTACGAGTGAAGTGACGGGTCTGAGCGTATACATGGACGCACGCGGCGGGTCAGGGGATGCACCCAACCGTCATTGCGGTGTGACCGTGCCGTCCGACAGGCCGTCGTAGAGGCCCTGCACGAGCTGTTCGCCGAGCCGGCCGGCCAGCCGCAGCACGTCCTCGAACTCGGCGAGCGCGCGGAAGCGTGTCCCGTAGTGCCGCTGGTCGGCGAGCGGCAGCCGCGGCAGCTGGAGCCGGCGGACGTCGAGGCGGGTGGCGGTGGAGGCGTAGCTGCTGGCCTGGCGGGTGTTGGCGGTGCCGCGCAGGAAGCCGGCCAGGAACCAGGGGTCGAGGGCCTCGGGGTCGGGGCGCAGCAGCTGGAGGTTGCGGCCGAGGGCCGCGCCGGCGGTTTCCGCGGTGACGACCCGGGCCACGGCGCCGCCGCCGACGACGGGGACGACGACGTCGCCGGCCTCGGTGCGCACCGGCTCGTCGGCGCCGGTCCCCGTGTGCAGGGACAGGGCGCCGGCCCGGGCGAGTTCGCCGATGGTGGTCAGCGGCGGCCGGTCGGCGCCGCCGGCCTCGGCGGGCGCCGGGGTGAGCCGGGCGGCCCGGTGCAGGGTGTCGTCGAGGCGTTCGCGTACGGCGGCCAGCTCGGCCAGGCCGCCGGCGGCGGGCGCGGGGGGCAGGTGGCGGCCGGGGGTGAGGTCCACGTCGTCGTCGAGGAGTTCGAGGACGGGCACGCAGCGGCTGACGCCGGGCACCTCCTCGGCGGTGCCGGTGCGGTCGTACGCGGTCCAGGCGTCCAGGACGGCACGGTGCACGGCGGGCCAGGCGGCCTTGCCCTCGCCGGCCAGGGCGGCGGTGTCGACCAGCAGCAGCCCGGCCGGTGGCGGGGTCCGCTCGGGGCCGCGGCCGGCGGGCCGGCGCAGCACCCACAGGTGGAGCGGGATGCCGTACGGGGGCGCCGCCCCGGCGGGCAGGGCGACCACCGCGCGCAGCGCGCCGCGGCGCAGCAGGTCGGCGCGGATGCGGCGGCCGGAGCGGCGGGCGGCGACGGCCGGGGGCATGAGGAGCACGGCGGTGCCGCCCTCGCGCAGGTGGGCCAGGGCGTGCTGGACCCAGGCGAGTTCGGATTCGGTGCGGGCGGGGAAGCCGTACTCCCAGCGCGGGTCGTAGGCGAGTTCGCCGTGGCCCCAGTTGCGCTCGTTGAAGGGCGGGTGGCAGAGCACGGCGTCGGCGGCGAGCTGCCCGAAGCCGTCGGCGCGCAGGCTGTCCGCGGCGGCGGCACGGACCTCGGCGGCGCCGTGCAGGGCCAGCCGCAGGGCGGTGAGCGCGGCGAGTTCCGGGGCGGCGTCCTGGGCATACAGGGCGAAGGGCGTGGCGGCCTCGCCTCCGGCCGCCTCGCGCCCGGCCCGGCCGGCCGGTTCGCGCACCGCGCGCAGCAGGGTGCCCGTGCCGCAGGCCGGGTCCAGGACGCTGCGGGCCGGGCCGGCGAGGTCGGCCATCAGGGCGGCGGGGCCTTCGGGGGTGAGCGTGTACTGGCGGGGGTTGGCGTCGAGGTGACGGCCGAGCAGGAACTCGAAGGCGCCGCGCGCGCCGAGTTCGGCGGCCAGATCGGCGGCGCCGCGCAGCAGCGGCATGTGCGCGGGCGGGGCGGAGCGGTGCAGCGGGTGGCCGGGGCCCAGCCGCGCGGTGAGCACCTGGTCGAGGACGGGCCGCAGGACGGTGGCCATGCGGTCGTCCGAAACGGCCGTCAGCTCCAGCCAGTCGGTGGGCCGGTCCCGTACGACGAGCAGCGCGCAGCCGGCTTCGACGAGCGCGGCCACGGCGCCGCCGGGGTGGCCGCAGACCTGCTGCCAGACACGTTCGCGCAACGGGACCTCGGCGAGCTTGCCCTGGGCGCGCAGCCACGCCTCGACCTCGGCCAGGGCGAACGAGGGGCTGGTCTCGGTGCCGCCGACCGGCCGGGGGAAGTCGGCATGGCGGCGGCGCCAGTTGCTGACGGCGGCGCGGCCGACCCCGGCCAGGCGGGCGATCTCGGCCGCGGTGACTTCGGCGGCAGTGCCTCCGGCGGCGGCTTCGGCGGCGGCGGCTTCGGCAGCGGCGGCTTCGGCGGCGATGTGGTCCGGCATGCGCCGAGCATACCGAGCCGTGGACACACGGGAATCACTGTCTCCCCGTGAACCGGATCAAATACTGGATTCGCGTTGACTCGGTTCACAGAGATCTGCTGTGATGACTCCCGTCCCACCGATCGGCCCTTCACCAGGCGAGAGAGAGGCACTTCCATGTCCCGCACCGCGAAGCAGCGCACCGCAGTCACGGCTTTCGGCGTCGTCCTGACGCTGTCCCTCGTCGGCGCCTGCTCGGCAGCCGACGACGGCGGCAACGGCAGCGGCGGCAACGGCGGGACACCGCAGTCCGCGGCCCCCGCACCGGCGCAGAGCGGCGGGACCGGCGGCACGGCCGGGCAGTCCAAGCCGCAGGACACGGCGCAGGGCAAGGCCGCCGCCAAGGGCGACGGCACCTACCAGGTCGGCACGGACATCAAGCCCGGCACCTACCGGACCACCGGGAACACCTCGCTGGGCTGCTACTGGGAGACCGCCAAGGACTCCACGGGCGAGATGGAATCCATCAACGCCAACGACAACGTCACCGGCGCGAGCTACGTGACCCTGACGGACGCCGACAAGGTGTTCAAGTCCACCGGCTGCAAGGACTGGTCCGCCGTCGACGACAAGGCCGCCGGCGCCGCGCCGAAGACCGAGTTCGCCGGCAACGGCGGCATGTTCAAGGTCGGCGCCGACATCGCCCCCGGCACCTACAAGTCCGCCGGTATCGCCGAGGGGTCCGTGGGCTGCTACTGGGAGCGCGCCAAGGACGCCCGGCACGGCCTGGAGTCCATCGCCGCCAACGACAACCCCACCGGCCCGGCCGTCGTGACCATCACGGCGCAGGACGGCTACTTCAAGACCACGGGCTGCTCCGACTGGAAGAAGTCGGGCTGACTGCCCACCCCACCCCCGCACAGAGAGTCCCCGCATGCGTCCCCTCCCCCGCACCGCCCGCCTCACCCTCGTCACCGCGGCCGCCCTGACCGGCCTGAGCGGCCTGACCGGCTGCCTTCCCGGCACCACTGACGCGGGGCCCTTCGCCGGGCAGTCCGGATCCGAGATCGCCGACCGGTCGACGGCGGCCCTCAAGGGCGCCACCTCGCTGACCATCTCCGGCACGGTCCGCGACAAGGGCAAGCCGATCCAGATGGACATGGCGGTCAGCAAGGGCGGGGACTGCCGGGGCACCATGACGCTGCCCGGCGAGGGCGCCTTCGAGCTGATCCGTACCGGCGAGCTGGTGTTCATCAAGGGCGACGAGACCTTCTACCGCACCCAGGTGAAGGACCTGCCCAAGGACCAGGCGGACGAGGTGCTCCGCCAGCTCGCCGGCAAGTGGGTCAAGTCCCGGGCGACGGCGCAGGACTCCAAGGACCTGTCCGAACTGTGCGACCTCGACCAGCTGCTGACCATGTTCGAGAAGAGCAAGGGCACCGTGAAGGGCGGCACGGCCGACGTCGGCGGCAAGGAGGCCGTGAAGCTGACCACGATGACGCAGGACGGGATCGAGACCCTCTACGTCGCCACGCAGGGCGAGCCGTACCTGCTCAAGGCCGTCCTCACGGGCAAGGACCCGGCGGACGTCACCTTCTCGAAGTTCAACGAGCCGGTCCAGGCCACCCCGCCCGCCGGCGAGGTCGTCGACAGCGACCAGTGACCGGCCGGCGCCGCCCGCCCGCGACCGCGCGTCAGCGCGCGAGCCGGGCGGGCGGCGCCGTCGGCGTCCCCCCGGTGGGGAGCCGCTCGCCGGGGCACCCGTCGAGCACCCGCCGCATCGCGTCCCGCTCGGCCTCGGTCACCCACAGCCCGTACTTCCGCTTCACGGAGACCTGCGCGGCGACGTACCGGCAGCGGTAGGACCGGTCCGGCGGCAGCCAGGTCGCGGCGTCGCCGTCGCCCTTCTCACGGTTGGCGGCCGCGTCCACGGCCAAAAGGTTCAGCGGGTCGTTTATGTCGGCACCCGCAACTGTCTCACCGACCCCTCCGTTATGTGCGCGTACAGCTTGTCTCACACCGGGGAGGGTGGCTCGCGCGTGATGGAGTCAGAAGAGGCGGATGCCAGTGCCGGGACGCTGGTGCTACTGCACCGGACGGCGCTCGGGGCGCCACCCATCGACCCACTTCCCTTCGACGGGGACACGGTCCTTCAGCGAGCCGGCGCC
This sequence comes from Streptomyces sp. NPDC090022, assembly GCF_044748145.1. NCBI lineage: Bacteria > Bacillati > Actinomycetota > Actinomycetes > Kitasatosporales > Streptomycetaceae > Streptomyces > Streptomyces sp. NPDC090022. The sequence continues at coordinate 112,528 of NZ_JBIVFN010000011.1, forward strand.
AACGAGGGCAGACCTTTCATCCTCGGACCGGACGGCGGCTACGACCACCACCTGAACCGCTTCCTGCGCGACCTGGAGAACTGGGGCGTGCGATCGGAGAACAGCCGCATCGCCTACAGCACCGACGTCATGCTCTACTGCCGCTTCCTGCACGAGTCCCGAGGCGGCAAGTCCATCTGGGACACGGACGGTGCCGACCTCCGCGCCTACAAGGCCGTACGCCTGCACGGCAACGGACCGGGCAGCGTCTCGGTGGCGACCTGGAACCGCTCCATCGCGGCGCTCGACAAGTGGGTGCAGTGGTCGCTGCACGAGGAACTGTTGTCGGCCGAACCGTTCCGGTACGTCGACAAGACCGTGGTGTCCCCTCAGGGACCGAAGCGCGTACGGGTCAACGCCGACGCCGAGCCCGAGGTGCCCGGACAGCCGATCCGGTTCCTCTCACACGAGGACTTCATGCTCTGGCGGGACGTCGGGCTGCGCGGGCTGCTGCCGGACGGCTCCCCGGACGCCAAGTGGCGCGGACGCAACGGCGAACGCAACGCTCTCTTCGCCGACCTCCTGGTCTGCACCGGCATGCGGCTGGGCGAGGCCGCGAGCCTGCTGACGACGGAACTGCCACCGGTGACCGGCAGACGCCTCATCGGCGGCATCACCGTCTCGGCCGCCGTAGCCAAGCGCGGCAGGGCACGCACGGTGTACGTCCGCCCCCGGGTGGCCCGCGACCTGCACCACTACGTCGGTATGGAGCGTGACGAGCTGGTGCAGCGACGGCGCGTCCAAGGCGTGTACGACGCGGTTGGGGACCAGCTGCCGGTACGCCGGGCGAGCCGGCACGCGCTGGTGGTCGAGAACGGAACGAGCTGGTCGTACTCGCGCATCGGTGCGGCGGACCGAGCACGACTCGTCCAGGTCGACAGCCGAGGAAGCATGGTCGGTCCCCTGTGTCTGTGGCTCGGTGAGAACGGACTGCCGCTGCGGCGCAGTACCTGGCAGTCGGTCTTCCAGCGGGCGAACGAGCGGTGTGCCGCCTTCGGGATCGATGTCGACGTCCACCCGCACACCCTGCGGCACACGTTCGCGGTGCACATGCTCGGCCTGCTGCTGCGACAGACCGTCCGGGCACTCGGCATGCGTGAGGACCGCCGGTTCACTCACGCGGAAGTGAAGCGCCTACTCATCGGCAACCCCCTGCGCAAGCTCCAACTCCTGCTCGGCCATCGCCACGAGGCGACCGTCTACACATACCTCGACGTCCTGGACGAGGCCCAGGAGATCGTCCTCGCCGCTCTCGGCGACTGGGACGAACAGGCCGCCGCCTTCGAGCGGATCCCCTTGGACGCGGAGGAGGACCGGTGAGCCCGCGCCGCGTCCGCTTCCCTGCCGCTGTGGAGACCCCCGCCACGGCCGAGCCCGTGCCGACGATCGGCCCGGTGATCTTCACCGTGGATCTCAACGGAAGTCCCGAAAACATCGACCTGTCAGGGCTCCCGTGTCCGCGTCTCACCCGGGCGCTCGCCTCCGCTCTCGCTGAAGTCGTCAGCGCTCCCGGCACCCTGCGTGACCGCAATGGTGTCCGCTATGTCGTCAAACGCATCCGGGAGTTCGTCGAGTTCACGGCCGCCGCCCTACCGGACTCCGCCTCCGACCTGCGTCTCAGCGACCTGGAGCCCGATCTCCTGGACGCGTTCGAGACGCGTCTGATCGCTCAGTACGGAGGGACGAGCAAGGAGCCGTACCTCACCATGACGTACCTCGTGCGGCTTCTGAAGCTGGTGCACGAGGCGCACCCCGACGCCTTCGGGGCCGCCTTTCACGCCCGTCTGGGCTTCACGTCGGCATCGGCCCACCGGGCGTCGAAGCCACTCGACGCGTACCCGTTCCCGGTGCTCGACGCACTGGAGAACGCCGCCCGGGACGATGTCGCCCTCATCCGCGACCGGATCCTGGAGGGCGAGAAGCTGGCGGCCACGGGCCGCGACCCGCGCCAACACGGGTGGGACCGGCTGGAGAACGTCCTCTGGTTCATCGCCAACCACGGCCCGCTGACCGTCGACGACGCCTCGTACAAGGTCCTGCGCCCGTTGGGCGGAAGAGAGGAACTCAACGGTCGTCTCCACCTCACCGCTGGGGACCTGGTGCCCTTCCTGCTCCTTCTCGCCTGTCAGACGGGCATCGAACCCGAGTGCATCCGGCAGCTGCGCTCCGACTGTCTGGCGAGTCCGGCACGCGGCTACGTCAGCATCGCCTACGTCAAGAAACGCGCCCCGGGTTCCACGCACAAGACGGTCAGGGTCACCGATGGCGGCTCGCTGCGCTTCCCCGGTGGCGTGATCCGGCTGGCCCTGCGCCTGACGAAACGCACCCGCGAGCTGATCGACAGCGACGCACTGTGGTGCGACGTCGGTCGTCACGGCCAGGCCCGGGCATCCTTCGACGGTCCCCAGGGGTCGGCCGTGAGCCGGCAGTGGATGTCCGAGCGTGGGCTCGACCGCCTCAACGACCGTGACGGCGGGCCCGTCGCCCTCGACCTGCGGCGGGTACGGAAGACCGTCAAGTCCCGTCAATACCTGCGGGCCGGCGGGGTCCTTGAGGACTTCGCCTCCGGCCACACCCGGCCGGTCGCCGCGAAGCACTACGCGGACATCGGCGCGCACGAGGAGACCCACGAGCAGGCAGTGGAGGCGGGCCTTGAGCAGGCGCTCGGCGCGACGCTTTCACCACCTGTAGTGCTGTCGGACGACGGCGCACGACTCGACGACGGCCAGGCGGCGCTGACCACGCGGGAAATCGAGTCGGCGCTCTCCGGCGAGCAGGACGTATGGCTTGCCTCCTGCCGTGACTTCTTCGCCTCACCGTTCGCGCGCAAGCCTGGGGCTGCCTGCCCCGTCCCGGCCTGGGGCTGCCTGGAGTACCCGAACGCGGTGTTCACCAGCCGACACCTGCCGAGCCTGCTGTCCTTCCTGGACTTCCTGGAGCGACAGCGCGAGGAGTATCCGGCCGCTGAGTGGACCACGCGGTTCGGTCTCGCGTGGGACCGCATCGTCCACGGTGTCCGCGCCCGCTTCAGCACGCGCCAGATCGCCACGGCGCAGGTCATCGCCGAGGGCGGCGGCGATCGCCTGCTGCTGCCCGCGTCGTTCCTGGAGGTCATCGCATGACTGCCTTCCCCGAGTCGCGGACCGGTGATCACGACCTGTCCTCAACCTCGGAGTACGTGCTCCCGGAACGGCTCACGCGGGGCCTGCCGAGCCGGGGCCCACTCCTGTCCGAGGACGTCTGGGACCTGCGGTGCGTCCTGCCCCGCACCTGGCGGACGTGGCGACTCGACTTCACGCAGATCTCCGATCCGGTGACGCGGCGCACGGCAAAGGAGTATGTCGCCTCCCGCCTCCACCGGGGATCCCTGGGCCTCGGCCCCATGAAAGCCACGGCAGCGGCCGGAGAGCTGCGCGTCTTCATCTCCGTGATGAACGACCTGCGGGAAGTGGGCGCCCCCCAGTTGTCCGCCGTGAACCGCACCCACCTGGACGCCGTGCTGACGAGGTGGATGCCCAGCCCGGGCACTGCCGTCCGTAACATCACGCTTCTCAAGCACCTGGCCGCCCACGGGCCGTTCCTATCCCGGGACCGGCTGAACGTCCTGCCATGGAACGGCCGCAGTGCCTATGCCGTCGCTGGGGTGCGGCGGGTCAAGGGAGAGAACGCCACCCCGCGCATCCCCGAGGAGGTCCTCGCGCCGCTGCTGCGGGCAGCGGTCTTCTACGTCGAGAAGGCCAGCGGCGACATCCTGGCCGCCCAGCGGGAGATTGCCGCGCTCGAAGCAGCACGCACAGGCCAGAACCTCGGCCACGGCCAGGCTCGCGAACGGGTTCTGGCCTTCATCGCCGAACGCCGCGCGGCCGGTCGGGGCATCCCCGGGCTTCCCCGCGAGACCGCGCACACCGTGCCCGAAGCCGTCACCGTCGACGGCGTACCGCAGAGCCCCAACCACCGCCTCGTCTCCCTTCTGGCAGGCTGCGGCAGCTCCGCACACCTGCGACCGCTGATGGCCCAGGCCGGCGAGGACATCGGCTACGAGGAAGGCGGCCTGGACACTCCGATGTCCGAGTGGCCGGCCACTGGAAGGCCGTGGCGCCCGCGGCTCAGCCCCTTCACGTTGCCAACGAGCTGTCCTTCCTGCGAACGGCGTGCTGGATTGTCATCGCTTATCTGTCAGGGATGCGGGACGTGGAAGTGCGTGAGCTGGACCGCGACTGCGCCACTACCGAGACCGGTGCCGACGGGCGGCCCCGGCACAAACTCCGCGGACGGGTCTACAAGGGGAAGGACCGCAAGCTCAGCGGGGACGAAGCCGAGTGGGCGGTCCTGGACGTCGTGCACCGGGCCGTCGCCGTTCTCAGGGAGATCAACGACGACCCCGGCCACCTCTTCGGCTACGACGGCGGCGGCCGCAACGGATACGTGCTCCTCAGCAACATGCCCCGGCGCATCCGGACATTCCGGGATCACCTCAACGAGCTGTTCAGCACTGAGGACGAGCTCTACGTCCCACTGACGACGCCCAGGGACGAGCACCCCCCGAACGAGGAGGACGAAATCGAGGAAGACGTGCCAGAGTCCACGGCACTCCCCTGGGCCTTCGACACCAGGCAGTTCCGGCGCACCCTCGCCTGGCACATCGCCCACCAGCCCTTCGGCGTGGTCGCGGGCGCCCGTCAGTACAAGCACACGGCGATCACCATGTTCGAGGGATACGCGGGAACCTCCGCTTCCGGCTTCGCCGACGAGGTCGCCGCCGAGGATGCCGTCGCCAAGCTCGACTACGTCGAGGACCTCTACCACGACTGGAACGAGGGTGGTCGCTCCGCAGGCGGCGCCGCCCTGCGCATCGAGGCCGAGTTCGACCGCATCCGCAGCGAACTCGGTGACCTGCCCGGCGCCGTGGCCAGTCCTTCCCGGCTCCGGACGCTGCTGCACCACCTGACGAAGACCCTGCACCCCGGCGTGCTCAACGACTGCTTCTACCAGGCTGAAGCTGCCGTGTGCCGCAAGCGCGCCAAGCCATTGGGTCGTCCTGTCCCCATGCTCGACATGTGTATGCGCTGCCCCAACTCCCGCCGCTCTGCCGTCCACGTGCCTCGCCTGGAGCGAGCGCACGACATGGCACAAGCAGAACTGGGCGAGGCAACCGACCTCCCGCGACTCCAGCACCTCGCCATCACCGAGCACTTGGCCACGCTCACCCACTTGATCGTCGAGATCAGCCATGAGGACACCCTCCGATGACGGATTCCACGAACGAGACCCTCCTGACCGTCCGCACTGCCTTCGCCCGCTTGGCCCGGGAGAACTCCGGGCTGACCGACATCGACCACAAGATCATGCGCGCGTTCGAGCAGCTCATGCTCGGCCGCCCCGAGATCACGGACGGCCGCACGTCGGCGGTGAACATCTGCGCCGAGGCCGGCGTCTCCCGAGCCTCGTACTACCGCTCTCCCGTCGCCGCGGTGATCAAGGGGATTCTCGGCTCTCCCGAGGCCAGACGTCCGGAGTCCGACGAGCTCAGGCAGGAGATCACACGCCTGAAACAGTCCGAGCGGGAACTCCGGAAGGAGAAGGCGGACGAGATCAGGGAACTGCGTGCCACCGTCGCGGCGTACGCGAACCAGATCCAGGTCCTGGCTCTCAGGAACGCGGAGTTGGAGGCGGACACCCGGCGACTTCAGGCCCAACTCGACGGAGGCCGGAAGGACGTGGTCAAACAACTGAGGCGATCGCAGGAACCGGCCACCTGACTACCTCAGTCGCAAGCAGCATGCAGGACGGTGCTCAGTCGGTGTCCGTCGCGGCCAGCACCGCCAGCCGTCGGCCTTCTGGAGAGACCGATGCAAGGCCGATGTCCCAGGCCACGCGCTCGAACCACTCGGTGGCGGCGTCGAAGCCGTACCAGGCACACTCCCGTGCACATGCTTCGACCGCCTCAGCAGGGACACCCTCCGCGGCCCCGGCGAGGCAGGCCAGGGACTGCCACGCGGCCAGTCGGCCGTAGGCACCGCGAGCACCGGAGTTGTAGGCCCCTCCCGAGGACGCGGCGGCGAAGAGCACCCGCCATGCCTGGTCCGGTGGACAGGCCACGACCGAGAAGGCGGTCTTCCTCCCCGCGTCCTTCAAGCACTGCAGCTCCAGCGTCAGCAACGCACTCGGCACCGATTCGGCGTCCAGAGGAGCTGCCAGGCCGAAGACTCGTGCCTCGATTCGTCCGTTCGACTCCTCGGCCCAGTTCGCCACGGCCACGCTGATGCGCTTGGCAACGGCAGGGGTCGTCGTCTCCTCGGCCGACGGCACGTGCGCCCCGCGTTCGACCGCCACACGACCGTTCTCCGACGGGCCGTACGGCATCGAGTGGCTGCTGCCCCGGGTGCTGTAGCTCGGCAGATCCGGCTGTCCCTCCACGTCCGACAGCGCCAAGGGCAGCCAACCCAGAGGATGGTGCTTCCAGTGTGGCGATGTCGCCCACCCTGCGATCCCCGGCGTCTCCGTGACTGCGACGCCCCTGAGCACGAGCTCATGGACCAGGCAGGCACGCAGCTCCTCAGAGGCGTTCCCGGTGAACGCCGCGGCGAGTTCCTCTGCCGGATGACCCGACGCCAGCAAGGATGCCGTGTAGTGATCCAACTCCCTTTGGGCGACTTCCGTCGAGGAGACCAGCCGCAGCGCCTGAACCACGTTCCCGGGGCCGGGATTGGTGGCCAGAAGCCGGAGCAGGTGGTCGAAGACGCTCCCGTACTGCCAGATCGGCCTGGGCTCGGAGCCATACGCCCCGGCGAGCGCGATGCCGAGGTCCGCGACGAAGGCAGCGTCCCCTTGTGCCAGACGACGGTCGGCCACCTTCCAGACGTCGGTGACACTCTTCAGGGTCGGCAGTTCCTTCACGATCTTCTGTATGCGATCAGCCACGGCAACGGAGCATAGGCGTCCCTCAGCGCGAAGGCGACGGCATTTCCCCAGGTCATCGAGGTGCTCTCAGTCCCCGCACTGCTTGAGCATCATTTCCTTGTCCGAGGCCGTCACTGGGAGCTCATACTTTTCCGCGACCTGTGCGAACCGCACCGCATAGGAGCACCGGATCGCCTTGTTCGGCGGCAGCCAGGACGCCGGCCCCGAGTCGCGCTTGGCAGAGTTCGTGGATCCCGAGACCGGCAGGAGGTTCAGCACGTCGTTGGCCAGCCGCTGCCGCTTCTCCTTGCTCCAGCGAGCGGCGCCCATCTGCCAGGCGTACGACAACGGCACTACATGGTCTATCTGCACTTCGGCGGCCTTCGCCTTCTGCCAGTCGATGTCCTTGCCGGTGTACGGGTCGTACAGGTCCATCGAGACGACCACGCAGTCGGAGCCGTCGCGGAACCGAACGTTCTGCCCGTGCAGCTTCAGCAAGTCATTCCGCGTGTCACAGCCGTTCCGGGCCAGTGGCACACCGTCCGTCGTGTCCATCCACGCGTAGCCGAACTCGTCCCGGTCGTATCCGGTCTTCGGCCCTCGCGCCTTGGTCGACAGCTTGGAGATCAGCTCACGCGCTGTCGTCTCGTCCTTCTCGGACGCGATCGGGGCAAGCCCGGGCTTCGTTCCGTCAGGGGCGGCCAAAGGGCTGGCTCCGTACTTGGCGGACGAGTCACCGCCTGATGAACCACTCTCGCCGGACAGTCCGCTTCCCGTACAGCCCGCCAGGAACATCCCGACAGCCAGTGCAGCACCGGCACGCAGCACGTCGCTCGTGAGACACCGTTTGGACACGCAGCCACCCCGCCCCTGAGACACGTCAACGTGAGACATCTATGCCGCCAACATAAGGTCGTTGGCGAACGCGACCCGCTTGCCGCGGTCCCAGCCGCCCGCGCCCTTCTGCCAGGCGTCGGAGAGGGCCACGACGTGGTCGATGTCGATCCCGCCACCGCCGGCGCCGCGCCGGTAGCGGATCCGGCCGCCGGTGTAGGGGTCCTTCTCCAGCACCCCGGAGACCACCGTGCACGCGCCGCCGTCCTTGAACGCGGGGCCCGCCAGGTCCCGTTTGAGTATGTCGTCGCGGGTGCCGCAGCCGTTGGAGTCGGTGTCCAGCCAGGCCTTGCCGAACTCCTCGCGCGCGTATCCGGTCCTGGGGGCGCGGCCCTTGACGGACAGAGTGTCCACGGCGGCCCGGGCGGGTGCGCCGTCCGCAACGCCCGGTCCGGGGGCGGGCGCGCCGCCCGGCGCCGGGGAGTCCTGTGTGCAGCCCGCGAGGACGGTGGCGCAGAGCAGGGACAGGACGGGGGGCACCAGGCGGGAGCGCATGGGGCCAGATCCTAGACGGGCCCTCGCCGAGCGAACGGGCGAAAAGCGGCGTAACGTCACAAAAGGAGCACGAAGGGAGCCCTCGCATGGGGATTTTCGACAGGTTCAAGGGCCACAAGGACAAGGCCAAGGAGATGTCCGACCGTCTCGAGCAAGAGGCCAACACCCGGACCGGCAACAAGTACGAGAAGCAGGTCGACCAGGCCCAGCAGGAGGCGGAGAAGCGCCTGGGAATCGACGACGACCCCAACCGGTAGCCCCGCCCCCCCCTTTCCCCGCGTATCCACGCGTCACGCCCGACCGGGAACCGCCCGCGTACCCGCACGCGCGGGCGGTTCCGGTGCGTCGTAGCGCTACGAGCCGAGGATGGTGGCGAGGAACTCGCCCGTCCAGGCCAGCAGTTCCCGCCCGACCAGCGGCTTGCCGCCGATCCTGCCGGTCTTCGGCCGCGGCACCAGCACCTGCGAGGTCGCCGGCTTGATGACCGACCCCGGGTACAGGCGCTTCAGGCGCAGCTCCTGCGACTCGCGCAACTCCACCGGCCCGAACCGGATGTTGTTGCCCGCCAGCGTGATGTCACCGACCCCGCAGGCCCGCGCCAGCATCCGCAGCCCCGCCACCAGCAGCAGGTTCTCCACCGGCTCCGGCAGCTTGCCGTAGCGGTCGGTGAGCTCCTCGCGCACCGCCGCGATGTCGGCCTCCGACGCCGCGGCCGCGATCGCCCGGTACGCCTGCAGCCGCAGCCGCTCGCCGGGCGCGTAGTCGTGCGGGACGTGCGCGTCGACCGGCAGCTCGACCTTGACCTCCAGCGGCGGCTCCTCCTCCGCGCCGCCCTCCAGCTGCGCCCGGTAGTCCGCGACCGCCTCGCCGACCATCCGCACGTACAGGTCGAAGCCGACCCCGGCGATGTGCCCGGACTGCTCGCCGCCCAGCAGGTTGCCCGCGCCGCGGATCTCCAGGTCCTTCATCGCCACGTACATGCCCGCGCCCATCTCGGTGTGCTGGGCGATGGTGGCCAGCCGCTCGTGCGCGGTCTCGGTCAGCGGCTTCTCCGGCGGGTAGAGGAAGTACGCGTACCCGCGCTCACGCCCGCGGCCCACGCGCCCGCGCAGCTGGTGCAGCTGCGAGAGGCCGAAGTTGTCACCGCGCTCGACGATGAGGGTGTTGGCGTTGGAGATGTCGATGCCGGACTCCACGATCGTCGTGGACACCAGCACGTCGAACTTCTTCTCCCAGAAGTCGACGACGACCTGCTCCAGGGCCTGCTCCGACATCTGGCCGTGGGCGGTGGCGATCCGCGCCTCGGGCACGATCTCGCGCAGCTTGGCGGCCGCCCGGTCGATGGACTCCACCCGGTTGTGGATATAGAAGCACTGGCCCTCGCGCAGCAGTTCGCGGCGGATGGCCGCGCCGATCTGCTTCTCCTCGTACGGGCCGACGAAGGTGAGCACCGGGTGGCGCTCCTCCGGCGGGGTGGTGATCGTCGACATCTCGCGGATGCCGGTCACCGCCATCTCCAGGGTGCGCGGGATCGGGGTCGCCGACATGGTGAGCACGTCGACATTGGCGCGCAGCTTCTTCAGCTGCTCCTTGTGCTCGACGCCGAAGCGCTGCTCCTCGTCGACGATGACCAGGCCGAGGTCCTTGAACTTCGTCTCGGAGGAGAACAGCCGGTGCGTGCCGATGACCACGTCCACCGAGCCCTCCTTCAGGCCCTCCAGGGTGGCCTTGGCCTCGGTGTCGGTCTGGAACCGCGACAGCGCCCGCGTGACCACCGGGAACTGGCTGTAGCGCTCGGAGAAGGTCCCGTAGTGCTGCTGCACCAGCAGCGTGGTCGGCACCAGCACCGCGACCTGCTTGCCGTCCTGGACGGCCTTGAAGGCGGCGCGCACGGCGATCTCGGTCTTGCCGTAGCCGACGTCGCCGCAGATCAGCCGGTCCATGGGGACGGACTTCTCCATGTCCTCCTTGACCTCGGCGATGGTGGTGAGCTGGTCGGGCGTCTCCGCGTACGGGAAGGCGTCCTCCAGCTCGCGCTGCCAGGGGGTGTCGGGGCCGAAGGTGTGGCCGGGGGCAGCCATCCGCGCGCTGTAGAGCTTGATGAGGTCGGCCGCGATCTCCTTGACGGCCTTCTTCGCCCGCGCCTTGGTCTTGGTCCAGTCGGCGCCGCCGAGCCGGTGCAGGGTCGGGGCCTCGCCGCCGACGTACTTGGTGACCTGCTCCAGCTGGTCGGTGGGGATGTACAGGCGGTCGCCGGGCTGGCCGCGCTTGGCGGGGGCGTACTCCACGAGCAGGTACTCGCGGGTGGCGCCCTGGACGGTGCGCTGCACCATCTCGATGTAGCGGCCGACACCGTGCTGTTCGTGCACGATGTAGTCGCCGACCTCCAGGGTGAGCGGGTCGATGGTCTTGCGGCGCCGGGTCGGCATCCGCCCCAGGTCCTTCGTGGCGGTGCGCTGCCCGGTCAGGTCGGTCTCGGTGAGGACGGCGATCTTCAGGGCCGGGTCGACGAAGCCGGTGTCGAGGGAGCCGCAGGCCACCTGGACCAGGGACGGCTCGACCCGGCCGAGGTCGGCCTCCAGGCGGGCCGCGATGCCCTCGCCGCCGAGGACCTCGACGGTACGGCTGGCCGGGCCGTGGCCCTCGGTGACGTACACGGTCCGCCAGCCGTCGGCGATCCAGCCCTTGGTGTCGGCCAGCGCGCGGGCGGTGTCGCCGCGGTAGGCCTCGGGGGCGTGCATGCCGAGCTTGAGGGTGTCGTCGGACAGTTCGTCGTCCGCGGCGAACGGCGAGACCGACCACCACATCATGCCGAGCTCACGGGCCCGGTCGCGGACGTCGGCGATGCCCCACAGGGAGGCCGCGCCGACGTCGATGGGCGCCTCGCCGCCGCCGGCCGTGGCCGCCCAGGACGCCTGCAGGAACTCCTGGCTGGTCGCCACCAGGTCCGCGGCCCGGGTCCGGACCCGCTCGGGGTCGCAGACGACGGTCATCGCGCCCGCGGGCAGCACGTCGAGGAGCAGCTCCATGTCGTCGACGAGCACCGGCGCGAGGGATTCCATGCCCTCGACCGCGATCCCCTCGGCGATCTTGTTCAGGAGCTCGCCCAGCTCGGGGTGCGCCTCGGCGAGGGCGGCGGCCCGCTCCCGTACGTCGTCGGTCAGCAGCAGCTCGCGGCAGGGCGGGGCCCACAGGCCGTGCTCGGCGACCTCCAGGGACCGCTGGTCGGCGACCTTGAAGTAGCGGATCTCCTCGACGTCGTCGCCCCAGAACTCGATGCGCAGGGGGTGTTCCTCGGTGGGCGGGAACACGTCGAGGATCCCGCCGCGTACGGCGAACTCCCCGCGCTTCTCGACGAGCTCGACGCGGGCGTAGGCGGCCGCGGCCAGCGCGGCGGTGATCTGGCCGAGGTCCACGCTCTGGCCCTGGCGCAGACTGACCGGCACCAGGTCCCCCAGGCCCTTGACCTGCGGCTGGAGCACGGAGCGGATCGGGGCGACGACGATGGAGACGGGGCCGGCGGCCGGGTCGTCCTTGCTGGGGTGCGCCAGCCGGCGCAGCACCGCCAGGCGGCGGCCGACGGTGTCGCTGCGGGGGCTGAGCCGCTCGTGGGGCAGGGTCTCCCAGGACGGGTAGTCCACCACCGAGCTCTCCAGCTCGGGCGGCATCAGCGACCGCAGCGCCGCGGCCAGGTCCTCGGCCTCGCGGCCGGTCGCGGTGACCGCGAGCACGGTCCGCTCGGTCCTGCGGGCCAGCGCGGCGACGGCCAGCGGCCGGGCGGCGGCCGGCCCGACCAGGTCGACGTGCATCCGGTGCCCGTCACCGGCGGCCTGGACCGCCTCCCCGAGGGCGGGGTCCGCGATGACGGCGTCGAGCAGTCCGTGCAGGCTCATGAAGGCTTTCCATCCGCAGGTCTCGGGGGCAACGCGAAGGGCCCGACACGAGAACGGGCCGGGGGTACCCACCCTACGACGCCCCCGCGCCCGCCGCGCGAGGGATGGTCACTCCCCGCGCATGCGCCGCGCCCGTGCGGCGCCTGCGCGTCCGCGCGGCGCGGGAGGCGGCCGCGCGGGAGCCGGGCACGCGGGAGGCGGCCGCGCGGGGGCCGGGCACGCCGGTGGCCCCCGCCCGCGCCGGGGTTCCGGCGGGGCGGGGGCCACTGGACCCCCGTGCGACCTGGACGCGGAGCTACTCGCTCGCGATCGCGTTCAGGACGTTCATCCGGCCCGCCCGGAACGCCGGGACCAGGGCCGCGAACAGACCCACGAAGGCCGACCCGGCGAACACCGTCAGGATCGTCGCCCACGGGATCTGAAGGACCTTCATGCCCTCCAGGGCCAGCAGCTGCTGCGCCGTCGCGCCCCAGCCCATGCCCAGCCCCAGGCCCAGCAGCGCACCGAAGAGGGCGATGACCACCGACTCCAGGCGGATCATCCGGCGCAGCTGGCGCCGCGAGAGACCGATCGCCCGCATCAGCCCGATCTCACGGGTCCGCTCGACCACCGACAGGGCCAGCGTGTTCACCACGCCCAGGACCGCCACGATGATCGCCAGACCCAGCAGCCCGTACACCAGGTTCAGCAGCTGCCCCACCTGGTCCTTCAGGGCCTGCTTGTAGTCGGTCTGGTCCCGCACCACGTACTGCGGGTACGCCGCCAGCGCGTCCTTGAGCCCGGCGTACGCGGTGTCCGCCTGCCCGGCCTGCGCCTTGGCCAGCACCATGAACGGCCGCGGCATCCGGTCGGCCGGCAGGTTCGCCTCGGCCGTCGCGGTGCTGATGTACTTCACGCCCTTGTCCAGGTTGCCGTCGTCGTGCGTGATCGCCGCGACCTTCAGCTTCGCCGTCTTTCCGCCCGTGAAGGCGACCGTCAGCTCGTCGCCCACCTTGACGCCGTGCTCCGTGGCGTACAGCGAGCCGACCGACATGGCACCCGTGCCGTACGCGTCCTTGTGCTCCCCCGCGATCATCTTGCGGCGCACGTCGTCGGCGTACGTCGGGTCGGTGACGCTCAGCTCCGTCAGGGCGCTCGACCCGTCCGGGGCGGTGACCTTCGCCTCCACTTCGCGGTACGCCGTCACGTGCGCCAGACCCTTGGAGGTGCGCACCGCCTGCTCGGCCTGCGGCATCATCGGCTGGCCGTTGTCCGCGGTGACCATGTAGTCCGCGCCGACCGTCTTGTCGAGCTCCTCCGTGGCCGAGGCGACCATCGAGGAGCCGACCACCGACAGGCAGGCCACCAGCGCCAGCCCGATCATCAGCGCGGCGGCCGTGGCGCCCGTACGCCGCGGGTTGCGCAGCGCGTTGCGCTCGGCGAGCCGGCCCACCGGACCGAAGGGCCGCAGCACGACGCCCGAGAGGACCCGTACCACCACGCCGGCCAGCACCGGGCCGATCACGATGAAGCCGATCAGCGTCAGCACCACGCCCAGGCCCAGCCACATCGAACCGGGCCCCGCCTTCTCGGCGGCCGAGGTCGCGTACAGCGCAGCCCCGCCCGCACCGGTCAGGACCAGGCCCAGGACCGCACGGAGCACACCGGCCTTGCGGTCGCCGGGCGTGCCGGCGTCGCGCAGGGCGGCCATCGGAGACACCTTGCCCGCCCGGCGGGCCGGGACGAGGGCCGCGACGACGGTGACGACCACGCCGAGGACCAGGCCGATGACCGGCGTCGGCCACAGGACGGTCAGGTCCGAGGTGGACAGCTTCATCCCCATCGCGCCCATCAGCTTCATCAGGCCGACGGCCAGGCCGATGCCCGAGGCGATGCCCAGGACCGAGCCGACGACGCCCAGCAGCAGCGCCTCGACCAGGATGGAGCGGTTGATCTGGCCGCGGTCGGAGCCGATGGCCCGCATCAGGCCGATCTCGCGGGTGCGCTGGGCCACCAGCATCGAGAAGGTGTTGAAGATCAGGAAGATGCCGACGAGGAAGGCGATCCCGGCGAAGCCGAGCATCACGTACTTCATGATGTCGAGGAAGGAACCGACGTCCTTGCGGCCCTCGTCCGCCGACTCCTTGGCGGTCTGCAGCTTGTAGGTGTCCGCGCCCACCGCGGCCGCGATGTTCCCCTTGAGCGCCTCGTCGCTGACGCCGTCCTTGGCGGTGACGCCGATGTTGGTGAACTGGCCGGGCCCGCCGAGGAGTTCCTTCTGCGCGGTCGCGGTGTCGAAGTAGACGACGGTCGCACCGGGGTTGGTCACCTTGTACCGGGCGAGCCCGGAGATCCTGGCGGTGAAGTCACCGGTGACGGCGATCGTACGGAGCTGGTCGCCGAGCTTCAGCTTGTGCTTGGCGGCCGTGTCGGTGTCGACCATCACCTCGGTGGGGCCGCGCGGCGGGTGGCCGGCGGTGACCTCCATCGACTTCAGCTCGTTCTCGCTCCAGCTGGCCGCGATCGTCGGCGCGCCCGAGGTGGGACCGACGTTCTTGTTCCGGTCGTCGACGACGGTCACGGACATCGAGACGACGAAGCCCTCGGCGGAGCCGACGCCCTGGACGGCGGCGACCTTGGCGACGGCCTCGGCCGGCAGCGTCTCCGGCCGCCCGCGCTGCGGGTTCTCGTCGCCCGACTCCGGGGCCTTGGCGGAGACGGTGACATCGGCGGCCGTCGTCGCGAACAGCTTGTCGAACGTGGTGTTCATCGTGTCGGTGAAGACGAGGGTGCCGCAGACGAAGGCGACGGAGAGCAGCACCGCGACGGCCGACAGCGCCATCCGCCCCTTGTGCGCGACGACGTTGCGCATCGAGGTCTTCAGCACGCTCATGACGTCCGCCCGCGCGCGTCGAAGTCCTTCATGCGGTCGAGCACCTGGTCGGCGGTCGGGGCGTACATCTCGTCGACGATCCGGCCGTCGGCGAGGTAGAGCACGCGGTCGGCGTACGAGGCGGCGACCGGGTCGTGGGTGACCATCACGATGGTCTGGCCGAGCTCGTCCACCGAGCGGCGCAGGAAGCCCAGCACCTCGGCGCCGGCCCGCGAGTCCAGGTTTCCGGTCGGCTCGTCGCCGAAGATGATCGCGGGACGGGCGGCCAGGGCGCGGGCCACCGCCACACGCTGCTGCTGGCCACCGGAGAGCTGGGTGGGACGGTGCTTCAGCCGCCCCGCCAGACCCACGGTCTCCACCACCCGCTCCAGCCACTGGGCATCGGGCTTGCGGCCGGCGATGTCCATGGGCAGCGTGATGTTCTCCAGCGCGTTCAGCGTCGGCAGCAGGTTGAACGCCTGGAAGATGAAGCCGATCTTGTCCCGGCGCAGCTGCGTGAGCTTCTTGTCCTTCAGCCCGGTGATCTCTATGCCGTCCAGGTGGATCTGGCCGCCCGTCACCGTGTCCAGACCGGCCAGGCAGTGCATGAGCGTGGACTTGCCCGAGCCCGACGGGCCCATGATCGCGGTGAACTGCCCCCCGTGGATGTCCACGTCCACATGGTCGAGCGCCACCACCCGGGTCTCACCGGTCCCGTAGGCCTTGACGACCTGCCGCGCCCGTGCCGCGACGGCCACCCCTCCAGTACCCCCGTGCCTGGTTTCGGTCACTGCCGTTGTCACGGTCTTCTCCTCATGTGGTCGCGCACGCGTCGTCGCGTCGTCAGGTCGAAGTCTGTGGCCCGGGGATGACCTGGCGCGCTGGTGCCCGGCGCCGTATTCGGCGGGGGGTTAACCCCACCCCGTGCTCGTAGGAACCAGTTAAGAACCGGCCAGGCGCCCTGTCCTCCTCCACCGGGACGAGACGCCCCTGGACCGTAATGAGGAGCAACCCCTAGGGGCTCTCCGCCCCCCGGGGGAGCGGGCCTGGGGGATACCGCCCGACGGGGGCCGATGAGATGGTGTTCCCCGAAACTGCGTGCACAGTGAAAGGATCTTCGTGGGTACAGGGGAGAGCCACGACGCGGCCGCCCGCGCCGGCCACGGCACGGGCCCGGACACCGGCCCGCGGCCCCAGCACGCACCGGGACGGCCCGGCCGGCCCGGCCGCCCCGTCGTCGCCGCCCTCATGCTCGCCATGGCACTGGCCGCCCTCGAAGGCACCATCGTCGCCACCGCCGTCCCCCAGATCGTCGGCGACCTCGGCGGCTTCTCCGTCTTCTCCTGGCTCTTCTCCGGCTACCTCCTCGCCGTCACCGTCACCCTTCCCGTGTACGGCAAACTCTCCGACACCTTCGGCCGCAAACCCGTCCTCCTCTTCGGCATCGGCCTCTTCCTCGCCGGCTCCCTGCTCTGCTCCCTCGCCTGGAACATGGCCGCGCTCATCGCGTTCCGCATCGTCCAGGGCCTGGGCGGCGGCGCCCTCCAGGGCACCGTGCAGACCCTGGCCGCCGACCTCTACCCCCTCAAGGAACGGCCCCGGATCCAGGCCCGGATGTCCACCGTCTGGGCCACCTCCGCCATCGCCGGCCCGGCCCTGGGCGGCCTGCTCGCCGCGTACGCCCACTGGCGCTGGATCTTCCTGATCAACCTGCCCCTCGGCGCCCTGGCCCTCTGGCTCGTCGCCCGCCACCTGCGAGAACCCCACCGCCGGCCGGCCACACGCGGCCCCGTCGACTGGGCCGGCGCCCTCACCGTCTTCGCCTGCGGCGCGACCCTGCTCCTCGCCCTGGTCCAGGGCGGCGTCGCCTGGCCCTGGACCTCCGCGCCCTCCCTGGCCCTGTTCGCCGCGAGCGCCGCCCTCGCCGGAGCGGTCGTCCTCGTCGAACGCCGCGCCGCCGAACCCATCCTGCCCGGCTGGGTATGGCGCCGGCGCACCATCGCCGCCGTCAACCTCGCCATGGCCGCCCTCGGCCTGCTGATGGTCGCCCCCATGGTCTTCCTGCCGACGTACGCCCAGTCCGTCCTCGGCCTCGACCCCATCGGCGCCGGCTTCGTCATGTCCGTCATGACCCTCAGCTGGCCCCTGTCCGCCGCCCTCAGCCAGCACGTCTACCGGCGCATCGGCTTCCGCGACACCGCCGCCCTCGGCATCGCCCTCGCCGCCGTCATCCTCTTCTCCTTCACCCTCCTGCCCCACCCCGCCCGGCCCTGGCAGCCCGCCCTGATCATGCTGCTGCTCGGCGCCGCCCTCGGCCTCTTCCAACTCCCGCTGATCGTCGGCGTCCAGTCCACCGTCGGCTGGTCCGAACGCGGCACCACCACCGCCTCCGTCCTGTTCACCCGCCAGGTCGGCCAGAGCGTCGGCGCCGCCCTGCTGGGCGCCGTCGCCAACGCCACCATCTCCGCCCGCCTGGCCGACTCGCCCCTGCCCGGCCTGCCCACCCACCTCGACGACGTCTCCCGGGCCCTGGACCAGCCCGGCCTGCTGCCCGAGGCCGCCGCCGACCACCTGCGCGCCGCGGTCGCGGCCGCCGTCGACCACATCTACCTCGGCGCCGCCTGCGCCGCCCTGGCCGCCCTGCTGGTCCTGCTCCTCCTCGCCCCGCGCCGCTTCCCGGTCCTGCCCGAACAGCACGAGGAATGAACCCGCCCGCGGGTCGACTTGTCATGACCCCTTCCCGGGGGTAGACCACTGCGGGGGCCGCACCCCCATCCGGGTGACGCACCCGTGCCGGCACACACCCGCGCCGACACGCACGCCCCTGCCGGCACGCGCCCGTGCCGACACGCCCGCCCGTACCCGGCCGACCACAGGGGGACACACATGCTTCCGGCACTCTGGGCACTCCTCACCCTCACCGCCCTGGCCACGCCGCTCGCCCTGCGCCTGCGCACCTCCCCCGCCTTCCTCACCGGCCGCGACGGCCGCCTCTCCACCTCCACCACCCTCGCCTTCGCCTGGACCGTGATCCTGGTCTGGCTCCTGATCACCACCCTGGGATACGGCCTCGCCGCCGGCGGCGGCATCGACTACTTCACCGCCCCGAACGGCCCGCTGTCCTCCCTCACCAGCGTCTACCTCCCCCTCCTCGGCGGCCCCTACGTCGCCCTCATCGCCGCCAAGACGGTCGTCGGCGTACGCATCCAGAACGGCACCCTCAACAAACCGGCCGCCACCGGCGACCACACCCCCACGGCCCGCGACCTCATCGCCAACGACAGCGGCCGCACCGACCTCCTCGACCTCCAGTACGTCGCCCTGAGCCTGGTCACCATGGCCTACGTCGCCGCCTTCTTCCTCACCGACGTCGGCGCCGGCCTGCCCCGGCTCCCCGACGAGATCTGGGCCCTCACCGGCGCCCCCGCCGGCGCCTACCTCGTCAACAAGATCGCCGCCCGCCCCGCCCCCGTCATCACCCAGGTCACCCGCACCGAGGACCACATCACCATCCAGGGCGGCGGCTTCGACCCCGCCGGCAACCCCACCGTCACCATCGACGGCACACCCCAGCCGGCCACCCCGGCCCCCGACGGCTCCCTCGTCATCCCCGCCCAGACCCGCAAGGAAGGCCCCTTCACCGTCCACGTCACCAGCCATGGACTGCGCAGCTACCCCTACCGCTACGACGGCTGAACCCGCCCGCCGCAACCCGCGCCCGGCCCGCGCCAGGCCCCGGCCCGCACCAAGGCCCCCGCCCCGGCCCCAGTCTCGAGCCCCGGCCCCGGCCCCGGCGTCCCCGCCTCAGCCCTCCGCCGGCGCCCGCCCCGTCAACGCCGCCAGCGACGCCCGCACATGATCCATGTGCGCCCGCATCTCCTCCTGCGCCGCCGCGTGCTCCCGCAGCACCCGCTCCGTCTCCCGCCCCACCCGCTCCTCCAGCACCCGCGCCTGCGCCACCAGCTCCGCACCCCGCGCCAGCGCGTCCTCCTGCCCGTGCCGCGCCCCCTCCTCCGCCTCCGCATACGCCCGCCGCGCCTCCGACAACCGGCTCTGCGCGTACCGCTCCAGCTCCGCCTGCCGCGCCTGGAACTCCGCCTCCCGCTCCGCCAGCTCCCGCTCCGCCGCCTCCCACCGCTCCACCCGCTCGGCCTCCGCCTCCGCGAGCACCGCGTCCGACCGCCGCCGCACCTCCTCCAGCACCGCCTGCGCCTCCCCCCGCCGGCCCGCCGCCTCCTCGCGCGCCGCACCCCGCGCCAGATCCGCCTCCCGCTCCGCCCGCACCAGCAACTGCCGCGCCCGCACCTCCGTCTGCTCCCGCACCGCCTCCGCGTCGTGGCGCGCCAGCTCCGCCACCCGCTCCGCATGCGCCTCCGCGGCCCCCAGCGCCGCCGCGGCATCGGCACGCGCGTCCGCCCGTACGCAGTCGGCCTCCTCCTCCACCAGCCCCAGGATCCGCCGCGCCCGCTCCCCCAGATCGTCGTACCGCTGCGGCGCCAACTGCGCGACCTGCTCCCGCAGCCGCTCCGCCTCGGCCTCCATCCGGCGCGCCAGCACCGTCAGCCGCGCCACCCGCTCCCACGCCTCGTCCCGGCCCGCCGACAACCGCGCCAGATACCGGTCGACCTCCTCCACCCGGTAACCGCGCCCGCGCACGGTCGAGAAGCCCTCGGGGGACATCGGTGCAGCACCCATCGTGGAAGCGCCTCTCTCTCGCGGGGCCCGGATCGCGGGGGTTCACGGTATCCCTGCCGGTTCACGGTCTCCCTGCCAAGGATGCGCCATTTGCCCCCGGAAGCGGCAATGGCCGGGCCGGAACCCCCGTCACGAGGTCCCCGCCCGGCCATGCCCGCCGTCACATCAGCTCAGAGCAGCCCGTCCCACATCTGCTCCAGCAGCACCGACCACCAGCTCTCCGGCGACGCCAGCGCCTGCGCGTCCAGCCCCGCCAGATTCGCCTGGAAATCGACGGTCCAGCGGCCCGCCTGCTCCGGCGTCAAATGCTGACGCAACCGCCACATATGACCCAGCATCCCCAGCGACCGCACGAACTGCGGCAGGCTGGAGTTGACGAACTGCGGCGGCACCGGAGCACCCCCCGGACCACCCTCCACCGGCACGGCCACGATGTGCGCCGTCCCGTACTGCACACACAGCGCCTTGCCGAAGTCACTGCCCACGACCAGGTACGAACCCGCGTCCGACGCCGGCTGCACACCCCGCTGCGCCGCCAGCTCCGCCAGCGTCGGCACCGGCTGACCCGGCACCGCCTGCGCCCAGAAGAACGGCCCCATGTCCAGCGGCAGACCCGCCCACACCAGCGTCTGCGCCACGATCTCCGGCACACCCTGGCGGGACACCGCCCGCTGCTCGAACCGGAACACACCCTGCGGACCGAACGCCCCCAGCAGCTCCTGCCCGATCGCCTCCATCGGAATCGCCGGCTGCAACGGCACCTGCGGCAACGGCGCCCGCACCGGCGCCGGACGCGCCGGACCGTCCGCCACCTGGTGCAGCTCACCCTGATGGGTCAGCAGATGCCGCATCCCCGCCTGCCGGCCCGCGTGGTCCTTGCCGTACGGCGCCACACTCGTGATCCGCACCTGCGGCCACGTCTCCCGGATCATCCGGGCGCAGTAACCACCGGGCAGCTCACACGACTCCAGCTCCGTGTGCAGCTCCAGCACCTGCTGCGGAGGCACGTTCATCGCACGCAGCTCATGCAGGATCTGCCACTCCGGATGCGGAGTACCCGGCGCCGAACGCCGGATGATCTGCTGCTCGGAACCATCGGGCGCGCGGTAGCGCAGCACCGCCTGATAGCCGGGACCGACCGTGGGCACACCGGAGGACGCCGGAACCGGCCCCGGACCCGGCGCCTGGACCTGCGCACCGGGCGGCGGCCCGGGAGGACCGGGAGGACCGGGCGGTACGGGCCCACCCGGGCCCGCCAGCATGGTCGCGGCATGGTGCGCCCCACCACCGGGCGCACCCGGAGCCCCGGGCGGACCGGGCGGCGCCGGCGGCTGACCCACGACGGGCGGACCGGCCAGCATCGTCGCCGCATGATCCAGCCCACCACCGGGCGCACCCGGAGCCCCCGGCGGACCGGGCGGCGCCGGCGGCTGCCCGCCCCGCGCACCAGGCGCACCGGGCGCACCGGGCGGACCGGGCGGCTGCGGCACACCGGGGCCCGCCAGCATGGTCGCGGCATGGTGCGCCCCACCACCGGGCACACCCGGAGCCCCGGGCGGACCGGGCGGCGCCGGCGGCTGACCCACGCCAGGCGCACCAGGGGCACCGGGCGGACCGGGAGGTGCCGGAGGCCCGCCCACCACAGGGGGACCGGCCAGCATCGTCGCGGCATGGTCCAGCCCACCACCGAGCGAACCCGGAGCCCCGGGCGGACCGGGCGGCGCCGGCGGCTGACCCGCACCGGGCGCACCGGGCGGCCCCGGAGGCACCGGCGGACCGCCCACGGAGCCGGGACCGGCCAGCATCGTCGGCGCGTAGTCGAGCCCGCCACCGGCGGACCCCTGCCCCTGAGACGGTCCCGACGACGACGGCGACGACGGCGGACCGGGCGGTACGGGCGGCTGCCCGGCCCCCGGAACCCCGGGAACCCCCGGCTGCCCCGGAGACACCGGCGGCTGCGGCCGCGACACCTCGGCCCGGCTCGTCGGCGCGTCGGCGATCTCCGCCGCGAGCACCGGCGCCACCGTGGTCCGCGGCAGCTGACTGCCCCCCGGCATCAGCGTCGTCTTCGCCTCCGACGACGCACCCGACGTCGGCGCGTCCTCGAAGTCCGACCCCGACAACGGCGGCGCGAACACCGTCGCCGGCAGCGGCACGGACGCGTCGTCCGCACCGGAGTTCACATCCGTCCCGGCCCACGGCGTCGCCCCGGCCGGCACCCCGTCCGAAGCGGTCGGCTCGTACGTGGGATCCACACCGCCCGCAGCGCGAGCGGGCACGGGCGGCGGCACGGGCGTACCCGCACCCGGCGTACCGGACGACAACGGCACCGGCTCACCCGGCACCACCGCCGCCGCCACGGGCGCCACGGGCCCGGGCACCGGCGTACCCGCCCCCGGAGTCCCCGAAGCCGACGCAGCGGACGGAGCCGACGGACCGGACGGAACCGACGGCACGCCGCCACCCGACGACGCCCCGCCCCCAGACCCGGACCCAGACCCAGACCCGGACCCGGACCCGGACCCGGACCCGGAACCCGCCCCGGACCCGCCCCCGGCACCACCACCCGTGGCCGTCAGCCACTCCGGCGGACTCAGCATGAACGACGTCTGCTCCGAGTCGATCCGCGCCGCCGGCACCGACGGCTCCGGCGCACCCGACGCCGCCACCCCGTACTCCTCCTCGTACCGGCGGATCACCTCACCCACCGGCAACCCCGGCCACAACGTCACCTCACCACTGTCCCGGGCGATCACCAGCCGCTGCCGGCCACCACCCGACACCGGACCCGCCGCCCGGTCCTCGGCCCACACCACGAACCCCAGACCGAACTCCCGCACCCGCACCTCCCGGTGCTGGTACGCCGGCACATCGCCGTTGATCCACTCCTCGGCGCGCTCCTGCGCCTGCGCGAACGTCACCACGACGCGCTCACCCCTCACCCGAACCGGCGCGCGCCACCGGAACCGAACGCGCGAATCCGCCGTCCACCATCAGACCGGCCACCGTCTCCAGCTCCGGCGGATTACCCGCCAACCGCTCAAGAAAGGCGTCGAAATCGGTACCGCACGGCAACAGCAGCCGCTCCACCCGCTCCTGCACCGACCAGCCGTCCCGGTCCCGTGCGTCGTCGAACGGCGAGAACCACACCGAACCGACCGCCTCGCCCCGCACCTTCACCGCCAGCAGACCCCCCTGCACGAAACCCACGCACAGGTAGTCCTTCGTCAGGTGATCACGCAAGCACTTGTTGACGTACACCAGGTCATTGACCGCCGCCTCCTCACGCACCGTGAAGAACGGCTGGTCCACCAGCAGACCCAGCTCCACATCCAGCCCCGCACCCACCGGCGCACAGCCACCCGCCGCCTTCAGGAACGAGCGGTACGCCTCCGGCAACCGGTACCCGAGGTCCTCCTCGACCCCCTGCACCTGCTCCTCCGACACCGACACCACCGACTTCGGCAGCCCCAGGTGCACCGGACGCACCTCCTGCAACGGCCGCGTCCCCCGCTTCCCGTGATCCACCGGCGCCGACGCCAGCCCCGCGTGATGCCGCAGCAGCGCCTTCACCTCCACCGGGACCAGCTCCAGCCGCCGCGACCCCGCCACGTGGTGCCACGTCCAGCCGTGCGGCGTCGCCACCGGCCCCACCGTGTCCCACAGCTCATGACCCGCCGCACGCATCACCGCGTTCGCGGACACGTAGTCCGTCAGCCGCAGCTCGTCCACACCGAAGCCCTGCGGCGGCTCGGCGATCTCCACCGCCGCCCGCGCGTACCCGGAGAAGTCGGGATGACCCTCCCCGTCCATACGCACTCCCTGGGGATGCCGCGCAGCCCGGACCGGGTCCGGAAAATGCACGACCTGCCCCGCATACGCGGCATTGGGTGGCGCGGCCTGCTGCCCGAGCCGACCTGTCGTCATGGCGGTAGCCCCCTGCTGGATCTGGCTGATTCACCACAGCCTATGCGCTCGGGCAAGAGGCACCGCCGCCCGCGCGCCACACACGTTCCCCACCCCCGCACCCCGGCCGGGAACATCCGAATTGATACGAATATTCGACCCCGCTTCCGCACCACAGGGGACATTTGGCAGGCTGTCCCCTCAGCACGGGGGCGTGCGCACAGCGGCAACCACCGCAGCCACGGGAGGGAAAGCACCACCATGCACCACACCGCCACCAGAACAGACCCGGCCGGCACCACCGAACCCGGCGACCCGGACCACCCGGACCACACCGGCCACCCGGACCGTGCCGGCCACCCGGACCACGCCACCGGCGACCCCCGGCTGCACTGGAGCACCACCGACGGCCCCACCACACCCGTCCTCCGCTTCCGCCGCGACGGCATCCTCCCCACCATCGCCGCCGCCCTCTCCGTCCGCGGCGAAACCCTCACCAGCACCGCCGGCAAAGGCGACCAGCCCCCCGCCCTCCACCCCCTCGTCCAGGACTTCCTCGACACCCTCACCAGCGGCCAACGCGAACGCTTCACCGGCCGCTGCCCCGAAGCCATCCTCCTCACCCGCCACCTCACCACCGTCGAGAACGCCCGCAGCAAACGCGCCTCCCGCAAACCCCTCACCCACGGCGAAGCCCGACGCGCCCTCAAACACGCCAAAATCACCGCCCGCCGCATCCGCGAGGACGGCGACCCCCTCCACGGCAGCTACGCACCCCCCTGCCGCTCCTGCGACGCCCTCCTCGCCCACTTCGGCGTACGCCCCGTCGACCTCACCCACCCCGAGTAGCCACCATGACCACCACATCCGCCTCCTACGACCGCTCCTCGGCCACCCGCTTCCCCGTCGCCGTCGACAGCGCCCTGCGCACCGCCGGCTGGCAACCCGGCCGCTGGGACATCAAACAAGCCGAATACTGGGCCGACGCCCTCCGCGACCACACCACCCCCGCCGGCCACCGCCACACCGTCTTCCCCGCCGCCGTCGAAGCCTGGGCGGAATTCGGCGGCCTCCACATCACCCCCACCGGCCCCGGCCGCCAAATAGCACCCACCCCCCTCCGCCTCGACCCCCTCACCGGCCTCCACCTCGCCCGCACCTTCGCCGACCTCGGCCGCGCCCTCTCCACCCAGCTCTGCCCCCTCGGCATCGAAGGCGACGGCACCAGCCACCTCGCCCTCGACGCCACCGGCCGCGTCTACGCCATCGACCACACCGGCGACTGGTACCTCGGCGCCACCCTCGACGACGCCTTCACCACCCTCCTCACCGGCCTCCAGCCCACCCGCCTCACCACCGGCTGACCACCGGCCGACCCCGCCCTACGCCGAACTGGGCAACACCGCCGACACCCGGAAACCCCCCGCCTCCGTCGGCCCCGACACGAACACCCCACCCAGACCCAGCACCCGCTCCCGCATCCCCACCAGACCGTTCCCCCCACTCGGCAACCCCGGCCGCACCGCCGAACCGTCCGACACCCCGTTCTCCACCTGCATCGCCACCTCCCCCTCCCGATGCGCCAACCGCACCACCACCGCCGCACCCGGCGCATGCTTGTGGCAGTTCGTCAACGCCTCCTGCACCACCCGGTACGCCGTCTGCTCCACCACCGCCGGATACGCCACCACCTCCCCCCGCACCTCCAGATCCACCACCAACCCCGCCGCCCGCGACTGCCCCACCAGCACCTCCAGCCGCTCCAACGACGGCCCGTCCTCCTCCACCGGCACCGGAACAGACACCGCGGCCACCTCGGCCGCCACCCCCGCCGCCACGACCACCGGAGGCACCGCCCGCAACACCCCCAACATCTCCCGCAACTCCGTCAGCGCCTGCCGCCCCATATCCCCCACCAGAGCCGCGTTCCGCTGCGCCTTCACCGGATCCTTCAACGCCACCGCCTGCAACGCCGCCGCATGCACCACCATCAACGACACCCGGTGCGCCACCACATCGTGCATCTCGCGCGCGATCCGCGTCCGCTCCTCCTGACGCGCCCACTCCGCCCGCTCCTCGGCCCGGTCCGCCAGCAGCGACAACTCCCGCTCCAGCGAATCCGCCCGCTCCCGCAGGCTCTCCATCAACCGCCGCCGCGCCCCCATGTACAGCCCCAGCAGCACCGGCGGCACATTGAGCGCCACCGCGACGAACACCGCCAGCGACACCACGAACCCCGGCCCGATGTCACCGTCCACATCGGCCCGCGTCCGCACGTACATCACGACGAACGTCGCCACGAACGACATCGACACCAACGTCACCGTGATCCGCCGCGGCACCTCCGACGCCGCCAGCGTGTACAGCCCCACCACCGACAGCAGGAACCCGATCGCCGCCGGCGACACCGCCACCCCGATCAGCACCACCGCGATCGGCCACCGCCGCCGGAACACCAGCGTGGCTCCCACCAGCGCCGCCAGCCCCACCGCGACCCACGTCGGCAGCCCGGCCTCCCGGGCGACCCCGACCCCCTCGAACCCGCACTCCACGGCCGACACGACCGCCAGCCCCACGTCCAGCGCCGCCGCCCGCGGCCGCCCCCACCACAACGGCCCGGCGCGACCGGCTCCGTCCCGCTCTTCCCCCGTACTGGTCATACCGCCCAGCGTACGGGCGGGCCCCAGCACACCAACGGCGGAAAATCCGGCGAACGCACGGTAATCGCACGTACGACGGAATGACCCGGAGAACGGACCCTCAAACCCGAATTCCGGACGAATCCTGCCGCCATGAGCAAATACGCCGACTTCGAGGCACTCCGCACCCAGGCCGTCGCCCTCCGCCGCGAAGGCCTCAGCCGCCGCCAGATCCGCGACCGCCTGCACGTGGACAACAACGACATCCTCAACCGCCTCCTGGAGGGCGAACCCGCCCCCGAGTGGACCAAACGCCCCAACGCCAAGGACGACCTCCGCGACCGCGCCCGCGAGCTGCGCCTCCAGGGCCTGACCTACGACCAGATCCAGGTCGAGCTGGGCTGCTCGAAGAGCTCGATCTCGCTGTGGGTACGCGATCTGCCGAAACCGGAACGGCGGCCGGCCTCCGAGCAAGCACGACTCGCCAGCCGCAAACGGTGGGACCACGAACTCGCCGTCCGGGACATCGCCCGTCAGGAAACCAAACGGGTCGCCAAGGAGGGCATCGGTGCCCTCTCCGACCGCGAGCTGTTCCTGATCGGGGTGGCCCTCTACTGGTCGGAGGGCAGCAAGGACAAGACGTACGCGCGCCGTGAGCGGGCGATCTTCGTGAACAGCGATCCGGGCATGATCCAGGTCTACCTCGCCTGGCTCCGGCTCCTGGACGTGGAGCCCGAGAGGATCCGCTGCAGTGTGATGATCCACGAGACGGCCGACATCCCCGCCGCCGAGGAGTTCTGGGCCGATCTCGTCGGCATCGACCCTGCCGATCTGGGCACGACGACCCTCAAGCGCCACGACCCGAAGACTCGACGCAGGAACACGGGGGACTCCTACCGCGGGTGCCTCGTCATCCGGGTAGTGCAAAGTGCCGATCTGTACCGTCGCATCGAAGGCGGGTGGTGCGGCATAGTAGGGGCTGTGTCCGGAGCCGATCAACGAAATCGGACATAGCGGGCGAACCATCCCGGATCGTCTAAGGGCAGGACAAATGGTTTTGGTCCATTGAATGAGGGTTCGAATCCTTCTCCGGGAGCACACAGCACACCAGTGCTGAGATTCGGGTCCTGACCTATCGGTCGGGACCCGCACTCGTTCACCTCCCTTGACCCACCGGTATCCTTCGTGCGTCCACCCCCGAAGCCGAAGGGCACACCCGTGAGCGCCAACCGCCCGGCAGCCGTCGTCGTCCTCGCAGCGGGTGAGGGCACCCGCATGAAGTCGGCCACACCGAAGGTCCTGCACGAGATCTGCGGGCGTTCGCTCGTCGGTCACGTCGTCGCCGCTTCCCGCGAGCTGGCCCCCGCCCACCTCGTCGTGGTGGTCGGGCACGCCCGGGAGCAGGTCACCGCGCACCTGGCCGGGATCGACGCCGGCGTGCGCACCGCCGTCCAGTACGAGCAGAACGGCACCGGTCACGCCGTCCGGATGGCCCTGCAGGAGCTGGCCTCCGAGGACGTCAGCGGGACCGTGATCGTGGTCTGCGGCGACACGCCGCTGCTGACGGGTGAGACGCTGCGCGGCCTGGCCGCGACCCACGCCGCCGACGGCAACGCGGTCACGGTGCTGACCGCCGAGGTGCCGGACGCCACCGGGTACGGGCGGATCGTGCGGGACGCCGGCGGCGCCGTGACGGCCATCGTCGAGCACAAGGACGCCTCCGACGCGCAGCGCGCGATCCGTGAGATCAACTCCGGGGTCTTCGCGTTCGACGGTGCGCTGCTGGCCGACGCGCTGGGCAAGGTGCGGACGGACAACAGCCAGGGCGAGGAGTACCTCACCGATGTGCTGGGGATCCTGCGCGAGGCGGGGCACCGGGTCGGCGCGTCGGTCGGGCGTGACCACCGGGAGATCCTGGGGATCAACAACCGGGTGCAGCTGGCGGAGGCCCGTGGTCTGCTGAACGCGCGGCTGCTGGAGCGGGCGATGCTCGCGGGTGTGACGGTGGTGGACCCGGCCAGTACGTTCGTGGACGTGACGGTGACGTTCGGGCAGGACGCGCTGGTGCACCCGGGGACGCAGTTGCTGGGTGAGACGCATGTCGCGGAGCGGGCCGAGGTGGGTCCGAACACGCGGCTGAAGGACACCCGGGTGGGTGCCGGGGCGCGGGTGGACAACACGGTGGCGGATGGTGCCGTGGTGGGTGCGGAGGCGTCGGTGGGTCCGTTCGCGTATCTGCGTCCGGGTACGGATCTGGGGCCGAAGTCGAAGGCCGGGACGTACGTGGAGATGAAGAACGCGTCGATCGGTGAGGGGACGAAGGTTCCGCATCTGTCGTACGTGGGTGACGCGACGATCGGTGAGTACACGAACATCGGTGCGGCGAGTGTGTTCGTGAACTACGACGGTGAGGCCAAGCACCACACGACGGTGGGTTCGCACTGCAAGACGGGGTCGGACAACATGTTTGTGGCTCCTGTCACGATCGGGGACGGGGCGTACACGGCCGCGGGTTCTGTGATCACCAAGGATGTGCCGCCCGGTGCTCTGGCTGTGGCCCGTGGTCAGCAGCGGAATATCGAGGGCTGGGTGGCTCGTAAGCGTCCGGGGAGTGCTGCTGCCTCGGCGGCTCAGTCGGCGGTCCGGCCGGACTCTGCTGGCGACTGACCGGAAACGGGTACGTCTGGGACGGCGTACCGTGATAGGTGCACGCAATTCGGCTGGCTCACCGTGTGCGGGACGGACGCACATGGGGGCGAGCAGCTTTCAACACGTCTGAGGAGACTGTGCTGTGACCGGGATCAAGACGACCGGCGAGAAGAAGTTGATGCTCTTCTCCGGCCGCGCCCACCCCGAGCTGGCCGAGGAGGTCGCGCATCAGCTGGGCGTCGGCCTCGTGCCGACCAAGGCCTTCGATTTCGCGAATGGTGAGATCTATGTGCGTTTCCATGAGTCGGCTCGTGGTGCGGACTGCTTCCTGATCCAGAGCCACACGGCTCCGATCAACAAGTGGATCATGGAGCAGCTGATCATGATCGACGCGCTGAAGCGTGCGTCGGCCCGTTCGATCACGGTGATCATCCCGTCGTACGGGTATGCGCGTCAGGACAAGAAGCACAAGGGTCGTGAGCCGATCTCGGCGCGTCTGGTGGCGGATCTGCTGAAGACGTCGGGTGCGGACCGGATTCTGACGGTGGACCTGCACACGGACCAGATCCAGGGCTTCTTCGACGGTCCGGTGGATCACCTGTCGGCGCTGCCGGTGCTGGCGGACTACGTGGGTGCGAAGGTGGACCGTACGAAGCTGACGATCGTGTCTCCGGACGCGGGTCGTGTGCGGGTGGCGGACCGCTGGTGCGACCGTCTGGACGCGCCGCTGGCGATCGTGCACAAGCGGCGTGACAAGGACGTCGCGAACCAGGTGACGGTGCACGAGGTCGTGGGTGAGGTCAAGGGCCGGGTGTGTGTCCTGGTCGATGACATGATCGACACGGGTGGCACGATCTGTGCGGCGGCGGAGGCGCTGTTCGCGCACGGTGCGGAGGATGTGATCGTGACGGCGACGCACGGCATCCTGTCGGGGCCGGCGGCGGACCGTCTGAAGAATTCGAAGGTGAGCGAGTTCGTGTTCACGAACACGCTGCCGGATCCGTCGGACCTGGAGCTGGACAAGATCACGGTGCTGTCGATCGCGCCGATGATCGCGCGTGCGGTGCGTGAGGTGTTCGAGGACGGTTCGGTGACGAGCCTGTTCGAGGAGCAGCAGTAGTCGCTGCGTAGATCCTTTTGAAGTGCGGCCTTCCCGCCGGGTAGACTCATGAGGTTGCTCGGCGAGGGAGGCCGTACCCGTTCGGTGGTGCGGATGCTCCGTTATCGACGCGCTCTTCGTAGCAGGCCGTGTGCTGGCCGGGTGACCTTGTCCGTTTTTCGTCACCCCACGAGGAGTGAGCATGTCCGAGGTCAAGCTTTCCGCTGAGCTCCGTACCACCTTCGGCAAGGGCTCTGCCCGCCAGGCCCGTCGCGACGCCCTGACCCCCGCGGTCATCTACGGTCACGGCCAGGACCCGAAGCACGTCAACGTCGAGGGCCACGGTCTGATGATGGCGCTGAAGACCCCGAACGTCCTGATCTCCCTGGACATCGCGGGTGACGGCACCGAGCTGGTTCTGCCGAAGGCCGTGCAGCGTCACCCGCTGAAGCGCACGATCTCGCACGTCGACTTCCTGATCGTCAAGAAGGGCGAGAAGGTCACGGTCGAGGTTCCGGTCCAGACCGAGGGTGAGCTGGCCGCGGGTGCGAACATGCTGGAGACCCTGCTGACGACCATCACGGTCGAGGCCGAGGCCACCCACCTGCCGGAGGCCGTGACCGTCTCCATCGAGGGCCTGGAGGCCGGTGCGTCGATCCACGCCAAGGACCTGGTCCTGCCGAAGGGCACCACCCTGGCCGTGGACGGCGAGACGGCCGTTCTGCAGGTTGTCGCCCCGCAGGCGGAGGAGCCGGCCGCCGAGGGCGCCGAGGGTGAGGGCGAGGAGGCCTGATCTCAGGCCCCTGCTGTTTTTGCGTAACCGGCCGCCGTCCTGCTCCACTGGAGCGGGACGGCGGTCGTCCCTGTTAAGGAGCCTTTTTCGATGGTGGACGACGCGACGACTCCCTGGCTGGTCGTGGGGCTGGGCAATCCCGGTGGCGAGTACGCGGGGAACCGGCACAACATCGGTTTCATGGTGGTGGATCTGCTGGCGGAGCGGATCGGCGGGAAGTTCAAGGCGCACAAGGCGCGGGCGCAGGTGGTGGAGGGGCGGATCGGTCCTGCGGGGCCGGGGAGCCGGCGGGTGGTGCTGGCGAAGCCGATGTCGTTCATGAACCTGTCGGGTGGTCCGGTGACGGCGCTGCGGGATTTCTACAAGGTGCCGGTGGAGCGGATCGTCGCCGTGCATGACGAGCTGGACATCGATTACGCGACGTTGCGGCTGAAGCTGGGTGGCGGGGACAACGGGCACAACGGTCTGAAGTCGATGACGAAGGCGATGGGTGCGGAGTATCACCGGGTGCGGTGCGGGATCGGGCGTCCGCCGGGTCGGATGCAGGTGGCGGATTTCGTGCTGAAGGATTTCTCGTCGACGGAGCGCAAGGAGCTGGACTGGTTCGTGGACCGGTCGGCGGATGCGGTGGAGTGCCTGGTCCTGGAGGGTCTGGAGCGGGCGCAGTCGACGTACAACTCCTGACGGTTACAGCTCGTCGAGCCCTTCGAAGTCGATGTCGGCGGCGAAGGGCCGCTCAACGCTGAACGGCTTGCTGTGGATGCCCTGGCAGACGTAGGCGCGGGTGTGGGGGTCGAGCTCGTAGACGTACACGACCGGTTCGCCGGTCTCGTCGCCTTCGATCTTGACGATCCAGTAGTTCGGGATGCCGGCGGCGGCGTACTTGTGGAACTTGGTCTGTGTGTCCCGGGCTTCGGATTCGGGGGAGACCACCTCGATGGCGAGCTGGACGTCGGCGGCGTAGACGTGGGTCTGCATGCGGCTTGTGCAGGCGTCTCGCCCGACGATCGAGATGTCCGGCTCCGGCCCGTTGCGTTTGTCGATCACCACGGTCATCTCACGGGCGACCTTCATGTGCCGGGGGGCGGTCCGGCGTAGCCGGGCGACGAGGAAGTCGATCAGATCGGAGTGGATGAACCGCTGCGGACTCACGAAGACCAGGCTCCCGTCGATCAGCTCGGTGTGGCGCGGGAGGTCCTGCAGTGTCAGCAGATCGTCCACGGTGTACCCGTCCAGCGGCGGCCGGGACCAGTCGTGGACGGACTCAGCGGTCATGGTTGCTCCCATGGACGGAAGTGTGGCCCTGGTGCCACAACCGTAGCGGCCGGTATCGGGGCCCGTCATCACATCGTGTGACGGGCACCGATACCGGCCGTTTGTTCATGCGGCCGGCGTCAGCCGGTGTTGCGCAGGCCCGCTGCGACGCCGTTGACGGTGAGGAGGAGGGCGCGGGAGAGCAGCGGGTCGGGGGCTTCGCCGGCGGCGGCTGCGGCGCGCTGGCGGGCCAGGAGGGAGACCTGGAGGTAGGAGATGGGGTCGAGGTAGGCGTCGCGGACGGCGAAGGTCTGCTGGAGGACCTTGTTGGAGTCGAGGAGCTTCTCGCCGCCGGTGATGCGGAGGACCTCGGCGACGGTGAGCGCGTGTTCGGCTTCGATGGTGGCGAAGACGTGCTTGAGGTGGTCGGGGACGAGGGTGTCGACGTAGTGGCGGGCGATCCGCAGGTCGGTCTTGGCCAGTGTCATTTCGACGTTGGACAGGAAGTTGCGGAAGAAGTGCCAGCGCTGGCCCATCTCGGTGAGGACGTCTTCCTGGCCGGCTTCGCGCAGGGCCTTGAGGCCGGAGCCGACGCCGTACCAGCCGGGGACGATCTGGCGGGACTGGGTCCAGCCGAAGACCCAGGGGATGGCGCGCAGGCCGTCGAGGCCGGCTCCGGAGTCGGGGCGGCGGGAGGGCCGGGAGCCGAGGTGGAGGTCGGCGAGCTGGTCGACGGGGGTGGCGGCGAAGAAGTAGGCGGGGAGGTCGGGGTCCTCGACGAGGTGCCGGTAGGCGGTGTGGGCGGCGTCGGAGACGACGTCCATGGCGGCGTCCCAGCGGGCGAGGGCTTCGTCGGACTGGCGGGGGGCGGTGTGGAGGGCGGAGGCCTGGAGGGTGGCCGCGACGGTCAGTTCCAGGTTTTCGCGGGCGAGTGAGGGGACGAGGTACTTGTCGGAGATGACCTCGCCCTGTTCGGTGACCTTGATCTCGCCTTCGAGGGTGCCCCAGGGCTGGGCGAGGATGGCGTCGTGGGAGGGGCCGCCGCCGCGGCCGACGGTGCCGCCGCGGCCGTGGAAGAGGCGCAGGCGTACGCCGTAGCGGTGGGCGACGTCGCGCAGGCGGCGCTGGGCGCGGTGGATCTCCCACTGGCTGGTGGTGATGCCGCCGAACTTGGAGGAGTCGGAGTAGCCGAGCATGACTTCCTGGACGTCGCCGCGGAGGGAGACCAGGCGCCGGTAGGAGGGGTCGGCGAGCATCTCGTCGAGGATGACGTCGGCGGCCTTGAGTTCGTCGGTGGTTTCCAGGAGCGGGACGATGCCGATCTTGGCCCAGCCGGCGTGGAGGTCGATGAGGCCGGCTTCGCGGGCGAGGACGGCGGCGGCGAAGACGTCGTCGGCGCCCTGGCACATCGAGATGATGTAGGACTCGATGACTTCGGGGCCGAACTTCTCGAAGGCGTCCTTGATGGCGGAGAAGACGCCGAGGGTCTTGTGGCCGGCGGCGTCGAGGGGGGCGGGGGTGGGGGCGAGGGGGCGGCGGGAGCGGAGTTCCTTGGCGAGGAGCTTCTGCCGGTAGTCGCGGGGCATGTCGGCGTAGCGCCAGGATTCCTCGCCGAGGCGGTCGAAGAGCTGGCCGAGTGCGTGGTGGTGGGCGTCGGCGTGTTCGCGGACGTCCATGGTGGCGAGCTGGAGGCCGAAGGCGGCCAGGGTGCGGATGGTGCGGTCCATGCGGCCGTCGGCGAAGAGGGCGCCGCGGTGTTCGCGCAGGGAGGTCTGGATGAGGGTGAGGTCGGTGAGGAGCTCGGCGGTGCCGAGGTAGTCGCGGCCTTCCTCGTGGGGGATGCCCTTGGCGAGGCGTTCGCGGGTGTTGAGGAGCTTCTGCCGGATGCAGGTGGCCTTGAGGCGGTAGGGCTCCTCGGCGTTCAGCCGCTTGTAGCGGGGGCTGATCTCGGGGAGGCGCTCGAGGTCGGCCTGGAGGGAGGCGAGGAGTTCCTCGGTGGCTCCGGTGTAGCGGATGGAGTTGGAGAGGAGTCCGCGCAGGTAGTCGACGAGTTCGAGGGCGTCGGTGATGCCGTGTTCGTGCTGGAGGATGAGGACGTCGCGGGTGACGTCGGGGGTGACGTTGGGGTTGCCGTCGCGGTCGCCGCCGATCCAGGTGCCGAAGGTGAGGGGGCGGGTGCCGGCGGGGAGTTCGATGCCGACGCGGCCGAGTTCGGCGGCGAGGTCCTCGAGGACGTCGCCGACGGCGCCGGCGTGGAGTTCGTCGAGGTAGTAGATGGCGTTGCGGGCTTCGTCGGCGGGTTCGGGGCGGACGACGCGCAGTTCGTCGGTCTGCCAGATGAGGTCGATGTTCTCGGCGAGGCGGAGGTCGTGGCGGCGGCGGTCGCCGGCGCCGGTGACGGGCTCTTCGAGGAGGGCGGCGATGCGGCGGAGCTTGCCGAGGACGCTGCGGCGGGCGGCTTCGGTGGGGTGTGCGGTGAAGACGGGGCGGACGTTGAGGTTCTTGACCGTCGCGCGCAGGTGTTCGGGGTCGGCGTCCTTGAGCATGTCGGCGGTGCGGGCCAGGAGGCCGCCCTCGGCGGCGCGCAGGGCGCGCAGCTCGCGGCCGCGGTGGACCTGCTCGGTGACGTTGGCGAGGTGGAAGTAGGTGGAGAAGGCGCGCACGAGCTTGGCGGCGGTCTCCAGTCCGGTGTCGCCGAGGAGGGCGGCGGCGGCTTCGCCGTCGGTGCGGGTCAGGGCCCGGACGCGTTCGACGAGGTCGAGGAGTTCCGGTCCCTCCTGGCGGACGAGGGTCTCGCCGAGGAGGTCGC
This sequence comes from Streptomyces sp. NPDC090022, assembly GCF_044748145.1. NCBI lineage: Bacteria > Bacillati > Actinomycetota > Actinomycetes > Kitasatosporales > Streptomycetaceae > Streptomyces > Streptomyces sp. NPDC090022. Next base: position 147,444 of record NZ_JBIVFN010000011.1, read on the forward strand.
CGAGTCGGCGGATGTCCGCGCGCAGCTCTGCGTTGGGGGTGGGCTGGTCAGCACTGCTCACAGGTGCGGCTCCTTGCAGTGTTACGTACGAGCGCTGCTACTGGGGCGGACCGCGCTGTCCGACGTGTCCTAAGGATAGGTGGGCTGGTGGGGGGTGATGGCCGGGAGGTTCTGGTACTGGACGTGGGGCGCGGTTTTGCCATACTTACGTTGCCGTAGGTTACGGTTCCGTAGCCCCCGTATCTCACCCCCCAGGGGACCCTTATGACGCTCACCCCCGATTTGATCGAGGACGCTGCCGCGCTGCCGTCCGCGACGCGTGGAGGCGAGAGCAAGCGGTCGATCGAGCAGGTCGCGCTGCTGTTGTTCATCACTGTTCCCTTCGTGGCGCTGGTGGCTGCGGTTCCGCTGGTGTGGGGCTGGGGGGTGAGCTGGCTGGATCTGGGGCTGATGGTGTTCATGTATTTCCTGGCGTGCCACGGGATCACCATCGGTTTCCACCGTTACTTCACGCATGGTTCCTTCAAGGCGAAGCGGCCGTTGCGGATCGCGCTGGCGATCATGGGGTCGATGGCGGTGGAGGGGCCGCTGGTGCGGTGGGTGGCCGATCACCGCAAGCACCACAAGTTCTCCGACGCGGAGGGTGACCCGCATTCGCCGTGGCGGTTCGGGGAGAGCGTGCCGGCGCTGATGAAGGGCCTGTGGTGGGCGCACATCGGCTGGCTGTTCGACGAGGAGCAGACGGATCAGCAGAAGTACGCGCCGGATCTGATCAAGGATCCGGCGATCCGGCGGATCAGCCGTGACTTCATCTTCTGGACGATGCTGTCGCTGGCGATCCCGCCGCTGGTGGGGGGTCTGGTGACGATGTCGTGGTGGGGTGCGTTCACGGCGTTCTTCTGGGGGTCTCTGGTGCGGGTCGCGCTGCTGCACCATGTGACGTGGTCGATCAATTCGATCTGTCACGCGGTGGGCAAGCGGCCGTTCAAGTCGCGTGACCGCAGTGGCAACGTGTGGTGGCTGGCGGTGCTGTCGTGCGGTGAGTCGTGGCACAACCTGCACCACGCGGACCCGACGTCGGCGCGGCACGGGGTGCTGCGCGGGCAGGTGGATTCCAGTGCGCGGCTGATCCGCTGGTTCGAGCAGCTGGGGTGGGCGACGGACGTGCGCTGGCCGTCGGAGTCGCGGATCGATGCCCGGCGCAGGGAGGACGCGCCGAACGCGGCATGATGGAGGGTGTGGCGAACGACGGCAGTAATTCCAGCAGTGACAGGCCCCGGCGGGGCCGCCGGGTGAGGATGACGGGCGCGGAGCGGCGTCAGCAGCTGCTGGACATCGGGCGCACCTTGTTCGCCGAGAAGGGGTTCGAGGGCACGTCGGTGGAGGAGATCGCGGCGAAGGCCGGGGTGTCCAAGCCGGTGGTGTACGAGCACTTCGGCGGCAAGGAGGGGCTGTACGCGGTCGTCGTGGACCGTGAGATGCGCCAGCTGCTGGACGGGGTGACCGGTGCGCTGACGGCGGGGCATCCGCGGGAGCTGCTGGAGCAGGCGGCGTTCGCGCTGCTGGACTACATCGAGTCCTATACGGACGGGTTCCGGATCCTGGTGCGGGACTCGCCGGTGGCGCAGTCGACGGGCACGTTCGCGTCGTTGATCAGTGATATCGCGACGCAGGTGGAGGACATCCTGGGCCTGGAGTTCAAGGCGCGGGGGTTCGATCCGAAGCTGGCGCCGCTGTATGCGCAGGCGCTGGTGGGGATGGTGGCGCTGACGGGTCAGTGGTGGCTGGACGTGCGCAAGCCGAAGAAGGCGGAGGTGGCGGCGCACCTGGTGAACCTGGCGTGGCACGGGCTGGACGGTCTGGAGTCCAAGCCGCGTCTGGTGGGTCACCGCAAGAGCTGAGGCTCCCCGGCGGGGAAAGGCGTGGGGCGGTGCCCCGCCGGCCGGACGGTTCGTCCGGGCGGCGGGGCACCGCCATGTGGGTTCCGGGGTGGTCAGGTCAGGGCTTACGTCAGGGGTTGTGCCAGGGCTTACGTCAGGGTCTGCGTCAGGGGTTCGAGGAATTCGAGCCGGTTGCCGACGGGGTCCTCGGAGTAGAAGCGGCGGTGTCCGGGGAGGTTGTCGTCCCAGACGACCGTGGCGCCGCGGTCGCGCAGCCGGTCGGCGTACGCCTCGATGCCGGTGACGCGCAGGCCGGGGTGGGCTTTGCGGGCGGGGTGGAAGTCCTCCTCGATGCCCAGGTGGAGCTGGACCGGTCCGGCGGCGAACCAGCATCCTCCGCGGGCGGCGAGGACGGGCGGTTTGGGGATCTCCGTCATTCCCAGGACGTGTTCGTAATAGGCGCGCAGGGCGTCCTCGGATCCGGGGGGTGCGGCGAGCTGGACGTGGTCGACGGCGCTCAGCATGGGTCAGGCCTCCTTGCGGGCGATGGCGAAGATGCGCCGGAACGGGAAGACGGTGCCGCGGGGGCCGGGCGGGTAGGCGCCGCGCAGCAGGTCGCGGTACTGGAGGAGGAAGTCGGAGACGGCCTGTTCGTCGTCGCCGAGGGCGGTCAGGACGGGGCGCAGGGCGGTGCCCTTGACCCAGTCGAGGACGGGGTCCTCGCCGGTCAGCAGCTGGTAGTACGTCGTCTCCCAGACGTCGACGGCGCAGCCGAGTTCGGTGAGGCGGGCGAGGTATTCGGCGGGTTCGAGCAGGTGGGTGTAGCGGGCGCCGTGGCCGGCGAGGCGGGGCCGCCAGCGCGGGGTGTCGCAGAGGGCGGCGAGGAGGTTGTGGCTGGGGGCGCCGAAGTTGCCCGGGATCTGGAAGGCGAAGGTGCCGCCGGGGTGCAGGGCGTTGATCCAGGCCGGGAACGAGGCCGGGTGGCTGGGGACCCACTGGAGGGCGGCGTTGGAGACGATCAGGTCGTAGGGCTCTTCGGGCAGCCAGGTGGCGAGGTCGGCGGGGCGGAAGTCGAGGCTGCCGCCGCCGGGGGTGGGTCCGGCGTACCCCTCCTCGGCGCGGTGGAGCATCTGCGGGGAGAGGTCGAAGCCGGTGATGCGGGCCTTGGGCCAGCGGTCGGCGAGGAGCGCGGTGACGTTGCCGGGGCCGCAGCCGAGGTCGGCGATGCGGGGGGCGGGGTCGGGGAGGTCCGGTATGCGGCTGAGGAGGTCGAGGAAGGGGCGGGTGCGGTGGCCGGCGTGGCGCAGGTACTGCTGGGGGTCCCAGGTGGGCGCGGAGGGGGTGGGGCCCTCGGTGGCCATCCGGGGACGGATGTCCGACGCGGTATCGGAATGCATGTTCGAGCCTCCCTGCTGGCGGGGCGGGATGAAGCGGAAGCTGTTCCCGGCCCCTCCATGCCCCATGGTCACCCCAACTATATCTTGACATCAAGAAACTTGATCACGAGAAACTTGCTATCAAGATACTTCACGTCGATAGACCCCTTACACTGATCGGCATGGAGGACGAGGTCGACCGATTGGTCGCGGCATGGCGGCGGGAGCGCCCTGACCTCGACGTGGAACCGCTCGAAGTGCTCAGCCGCGTCAGCAGGCTCGCGCGCCACCTCGACCGGGCCCGCCGGCTCGCCTTCTCCGAGCACGGCCTGGAGCCGTGGGAGTTCGACGTCCTCACCTCGCTTCGCCGCGCCGGAGCGCCGTACCAGCTCTCCCCCGGGCAACTGCTGACCCAGACGCTCGTCACCTCCGGCACCATGACCAACCGGATCGACCGGCTCGCCAAGAAGGGCCTGGTCGAGCGGTTGCCCGACCCCAGCGACCGGCGGGGGGTCCTGGTGCGCCTGACCCCCGAGGGCCGGGACCGCGCCGACCAGGCGCTCGCCGGGCTGCTCGCCCAGGAGCGGGCCATCCTCGCCCAGCTCTCCCGGGGCCAGCGCGGGGACCTCGCGGCCCTGCTACGCCAGCTGACCGCTCCGTTCGACAACATCCCCGGCTAGCTCCGCCGGCCGTACGCCCGCCCGCCGGGCCAGCGCCACGGCCGCGAGCGTGGAGTGCACGCCGAGCTTGCCCAGCACGTTCTGCATGTGCGTGCGGACGGTGTGCGGGGAGAGGAACAGCCGGGCGGCCACGTCCTTGCGGCCCAGGCCCGCCACCATGCACCGCAGCACCTCGTGCTCGCGCGGGGTGAGCGACTCCACCAGCCGTTCGCTGTCGCTGCGGTGCTTGCGCGCCGCGGTCAGCTCCCGCAGCACCCCGGTCAGCAGCGCGGGCGGCAGATGGGTCTCCTCCCGCAGCACGCCCCGGACCACCGCGAGCAGCCGGGAGAGCGAGCAGTCCTTGGCCACCCAGCCCGAGGCCCCGGCCTGCAGGGCCAGCGCCGCCCGCCGCGGATCGTCCCGCTCGGCCAGTACGACCGTACGCACGGCCGGGTGCGCGCCGCGCACCCCGGCGACCAGGGCGATGCCGTCGCCCGGCGGCGCGGGCGACGAACCCGGCTCCCGCTGCGCGGGTACGGCGCCGGCCCCGGCCGCGGCGCCGAGGTCGGCGTCGACCAGCAGGACGTCGAAACGCCGTCCCTCGCCGGCCGCGCGGTCCAGACAGCGCAGGGCCGCGGGACCGCTGCCGGCCGCGGACACGTCCACGTCCGGCTCGGCGGCCAGTGCCGCGGCGAGCGACTCGGCGAAGATTCGGTGATCGTCCACCACGAGAACCCGGATACGAACCACAGACACCCCCAAGGGTCGGGGAACGGACGACCGCGGGTACGACGCCCGGACCCGGTGAACCGCGAGCGCCGCGGCCGCCGCCGTGACACCAGTGGACTACCCCGGACCGGACGCCGTACCCGACGTGTCTCGACCCCTGAATCAACACCGGCCCCCACCGGTGTCACGCATCAGCGTAGGACGGCCAGGGTCCCGCGGTTGGCCGAATAGCAGAAGTTTTCCCGGCGATTTTCCGGCCCGGGCGCTCCGGACGGGGCCGCACGTGGCCGGAAACGATCCCTGGAGGTGGCCCGGAACGCGGCGTCGGGGACGGCGCGTGCCACGGGCAGTTGCACGGGGGGCATTTCACCCGGCGTGCGCACGCTGGGCGCCCGCGCGCAAGGCACGGCCCCGGCGCGCGGACGAGTGTGCGCGCCGGGGCCGTGAGCCGTCCCGGGCCGTTGTGAGCCGGCGGGTTCGGCGGGGTCGTACAGAGCTGTACGGGGTCGTACGGGCCCCACGCGTACGGGGTGGGAGCGGCGGCGTCGGGGACGCCGCGGGCGTCAGGCGGAGGGCTGCGCGGCGCGGCGCTGGGCGAACTCCCAGGCGTCGGCGACGATCCCGGCGAGGTCCGCGCGGCGCGGCGTCCAGCCGAGCCGGTCGTGGGCGCGCCGGGCGGAGGCGACCAGGACGGCCGGGTCGCCGGCCCGGCGCTCGGCGACGACCTCGGGGATCTCGTGGCCGGTGACCTTGCGGACGGTCTCGATGACCTCGCGCACGGAGAAGCCGTTGCCGTTGCCCAGGTTGCAGATGAGGTGCTCGCCGGCGACGGCCGCGTCGAGTGCCGCCAGGTGCGCCTCGGCGAGGTCGGCGACGTGGATGTAGTCGCGTACGCAGGTGCCGTCGGGGGTCGGGTAGTCCTGGCCGAAGACCGAGATGGCCTCGCGGCGGCCCTGCGCGACCTGGAGCACCAGCGGGATCAGGTGGCTCTCGGGGTCGTGGCGCTCGCCGTACGCGCCGTAGGCGCCCGCGACGTTGAAGTAGCGCAGCGAGACGGCGGCCAGGCCGTGCGCCGCGCACTCCCCCGCGATCATGTGGTCGACGGCGAGCTTGGTGGCGCCGTAGGGGTTGGTGGGCCGGGTCGCCGCGTCCTCGGTGAGCAGGCCCTCGGTGGGCTCGCCGTAGGTGGCGGCGGTGGAGGAGAAGACCAGCTTGGTCACGCCGGCCTCGCGCATGGCGGCCAGCAGGGACATGGTGCCGCCGACGTTGTTGTCCCAGTACTTGCCCGGGTTCACCACCGACTCGCCGACCTGTGAGAACGCCGCGAAGTGCAGCACGGCGTCGTAGGAGGCGTCCAGGTGGCGGGCCGCGTCCTTGATGTCGCCCTCGATGAAGGCGGCGCCGGCCGGGACGCCCTCGCGGAAGCCGGTGGAGAGGTTGTCGAGGATGGTGACCTCGTGGCCGGCCTCCAGGAGATGGGCCGCGCACACGCTGCCCACGTATCCGGCGCCGCCGGTGACCAGGTACTTGCTCACTCGCCTACTACCTCTCGCATGAATGCACTCGTCAGGAGCTGGGATGGGGGTGGAGATGGGGATGCTGATGGGATGCGGGGTTCGCATCTCTGGCTTACCCCATTTCCGGTCCCGCGGGGAAATCGGCGGCCGCCCGGCTGCGGCCGCCGCTCACTCCCCGGCCGCGGTGCGCGCGCCGGCCGCCCGTTCCAGCAGCCCGGTGCGGGCGGCCAGCGCGGCCGCCTCCAGGCGGGAGCCGACGCCCAGCTTCATCAGGACCCGCTGCACGTGCGTACGGGCGGTGCTCGGCGCGATGGCCATGCCGGCGGCGATCAGGCGGGTGTCCTCGCCGTCGGCGACGCGCACCAGGACCTCGGCCTCGCGCGGGGTCAGCAGCCGCAGCAGCCGGCTGCCCTCGTCGTCGGGCTGGACGGCGGGGTTGAGCAGCTCGGCGAAGGCGCCCTGGAGCAGCTGCGGGGCGACGGCCGCCTCGCCCGCCCGGGCCTTGGCCAGGGCCCGCTCGACGCCCTCGATGCGCTCGTCCTGGCGTACGTAGCCGCAGGCGCCGGCCGCGAAGGCGGCGGCGATCCCGCGGGGGCTGGGCACCGGGCCCAGGACGACGACGGCGATCTGGGGGCGTTCGCGGCGGATGCGCACCACCGGTTCGAAGACGCCGGGTTCGGCCGGGGCGGCCGTACCGAAGAGGCAGACCTCCGGTGCCCGGCCGATGACCAGCTCGGCGGCGCCCGCGGCCGGGGCGGCCGCGGCGAGCACCCGGTGCCCGCGCAGTTTCAGGGCCGAGGCCAGCGCCTCGGCCAGCAGCCGGTGCTCGTCGACCACCACGACCCGTACGCCCATTACGGCCCCCACCCCCGACCCTTCTGACCCGGCAAGCTACACGCTTGTTCGACGGCGTGTGCCGGTTACCCGCGTTAAAGCCCCCGGAAGGACGGACCTTCCGGGGGCTGGTGGACGCCTTCGTCGCGTCCGCGGGCCGGGCGTGCGCTCAGTTGGCCGCGAAGGAGACGAACAGGTAGCGCGGGTCGCCGGAGCTGTAGGGCTTGCTGACCAGCTGCTGGGAGATGAACAGCCGGCCGTTGTGGTAGCGGAACTCGGCGTGGTCGGGCGAGAAGCTGGTCTCGGCACGGCGGATGTCCTTGTCCGCCGGGTTCTCCATCAGGACGGTCTGCTTCATCGTCGCCGGGTCGATGCTGACGACCTGGCCGCCCTTGTCGTACGGGGGCACCTTGTAGGCGATGATGTTCGACCCGTCCATGCGCAGCGGGAGCATCGAGTACCGCTCGCCCGCGTCGGCGCGGTCGGTGGTCTGCTTGCCCGTGTCGAGGTCGAAGGAGAGGATCTCGTTGGTGCGGGCCGCGGCGGACTGGCCCTGGTGCTGGATGGAGGGCAGGTACACCTTGCCGTTGCCCACGGCCATCTTCGTGCAGGACTCGACCTCGACGGCGCCGCACTCGGGCTCGTAGTTCCCGGAGGTCAGCTCGATCTTGCTCTTGAGCTGGCCCGCGTCGTCGATGACGAAGAGGTCGCTGACGCCGGTGCCGTTCTTGGCGGTGCGGCCGACGTCGGCGCCGACGACCAGCGGCTTGGTGGAGACGATGCTGGCCCACTCGATGCCGGCGCTCATCTTGTACGAGGACTTGGGCGCGCCGGTGGCCGGGTCGAGGACCTGGGCCTGGAGGTACTGCTGGCCGTAGTCGCCGCACTTGCGGATGACAGCGAGGGCCTCGCCGCCGGCGTAGCCGAGGTCGTAGCACTTCTCGGCGTCCGCCTTGGGCACCCACAGGCTCTTGCCGTCGGCCAGGTTCCAGGCGGCGCCGCCCTGCAGGCCGCCGGCGGCGACGGTCTGGCCGGAGACGGTGATCTCCTTGAACTCGACCTTCTTGTCGCCGCTGGTGACGGACTGGGCGCCGCCCGACCACACGAGCTTGCCGGTGTTCAGGTCGATGACGGCGGCCTGGTTGCAGCGCGGGTACTTGTTCTGGGCGGAGGGCATGCCCTCCTGGAACAGCACGGCGGTCTTGTTGTCGCTGACGTGCCGGCTGGCGCCGCACAGCTGGCCGCCGAAGGGGATCTCCCACTTCTTGGCGCCGTCGCTCAGGTTGTAGCCGACGATCTTGGCGACGTCCGACTTGGCGTAGACGGTGTCGTTGATCCAGGAGCCCTTGACGTTGACGAGGTCCTCGACCGTCGGCTGCGGGACGTTGACCAGGGTCTTGGACTTGGTGTTGGAGGGCACCTTCTCGGTGCCGCCGCCCGCGGCGGTGCCGCCGCCGGGCTTGTCGCCGCCGGCGCTGCTCTGGCCGCCGGTGGCCTCCTGCTTGCCGCCGTCGTCACCGGAGACCAGCCAGAAGCCGCCTGCGACGATGACGGCGATGGCGACGACCGCCGCGCCGATGATCATCAGCTGGTTGCGCTTGGCGTTGCCGCCGCCGGGGGGCGGCGGGGGCAGGGTGCCCGGCGGCGGGCCGAACGGGGGCGGGGGCAGGGTGCCCGGGGGCTGCTGGTAGCCGCCCTGGGCGGGCGCCGGGGGCGTCCAGCCGGGCTGGGCGGGCGGCGGCGCCTGCGGGTAGCCGTAGCCGGGCTGGGGGTAGCCGTACCCGGGCTGGCCGGGCTGGCCCTGCGGGGGCGGGGGCGTGGGCGCGCCGAAGCCGCCGCCCGGGGGCGGGCTCTGCGGGGCGCCGTAGCCGCCCGGCGGGGGGTTCTGCGGGGCGCCGTAGCCGCCCGGCGGGGGGTTCTGCGGGGCGCCGAAGCCGCCCGGCGGGGGATCCTGGGGGGCTCCGAAGCCGCCGGCGGGCGGCTGGTTCGGAGGGGGTGGCGGGGTACTCATGGGGTGTCGTTGCCTCTCACTTGCCGGGCGATTTCCACGTCACGTGCCGACGTACGGCCGGCTCACGCTGCCGACGTACGGCCGGCTCACTTGCCGAAGACCATCAGGAGCTTCTCGGGCGAGCCGTCCCTGCTGCCCGCCAGGTGGGTGGAGGAGAGGAACAGCCGTCCGTCGACGAAGTCGATCTGCGGGGAGAGCATGGTGTTCTCGACCTTGGCCGCCGGGGCCGAGGGGTTGCGCAGCACCGTGGTGGCCTTGCCGCCGCCCAGGGGGACCGACAGCACCTCGCCGCCCTTGTCGTCATCGCCGGCCAGGTACCCGTACAGCTGCCCGTTCTCGACCTTGAGCGGGATCACCTCGCGGTTCGGGCCCGCCGGGGTGCGCCAGGTGGACTTGCCGGTGCCCAGGTCGAAGGCGACGATCTCGTTCGAACGGCCCTCGGTGGGCAGGTACATGGTGTTCGTGGCGGCGTCGACGACCACGCCGGTGCAGTTCTGCAGCGAGCGGTCCATGAGCGTCAGCCCGCAGCGGGCGGCGAACTTGCCGTCGCCGCTGAGCTGGGTGCGCAGCTTCCCGTCGGTGCCGACGACCGCGATGGAGCGCTCGTTCTTCTCCTTGTTGGTGGCGTCGATGACGACGGGGTCCACCGAGTAGATCTTGGAGACGCGCCAGCCCGTGGGGAGCCGGTAGTGCCACGTCGTCCTGCCGGTGACCGGGTCGGCGCCCTGGAGTTCCTCGCCGGCGTCGGGGCAGCGGGCGACGGCGACCAACTTGGACCCGCCGGCGTACGTCTCGGGCTTGCAGCCGCCGGGGTCGGTGGTGGGCTGCTCGGTGCGGGCGAAGAGCCGGTCGCCGGTGCTCACCTTGAAGGCGCTGCTGGACCCCACTCGGCTGACGGCGACGGTGTCGCCGGAGATGGCCAGGGTGAGGGAGGTCATGATGTCGAAGATGCCCTCCTTGGGCACCTCCTTGGTCCAGCCCTCCTTGCCCGCCTTGAGGTCGATCATCTTGAGCTGGTTGCAGTCCGACTCGCCGGAGTCGCCGCTCTTGTAGGCGAGGACGGTCTTGCCGTCCGGGGAGGCCTGGTTGGGGGTGGCGCCGCAGAGCGTGCCGGGCAGGGTGACGCTCCAGCGTTCCTTGCCGTCGGTCACCGCGTAGCCGGTGACGGTCTTGTACGCGAGCTTGACGACGGTGTCGCCGACGACCCACTGGGCGGGTGCGGGGGCGCCGCCGCCGGGCAGCTCGACGGAGTTGGTCTTGAGCCACAGGACGCGGTCCTCGCCGGGCTTGCGGCCGGAGTTGAGGTCGGGTTCCGTCCCGCCGCCCTTGCCGTCGCCCTTGCCGTCGCCCTTGTCGACGGAGGGGCCGGCCGAGGGGCCCGCGTCGGCCGGGGCGGAGCCCTGCGCGGCGGGCTTGCCGCCGGCGCCGTCGTTGTCGTCGCCGGCGAGGACGAAGTAGCCGCCGGTGCCCAGCGCCAGCGCGGCGGCCACGGCGGCGGCGACGAGGGCCGTCCGCTTGCCGCGGGGCGGCTTGCCGGGACCGCCGGGGCCGCCGGGGACCGGGTAGGGCTGCGGGACCGTCGGCGGCTGCGGGTATCCGTAGCCGTGGCCCGGGTGGGGTGCGCCGGCGTGCGGGGGCTGCTGGGCGTACGGGTTGGGGCCCGCGTGCGGCCGGCCGTACCCCTGCTGCGGCGGGCCGGGCAGATGTCCGTAACCGTCCGGTACGGGCGGCTGGTTCGGCTGCGGCGGCACAGTCATCGGCGCGGACCTTCGGCGTTCGGCGGGAGTGAGGGGGATGACCTTTGTATCACTCGCGCCGCACGTCGCAGGGGCCGGTCGCACCCCTGTTCCCAAGGGCGGACCGGCCCGTGACGCCGCCGTGATCCGGCCGGCGGGGTGATGCGGTCAGGCCTCTTCGGCGAGCTCCAGCCAGCGCATCTCCAACTCGTCGCGTTCGGCGAGCAGTTCCCGCAGCTCCGTGTCGAGCTTGGCGACCTTGTCGTAGTCGGTGGCGTGGTCGGCGATCTGGGCGTGCAGGTGGGACTCGCGGTCGGCGAGCTTGTTGAGCTGCCGCTCGATCTTCTGGAGTTCCTTCTTCGCGGCGCGCGCGTCGCCGGAGGAGGTGGACTTCACGGCGGCGGCCGGGGCGGGCGCCGGGGCGGCCGCCTCGATCATCCGCTGCCTGCGCTCCAGGTACTCGTCCAGGCCGCGCGGCAGCATGCGCAGGGTGGCGTCGCCCAGGAGCGCCATCACGGTGTCGGTGGTGCGCTCGATGAAGAACCGGTCGTGGGAGATCACGATCATGGAGCCGGGCCAGCCGTCGAGGAGGTCCTCCAGCTGGGTGAGGGTCTCGATGTCGAGGTCGTTGGTGGGCTCGTCGAGGAAGAGGACGTTGGGCTCGTCCATCAGCAGGCGCAGGATCTGCAGCCGGCGCCGCTCACCGCCGGAGAGGTCGCCGACGGGCGTCCACTGCTTCTCCTTGGTGAAGCCGAACTGCTCGCACAGCTGACCGGCGGTCATCTCGCGGCCCTTGCCGAGGTCGACGCGGTCGCGTACGCGCTGGACGGCCTCCAGCACCCGCAGGGACGGGTCGAGTTCGCCGACCTCCTGGGAGAGGTAGGCGAGCTTGACGGTCTTGCCGACGGTGACGGTGCCGGCGGCCGGCTGGGTGTCGCCCTGGCTGCGGGCGGCCTCGGCCAGCGCGCGCAGCAGGGAGGTCTTGCCGGCGCCGTTGACGCCGACCAGGCCGATGCGGTCGCCGGGGCCCAGGTGCCAGGTGAGGTGCTTGAGGAGGGTCTTGGGGCCGGCCTGGACGGTGACGTCCTCCAGCTCGAAGACGGTCTTGCCCAGGCGGGCGTTGGCGAAGCGCATCAGCTCCGAGCGGTCGCGCGGCGGCGGCACGTCGGCGATCAGCTCGTTGGCGGCCTCGATGCGGTAGCGGGGCTTGGAGGTGCGGGCGGGGGCGCCGCGGCGCAGCCAGGCCAGCTCCTTGCGCATCAGGTTCTGCCGCTTGGACTCCTCGGTGGCGGCGATCCGTTCGCGCTCGGCGCGGGCGAAGACGTAGTCGCTGTAGCCGCCCTCGTACTCGTGGACGGCGCCGCGCTGGACGTCCCACATGCGGGTGCAGACCTGGTCGAGGAACCAGCGGTCGTGGGTGACGCAGACGAGGGCGGAGCGGCGGGCCTGGAGGTGGCCTGCGAGCCAGGCGATGCCCTCGACGTCGAGGTGGTTGGTGGGCTCGTCGAGGACGAGGAGGTCCTGGTCGGCGATGAGCAGCTTGGCGAGCGCGATACGGCGGCGCTCGCCGCCGGAGAGCGGGCCGATGACGGTGTCCAGGCCCTGGCCGAAGCCGGGCAGGTCCAGTCCGCCGAACAGGCCGGTCAGCACGTCGCGGATCTTGGCGTTGCCGGCCCACTCGTGGTCGGCCATGTCGCCGATGATCTCGTGGCGGATGGTGGCCGTGGGGTCGAGGGAGTCGTGCTGGGTGAGGACGCCCATGCGCAGGCTGCTGTTCTGCGTGACGCGGCCGCTGTCGGGCTCCTCCAGCTTGGCGAGCATGCGGATCAGGGTGGTCTTGCCGTCGCCGTTGCGGCCGACGACTCCGATCCGGTCCCCTTCGGACACGCCGAGGGAGATGCCGTCGAGCAGGGTACGGGTGCCGTACACCTTGCTGACTGCCTCGACATTGACCAGATTGACGGCCATCAGACGCGCTCCAGGTAGGGGGATGGATCAGCCCCTCAGCCTAACCTTCCGCAACGGACCGGAACGCTCCCCCGCCACCCGGCCACCGCCGGACCATCCCGATGCCGCCGTACACGCTCACACGACCGCCGCGCCCGGGGCCGGGGACGTGGCCGTGCGGGTGGTGCGGCAGGTGCCCGAGGCTTCGAGGGCGGCCGCGACCGCGGCGGCGGTGGCCGGGTCGGGGACCAGGAAGGCCGTGGTGGGGCCGGAGCCGGAGACCAGGGCGGCCAGGGCGCCGGCCGCGGTGCCCGTGGCCAGGGTGTCGGCGAGCTGGGGGCGCAGCGAGAGGGCGGCCGGCTGGAGGTCGTTGGCCAGGGTCTTGGCGAGGGCTTCGGCGTCGCCCGAGCGCAGGGCGGCCAGCAGGGCCGGGTCGGCCTGCGGTACGGGGACGGCCGTGCCGGCGGTGAGGCGGTCGAACTCGCGGAAGACGGCCGGGGTGGACAGCCCGCCGTCGGCGACGGCGAACACCCAGTGGAAGGTGCCGGCCGGGACGGGGGTGAGGTGCTCGCCGCGCCCGGTGCCGAGGGCGGCGGCGCCGACCAGGCTGAAGGGGACGTCGCTGCCGAGCTCCGCGCACAGGGCCAGGAGTTCCTCGCGGGGGGTGTTCAGGCCCCACAGGGTGTCGCAGGCCAGGAGGGCTCCGGCGCCGTCGGCGCTGCCGCCGGCCATGCCGCCGGCGACGGGGATGGCCTTGTCGATGTGGAGGTGGACGGCCGGCTCGATGCCGTGGCGGGCCGCGAGGAGTTCGGCGGCGCGGGCGGCGAGGTTGGTGCGGTCCAGGGGGACCTGGTCGGCGTCGGGTCCCTCGCAGGTGACGCGCAGCTCCTCGGCGGGGGTGGCCGTCACCTCGTCGTGGAGGGAGACGGCGAGGAAGACGTTGGCGAGGTCGTGGAAGCCGTCGGGGCGGGCGGCGCCGACCGCCAGCTGGACGTTGACCTTCGCGGGCACGCGGACGGTGACGCTCACGGGGTTCACAGGGCGGCCCTCTCGGCGGCGGGCTTGTGCTCGGCGATGCGGGCGAACTCCTCGACGGTCAGGCCCTCGCCGCGGGCCTGCGGGGAGATCCCGGCGCCGACCAGGGCGCTCTCGGCGGCCGCGGCCGAGCCGGCCCAGCCGGCCAGGGCGGCGCGCAGGGTCTTGCGGCGCTGGGCGAACGCGGCGTCGACGACGGCGAAGACCTCGGCCTTGGTGGCGGTGGTCTTCACCGGCTCGGTACGGCGCGTCAGCGCGACGAGCCCGGAGTCGACGTTGGGCGCGGGCCAGAACACGTTGCGGCCGATGGCGCCGGCGCGCTTGACGTCGGCGTACCAGTTGGCCTTGACCGAGGGCACGCCGTAGACCTTGTTGCCGGGCCGGGCCGCGAGCCGGTCGGCGACCTCGGCCTGGACCATGACCAGGGTGCGCTCGATGGTCGGGAACCGGTCGAGCATGTGCAGCAGGACCGGCACGGCGACGTTGTACGGCAGGTTGGCCACCAGCGCGGTGGGCGGCGGGCCCGGCAGCTCCTGCACGTGCAGGGCGTCGGAGTGGACCAGCGCGAACCGGTCGGCCTTCTGCGGCATGCGGGCGGTGATCGTCGCGGGCAGCGCGGCGGCCAGCACGTCGTCGATCTCGACGGCGGTGACCCGGTCGGCGGCCTCCAGCAGGGCCAGCGTCAGCGAGCCGAGCCCGGGCCCGACCTCCACCACCACGTCGTCGGGCCGCACCTCGGCGGTGCGGACGATCCGGCGCACGGTGTTGGCGTCGATGACGAAGTTCTGCCCCTTCTGCTTGGTGGGGCGGACGCCGAGGACCGCCGCCAGCTCGCGGATGTCGGCGGCCCCCAGGAGGGTGCCGGGGGCGTCGGGGGCGTCGGGGGTGCCGTGCGGCTCGGGCTGCTCTGCGGTGCTCACCGGTAAAGCCTACGGCCGCAGTGGGGCCACGGACTCGCCCCCCGCTGCACGTAGAGCTTCTTGGCCCGGAACGTCTGCTCGCCGGCGCTCGCGTCCTGGGGCCGGCCGCTGCCGCCGAGGGACCGCCAGGTGGCGACGTCGAACTGGTACAGCCCGCCGTACGTGCCCGACGCGTCGGTGGCCGCGGGCCGGCCGCCGGACTCGCAGTGGGCCAGCGCGCCCCAGTCGAGGCCGTCGGCGCCCGCGACCGAGGTGGGCAGCGGGCGGGTGCCGACCAGGACCCGCTGGGTGACGGGCTCGCGGACGATCTCCTCGGCGATACGGCGCGGCTTCTGCCGGACCCCGTTGACGGTGCGCAGGGCGTACGTGACCCGGCGGGCGCCGGGCCGGCCGGCCCGTTCGACGACCTCGGTCCCGGTGAACAGGGTGGCGTCCTCGACCTTCTCGGTCTCGTACGGGATGCGCTCCTCGCGGACCTCGCGGGTGCCGGTGATGCGCAGGACGGTGACGGTCTGGCCGTCGCGGGGGAAGGCGTCGGGGGGCACGGAGGTGGTGTCCTGGCCCTGGAGGGTGATCCCGGCCTGGTCGAGGGCCTCCTGGACGGTGGCGGCGTTGGTGCGGATGGTGCTCTCGCGGCCGTCGGCGAGGAAGGTGACGCTGCGTTCGGTGCGCACGTTGAGGGTGAGGCCGGCGCGGGGGACGGCGGTGGTGCGGGGGGTGGAGAGGTAGGCGCCCTCGGCACGGACGCCGAGCTGCCGCAGGGCGCCTCCGACGGTGCGGGCGGTGGTCCACACCTGGCGGCGCTGTCCGTCCAGGGTCAGGCGCAGCGGGCGGCCGTAGCGGACGACGATCTCGTCGCCGTCGTCGAGGTCGGCGTGGCGGCCGGGGGCCACCTGGTCGTGGGGGCCGACGCCGAGGCCCTCGGCGGCCAGCAGTTCGTCGACGTCGTCGGCGAAGGTGTGCAGGGTGCGGGCGGTGCCGTCGACGGTGAGGCGGACGGACTTGTCGGCGGCGACGAAGGCGGAGGTGCCGCCGGCGAGGAAGGCCACGACGAGGGCCTGCGGCACGATCCGGCGCCAGCTGTCCCGCCCGGCCCGCGCCCCCCGCCGGGCGCCCCGGCGCCCGGCGGGCCCGGGGACGTCGGCCGGGTCGGGCGTGGAGGGGATGAAGGGGGCGTCGGGCACGGTGCCGGTGCCGGGTGCGGGGGCGTCGGGCGCCCTGCCGGGTGCGGGGGCGTCGGGCGCCCTGCCGGGTGCGGGGGCCGGGGCGGCCCGGCGGCGCCGGCCCTGCCGGGGGCCGGGCACATCGGCCGTCTCGGGCCCGTGCGGCCCACCGGACCCACCGGCCCCGCCGAACCCACCCGGTCCGTGCGGCCCGCCCGACTCGTCGAGCCCGTCCGTCCCGCCGGACCCGTGCGGACCGTCAGGCCCGCCGGGCGGGTGCGGCGCGTCCGTCCCACCGGACCTGTACATCCCGGCAAGCCCGCCGGACCCGTGCGGCCCGTCCGTCCCGCCGGACCGGTGCGGACCGTCGAGCCCGCCGGGCCCGTGCTGACCGTGCTGACCGTCCGGCACGGTCGGTGCGTCGCCGTACCGGGCGTGGGTCTCGTACGTCCCGGCGGGTCCGTACGACGGGTACGGCTGCGGGGTTCCGGGGCCCGCGGGCGGTTCCGGCGTGCCCGCGGCCCAGTCGCCACCGCCGGGGCGGCCGGCGTACGGGTCGGGCCAGTGGCCGGTTCCGCCGCCGAACCCGGCGTACGCGTCGTACGGCGGCTGCGCCACAAGGCCCTGGGTATCGCTCACGACGCTCGCTCCACTGATCCGGCCGCTGCTTCGGGCACGGCACCCTAGCGGAGCGAGCGTCACTCACCAAAGTCGTACGACTACTCAGCGTGTCGCCGGCGGGCGGGAGCGGGCCGCCGGGTCAGTAGGCGAAGGCGCGGGCCGTGTTCGCGGCGAGGGCCTCGCACAGGGTGTCCTCGTCGAGGCCGCGGACGGCGGCCATCGCGCGCACGGTCAGCGGGATCAGGTACGGCGCGTTGGGCCGGCCCCGGTAGGGCGCGGGCGTCAGGTACGGGGCGTCGGTCTCGACGAGGACCAGCTCCAGCGGGGCCACCGCGAGGGCGTCGCGCAGCGGCTGGGCGTTCTTGAAGGTGACCGTCCCCGCGAACGACATGTAGTAGCCGGCGGCCGCGCACGCGCGGGCCATCTCGGCGTCGCCGGAGTAGCAGTGGAAGACCGTCCGCTCCGGGGCGCCCTCCTCGCGCAGGATCCGCAGCACGTCGGCGTGGGCCTCGCGGTCGTGGATGACCAGGGCCTTGCCCTGCCGCTTGGCGATCTCGATGTGGGCGCGGAAGGAGCGCTCCTGGGCGGCCATGCCCTCGGGGCCGGTGCGGAAGTAGTCCAGGCCGGTCTCGCCGACGGCGCGTACGTGCTCCAGGGCGGCCAGGGCCTCGATCTCGGCGAGCGCCTCGTCGAGCGCGGCCTCCCCGCCCCCGGCCCGGGCCTCCTGCCGCGACCACCCTCCCCCAGGATCCCCGTGCACGATGCGCGGCGCCTCGTTCGGGTGAAGGGCGACGGCCGCGTGGACGTTGTCGTACGCGGCGGCGGTCTCGGCGGCCCAGCGGGAGCCCTTCACGTCGCAGCCCACCTGGACCACGGTGGTCACGCCGACGGAGGCGGCCTTGCGCAGGGCCTCCTCGACGGTGCCGCCCTGCATGTCCAGGTGGGTGTGGGAGTCGGCCACCGCCACCGCCAGGGGTTCGGGCAGCGGCGGCGGGGCGTCGTGGGAAGCGGGGCTCATACGGCCGATCTTATGACCGGCGCAGCTTCCCCAGCAGGCGGGAGAGGCGTCCGCCGCGCTCCTCGGGGCCGATCGCGACCGGACCCGGCGCGTCGTGCGCGGGGGCGCCCGCGTGCGGCTTGGGCGTGCGCGGCACGTTCGCACCGGCCGGTACGGGGCCGGCGATCCCGGGCGCGACGGGGTAGTGGTAGATCTGGTCGAGCAGGCCGAGCACCGACTGCACCTGGCCCTCGCGCATGATCCGCACCACGTGCGCGCCGCAGTTGAGGCAGGTGGGGTTGGACAGCGGCGAGGAGACGCGTTCGCCCCCGGCCTTGTAGAGGATGAACGGCTGTCCGAGGGCGTCCGTGTGGTGCTCGATGGCGTACGCCTGCTCCCAGCCGTAGCCGCACCTCATGCACGCGAACGAGTAGGCCTCGTGCACGGTCGGTACCCCCGCGGGAGCCGGCGCGGGCGCGGGGTCCGTGGCGGCCGGGGCGGCCGCCGCCGTGACCGGGGTGTCTGCGATCTCACTCATGCCAGCTCCTCTGGTCCGCCGGTGTCCTTGACCCAGTGGACGCCTCAATGGCCGGGAGCGCATCAGGTCCTGTCCAGTATTGGACGGCCCTTGGGGGACTCATTCCCCAAGGCACCGGTGCGCGGTCTGAGCTTTGCCTTTCAGGTTATCCCTTTACCGTCCTACAGCATCTTTTGTGCCGCATTCTTTGCCGCGACGACCGCGTCGAACACCTCGCGCTTGGGTACGCCGGCCTCGGCCGCGACCGCCGCGATGGCCTCTTTGCGCCGTTCCCCGGCCTCCTCGCGCACCTGCACCCGGCGGACCAGTTCGCCGGCGTCCACGTCGCCGGGGGCGGCCTGCGGGGCGCCCTCGACGACGATCGTGATCTCGCCGCGCACGCCCTCGGCGGCCCAGGCGGCCAGCTCCGCCAGCGGCCCGCGCCGGACCTCCTCGTAGGTCTTGGTCAGCTCCCGGCACACGGCGGCCCGGCGGCCGCCGCCGAAGACCTCGGCCATCGCGGCGAGGGTGTCGTCGAGGCGGTGCGGGGCCTCGAAGTAGACGAGCGTGCGCCGCTCCTGCTCCACCTCGCGCAGCCGGCCCAGCCGCTCGCCGGCCTTGCGCGGCAGGAACCCCTCGAAGCAGAAACGGTCCACCGGCAGTCCGGACAGGGCGAGCGCGGTCAGCACGGCCGACGGCCCGGGCACGGCGGTGACCTTGATGTCCTTCTCGACGCAGGCGGCGACCAGCCGGTAGCCGGGGTCGGAGACCGAGGGCATGCCCGCGTCGGTCACCAGCAGCACGCGGGCGCCGCCCGCCAGCGCCTCGACCAGCTCCGGGGTACGGGCGGACTCGTTGCCCTCGAAGTACGACACGACGCGCCCGGTGGTGTGCACGCCCAGGCCCTGGGTGAGCCGGCGCAGCCGCCGGGTGTCCTCGGCCGCGACCACGTCGGCGCGCTCCAGTTCGGCGGCGAGCCGGGGCGGGGCGTCGGCGAGGTCGCCGATGGGGGTTCCGGCCAGGACGAGGACGCCGGTCGCGGCGGGCTGCACAGTTGTCACCCGCCCATCCTCTCAGCCCCGCGCCCGGTACCGGGGCGCGCGCACAGGTGCGTTCCCTACGATGACCCGGTGACCGTGACCAGTACCGTGACGCTGCCGCCGCCGCACGCGCCCCGACCGACCGCCGACGTGCGGGACGACGTAACGGCCCGGCTGGTGCCGCCGTACGCGAAGCCGTCGGCGAACCTGTGGACGGCGCTGGGGGTTCCGGCCGCCGCGGCCGCCACCGTGAACCGGATCCTGGCGTGGGCGGGGCCGCTGCTGGTGGCGCTGGTCGCCGGAATCCTGCGGTTCTGGCACCTGGGCAGCCCCAAGGCCGTGATATTCGACGAGACGTACTACGCCAAGGACGCCTGGGCCACCATCCAGCGCGGCTACGAGGCGAGCTGGCCCAAGGACATCGACGGCTCGATCATCGCCAACCCGAACGGGGTCGGGCTGCCGGTCGACCCGGGGTACGTGGTGCACCCGCCGGTCGGCAAATGGGTGATCGGGCTCGGCGAGTGGATGTTCGGGTTCACGCCGTTCGGCTGGCGGTTCATGACGGCCGTGCTCGGCACCCTGTCGGTGCTCATGCTGTGCCGGATCGGGCGCCGCCTGTTCCGCTCGACGTTCCTGGGCTGCCTGGCGGGCGCGCTGCTCGCGGTGGACGGCCTGCACCTGGTGATGAGCCGGACGGCGCTGCTGGACCTGGTGCTGATGTTCTTCGTGCTGGCGGCCTTCGGGGCGCTGCTGATCGACCGGGACCGGGCCCGGGCCCGGCTGGCGGCGGCGCTGCCGGTGGGCGACGAGGGGCGCACCCGCCCGGACGTAACGGTGGCGGAGACCCTGCGGCTGGGCTGGCGCCCGTACCGGATCCTGGCCGGTGTCTGTCTGGGCCTGGCCTTCGGCACGAAGTGGAACGGCCTGGTGGTGCTGGCCTTCTTCGGCATCCTGACGGTGCTGTGGGACGCGGGCGCGCGCCGGACGGCGGGCGCGGGCGCGCCGTACGCGGCGATGCTGCGGCGGGACGCGGTCCCGGCGTTCGTCTCGACGGTGCCGGTGGCCATCGCGGTGTACGTGGCGTCGTGGACGGGCTGGATCCTCAGCCCCGACGACGGCAAGGGCGGCTACTTCCGCGACTGGGCGGCCAAGCAGGGCGGCGGCCCGTCGGTGGTACCGGAGTGGCTGCGCAGCCTGTGGCACTACGAGACGGAGGTCTACACGTTCCACGTGGGCCTGACCTCGGGCCACACCTACGAGTCCAACCCGTGGAGCTGGCTGGTCCTGGGCCGGCCGGTGTCGTACTTCTACGAGTCCCCCGCCCCGGGGACGGACGGCTGCCCGGCCACGGAGGCCGGCAAGTGCGCGCGCGAGGTGCTGGCGCTGGGCACGCCGCTGCTGTGGTGGACGGCGTGCTTCGCGGTGCTGTACGCGCTGTACCGGTGGGCGCTGCGCCGCGACTGGCGTGCGGGCGCGCTCCTGTGCGGCCTGGCCGCGGGCTACCTGCCCTGGTTCAACTACCAGGAGCGGACCATCTTCTACTTCTACGCGGTGGTCTTCGTCCCGTACCTGTGCCTGGCGGTGGCGATGATGATCGGTGCGATGCTGGGCCCGGCGGGCTCCTCCGAACGGCGCCGCGCGATCGGCGCGATCGGCACGGGCGTCCTGGTCCTGCTGATCGTGTGGAACTTCATCTACTTCTGGCCGGTCTACACGGGCCAGACCCTGCCGATGGACTCCTGGCGCAACCGCATGTGGCTGGACACCTGGATCTGATCCGCGCCCGCGCCCGTCTCCCCCCGGCCGCCCCCGTCCGCCGTACCGTTTGCGCTGGACAGGGGGAGTCGACTGGCTGAACATGTTCAGGCAGCCGTGAGTCGGCTGTGACTCCTGGGGAGGGGACGTATGAACGGGGCGGCCAAGGGCACCATCGTCGGCGGGGTGTTCCTCGCGATGGTGGGGGGCGCGGCGTACGGGGTGTACACGCTGGTCGGGGACGGCGACGGGGGCGGGGGCAGCGACGCCGTCTCGGCGCGGGCCTCGGGTCCGCCGACCGACAAGGAGATCGCCGGCACCGCGAAGGAGTTCCTCGCCGCCTGGGCCGCCGGCGACGAGGAGAGCGCGGCCGCGCTCACCAACAACACGGCCGCCGCACGGACCGCACTGGCCGACTACGAGGCCAAGGCGTACGTCTCGAAGGCCGCGATCACCCCGGGCACGCCGGCCGGCGCCACGGTGCCCTTCACCGTGGCCGCCGAGGTGACGTACGAGGGGGTCACCAAGCCCTTCGCGTACGCCTCCCAGCTGACCGTCGTACGCGGTGCCACGACCGGCAAGGCGCTGGTGGACTGGCAGTCGGCCGTCCTGCACCCGCAGCTGCAGAAGGACGACAGGCTCCGCGCGGGCGCCCCCGCCGTCCCGCCCGTCAAGGCGGTCGACCGGGAGGGCAAGGAGCTGACGGCGGAGCAGTACCCCTCGCTGCGCCCCGTCCTGGACCAGTTGCGCGAGACGTACGGGCAGAAGGCGGGCGGGAAGCCCGGCGCCGAGCTGTGGATCGAACCGGCCGCTCCCGGCACCCCGCGGCGCACCCTGCTGACCCTCGCCGAGGGCGAGCCGGGGCGGATCGAGACCAAGCTGGACGCCACGGTGCAGGAGGCCGCGGAGAAGGCGGTGGCGCGGTTCCCCGAGTCCTCGGTGGTGGCGGTCCAGCCGAGCACGGGCGACATCCTGGCGGTGGCCAACAACCGCAAGGACGGCTTCAACGCCGCCATGCTCGGCACCCGCGCCCCCGGCTCGACGATGAAGATCGTGACCGGGGCGATGCTGCTGGACCGGGGGCTGGTGGCGGCGGACAAGCCCGCCGAATGCCCCAAGACGGTCTCCTGGGACGGCCGGACCTTCCACAACCTGGACCACTTCGAGCTGACGGGCCAGACCTTCGCGACCAGCTTCGCCAAGTCCTGCAACACCGCCTTCATCAAGCAGATCAAGGCCGTCGGCGACAACGGGGCGCTGCCCAGGGAGGCCCGCGAGGTCTTCGGCATCGGGCTGGACTGGAAGACCGGCGTGAAGTCGTGGGACGGCGAGGTCCCCGAGGCCTCGGGCGCGGCGGCTGCCGCCGAGTACATCGGCCAGGGCACCATCCGGATGAACCCGCTGAACATCGCCTCGGTCACGGCGACGGCGCGGACCGGGGTCTTCCGCCAGCCGCTGCTGGTGGATCCGGCGCTGGACGGCCGTACGGTCGCGCAGGCCGAGCGCCGGATGAAGCCGGCGGTGTCGGCGCAGCTGGTGACGATGATGCGGCGGGCGGCGGCGCCCGGCGGCACCGGCGCCGCGACGATGGCCTCGGTGGGCGGCGACAAGGGCGCCAAGACCGGCTCGGCGGAGGTCGACGGCGCGGCGGCCCCGGACAGCTGGTTCACCGGGTTCAGCGGGGACCTCGCGGCGGCCGCGATGGTCCAGGGCGGCGGCCACGGCGGCGACGCCGCCGGCCCGGTGGTGGCCCAGGTCCTCACGTCCGGCTGACCCGACCCGGCCCGCCCCCGCCCCCTTCCAGCCCCGCCGGCGTCTGAGGCGCGGGGGCGCGGGGACCCGGGGGCGGAGCCCCCGAATCCTGAACCCGCACCCACCCACCCCGGGTTGCGGGTGGCGTGCCCGAAGGGCGGTACGCCGCCGATCGCGTAGCCGGTGGTCTCCCGGACCACCACCGCGTCGGCCCGCGTCACCCGGCCCGCGCCCAGCTCCCGCCGTACCGCCTCGACGTCGACGCGCGGGGCGCCGTCCATGAGCACGAGCACCGGCACGCCGCCGGCGGCGACTACGGGGCACGTCAGCGCGCCGGGTTCAGCCCGATATGGCGGTCCGCAGCGCCCGGATCAGCGCCTGGGCGCGCGGGTCGGCGGTGACGGACCGGGCCAGCGTGTTGGTGACGTAGCCGAAGCCGATGCCGGCCTCCGGGTCGGCGAAGGCCAGGGAGCCGCCGCGGCCCGGGTGGCCGAAGGAGGCCGGGGAGAGCAGCGGGGACGCCGGGCCGTGGAGCATGTAGCCGGGGCCGAAGCGGGTGCCGACGACCAGGACGCGGTCCGGGCCGGCGGCCTCCTCGGCGGCGGCCAGCGCGGTGGTGGCGGGGGTGAACAGCCGGGCGCCGCCGTCCTCGACGTCGCCGAGCGTGGCGGCGTAGAAGCGGGCGAGCGCGCGGGCCGTGCCGATGCCGTTGGAGGCGGGCAGCTCGGCGGCCCGGTAGGCGGCGTCGGACTCGTCGGGCAGCGGGTCGATGGCGCCGAAGGCCCGCCGGGTCAGGGAGGCGGGGTCGGCGTAGGCCTCGGAGACGTTCCTGCGCGGGCGGGTGCGCAGGGCCCCCTCCCGTGGCGGCGGCTCGACCTGTGCCGTGCGGCCCACCCGGTGGGCCTGGTTCTCGGGCAGGCCGATCCAGAAGTCCAGGCCCAGCGGCCCGGTGACCTCGGCGGCGAGCCAGTTGCCGAGGGAGGCGCCGGTGACCCGCAGCAGCAGTTCCGACAGCAGCCAGCTGTAGGTCTGCGCGTGGTAGCCGTGGGCGGTGCCGGGCTCCCAGAAGGCCTGCTGCTCGGCGACCGCGCGCGGTCCGGACAGTCCGTCGCCGGCCTCGGCGGCGGTCAGCGGGCGGTCCAGGGCGGGCACCCCGGCCCGGTGCGCGAGCAGGTGCCGTACGAGGGCCTTGTCCTTGCCGCCCGCCTTGAACTCCGGCCAGTACGAGGCCACCGGCGCGTCCAGGTCCAGCAGCCCGCGCTGGTGCAGCAGCAGCGGTACGGCGGCGGCGACGCCCTTGGTGGCCGAGCGGACGATCTGCGCGGTGTCCGCGGCCCAGGGCTCGCCGTCCGCCCCGCCCTCGGCGTCCCTGGTCCCGGCCCACAGGTCCACGACCGTGCGTCCGTCGCGGTAGACGGCCACGGCAGCGCCCCGGTCGCCGTGCACCTCGAAGTTGCGCACGAACGCGTCCCTGACGGGCTCGAAGCCCTCCGCCACCGTCCCCTGGACGTCCACGTCCGTACTCCTCGCCCGCTGATCCGGTCCCGGCACCCCTGCGGCGCCGCACGTCAGGATCCAACACGGACCGGCCCGCCCTGCTTCCCGCAGGTGGCCGCGCTCGGGCCGGCGCCGGTCCTACGGAACGGCGACCGAGCGGGGGTCGAAGCCGAACGGCAGCTCCAGGCGGTGGGCGCGCATCAGGTCCTCGTCGCACAGCAGGTTCTGGGTGCGGCCGTCGGCGGCGATGACGCCCTCGCTGAGGATCACCGAGCGCGGGCACAGCTCCAGCGCGTACGGCAGGTCGTGGGTGACCATCAGCACGGTCACGTCCAGGGACCGCAGGATGTCGGCGAGCTCGCGCCGTGAGGCCGGGTCCAGGTTGGAGGAGGGCTCGTCCAGGACCAGGATCTCCGGCTCCATGGCCAGCACGGTGGCCACGGCCACCCGGCGGCGCTGGCCGAAGGAGAGGTGGTGCGGCGGCCGGTCCGCGTACGCCGCCATGCCGACCCGGTCCAGGGCCGAGTGGACCCGGGCGGCCAGGTCCGCGCCGCGCAGGCCCGCGGCCGCCGGGCCGAAGGCGACGTCCTCGCGGACGGTGGGCATGAACAGCTGGTCGTCGGGGTCCTGGAAGACGATGCCCACCCGGCGCCGGATCTCGGCGAAGTTCCGCTTCTCCACCGGCAGGCCGGCCACCTTCACGGTGCCCACGCCGCCGCCGAGGATGCCGTTGAGGTGCAGGACGAGCGTGGTCTTGCCGGCGCCGTTCGGGCCGAGGAGCGCCACCCGCTCGCCGCGCCCGACGGTCAGGTCCACACCGAAGAGGGCCTGGTGGCCGTCCGGGTAGGCGAAGGCGAGCCCGGCGACGTCCAGGGAGGGGACCGCCGGGGCGCCGCCGGGGGACACGGCGGAGCATGCGGCGGACGCGGAGGAGCGGGCAGTCGTCACAGCGTCCATCCCATCAGGCAGACGGCGAGCGCCGCCACCGGCAGTACGGCCGCGTACGCCCACTGCGTGCGCGTGGCGGCGGCCTCGTCGAACACCGGCATCGCGCCGGCGTACCCGCGGCTGACCATCGCGAGATAGACCCGCTCGCCGCGCTCGTAGGAACGGATGAAGAGGGCGCCGGCGGTCTTGGCCAGCACCCCCCAGTGCCGGATCCCGCGCGCCTCGAAGCCGCGCGAGCGGCGGGCGATCGACATCCGGCGCAGCTCGTCGGTGATCACGTCGCCGTAGCGGATCATGAAGGAGGCGATCTGCACCAGCAGCGGCGGCAGCCTGAGCCGCTGGAGGCCCAGCAGCAGGGCCCGCAGTTCGGTCGTCGAGGCGAGCAGCACCGAGGCGGCCACCCCCAGGGTGCCCTTGGCCAGCACGTTCCAGGCGCCCCACAGCCCCGAGACGCTCAGCGACATCCCGAGGACCTCGGCCCGCTCGCCCTCGGCCACGAAGGGCAGGAGCAGCGCGAACGCCACGAACGGGATCTCGATCAGGAGCCGGCGCAGCAGGAAGCCGGCCGGGATCCGGGCCACCGCCGCGACGGCCGCAAGCAGGGCGGCGTACGCGGCGAAGGCCCAGACCGCCTCGCGCGGGGTGGAGACGACGACCAGGACGAAGGCGAGCGTCGCGGCGAGTTTGCAGTGCGCCGGCAACGCGTGGACCGGGGAGTGCCCGTGCCGGTAGAGCGTGTGGGCGTGGCCGGCGCCCATGTCAGGCCGCCGGCTGCCCGGGGCTGACCGGCTGCTCCGCCCGGGCGTCGTCGCGGCGGCGGCGCACGGCCCAGAAGACGCCGGTGCCGACGGCGACGGTCGCCCCCACGCCGATGGTGCCGGCGAGACCGCCGGAGAGGCGCTCGTCGTCGACGTCCTTGACGGTGTAGTCGGCGAGCGGGGAGCCGGCGCTGGCGTGCTCGTAGGCGCGCTCGCCCTCGGGCTTCTCCTCGTCCTCCTTCACCTTGGCGTCGATGCCCTGGTCGGCGGCGACCTTCTCCAGGCCGTCGGGGCTGGTGGAGGCGTAGAAGGAGACGATGCCGGCCAGCACCAGGGCGGTGGCCAGGCCGGTGGCCCACAGGGCGGTGCCGGGCCGGGCGGCGCGGGTGGCGGCGGGAGTGGCGGCCGGGGCGGCGGCGGGGGCGTCGACGAGTTCGCCGCCGACGCGCAGCTTCAGCGGCGTGGTCAGGCCGGCGGCGCCGTGCACCAGGTCGGGGCGTACGGCGAGGACGGCGCCGACGGTGGCGGCGGTGATCGCGGCCTCACCGATGCCGATCAGGACGTGCACGCCGACCATCGCGGTGAGCACCTTGCCCAGCGGCACGTCGGTGGTGCCGCCGACGGCGTACAGGGCGGTGAAGGCCGCGGCGGAGGCGGGTACGGAGACCAGCGCGCCGGCGAAGGCGGCCACCGTGACCGAGCGGCGGGTGCCGGGCAGCACCTTGAGCAGGCCGCGGAAGATCGCGTACGCGACGACCACGGTGACCACGCCCATGACGGTGATGTTCACGCCGAGGGCGGTCAGGCCGCCGTCGGCGAAGAGGATGCCCTGCATCAGCAGGACGACCGAGACGCACAGCACACCGGTGAAGGGGCCGACGAGTATCGCGGCCAGGGCGCCGCCCAGCAGGTGTCCGCTGGTACCGGCGGCGACGGGGAAGTTGAGCATCTGCACGGCGAAGATGAACGCGGCGACGAGCCCGGCCAGCGGGGCCGTGCGCTCGTCGAGCTCCTTGCGCGCGCCGCGCAGGCTGACGGCCACCGCCCCGACGGCGACGGCGCCCGCGGCGACCGAGACGGGTGCGTCGATGAATCCGTCGGGTACATGCATGGGTGGCCGCTCCGCTTCACGAGTGCGCAGGCACTAACAGAATCTTTAACTGTTCAAGAATAGTGCCCACCTGCAAACCGTTGGCAAGAGCGGCCGCATCACAAATGAGGGCTCGCACTTTCGTCGGAATATGCGAGGCTGGGGAGCAACAAGTTCAGTTTTGACCCTGTTTGAACCGCTTTGCTGACGCGCTTGATGACGTGAGGAGCCGGTCGATGTCGCTCACTACCGCCGCCGTCGAAGAGCGGGTGCGTGCCCGTGTGATCAGCGATGACCCGCTCTTCCGGGCCATCCCCGTGGCCCTGCGGTTCGCCGCCTCCGAGCCCCTCGCCGTCCGGATCGTGTTCCCGGCGGGGTTGTCGCCCGAGGGCACCGAGAACGAGTGGGTGCTGCCGCGCGCCCTGCTGGAGGCGGGCCTGACGGCCCCGAGCGGCTCCGGGGACGTACGGGTGTGGCCGTGCGGGCGGGTGCAGGCGGTCGTGGAGTTCCACTCCCCCGAGGGCGTCGCGGTCGTGCAGTTCGACAGCGCGGCACTGCGCCGGTTCCTGCGCCGCACGTACGACCCCGTCACCCGTTAGGCCGTCTCCTCGCGCAAAAGGCCCGGTCCCGCACCCGTGAGGGTGCGGGACCGGGCCTTCTGCGGGTACGCGCCCGCAGGCGGCCGCCGCTACGCGAGCACCTTCTCGCGGTCGCCGTCGGCGTCCTTGTCCGGGTCGGCGCCGCGGGCACCGTCGGCGTCCTCGGCGTCCTCGGCGTCCTTCAGGTGCTTGCGCAGGCCCTCGCCCTCGACGTCCACGTTCGGCAGCAGCCGGTCCAGCCACTTCGGCAGCCACCAGGCCTTGTGGCCGAGCAGTGCCAGCACCGCCGGGACGATCGCCATGCGGACGACGAACGCGTCGAAGAGGACGGCGATCGCGAGGCCGAAGCCGATCATCTTGACCATCTGGTCGTCCATGCCGATGAACCCGGCGAACACCGCGATCATGATCACCGCAGCGGCGGTGACCACCCGGGCGCTGTACCGGAAGCCGGTCACGATGGCCTGGCCCGGGCGCTCGCCGTGGACGTACGCCTCACGCATCCGGGTGACCAGGAAGACCTCGTAGTCCATGGCCAGGCCGAAGACCACGCCCACCATGAAGATCGGCATCATGCTCATGATCGGACCGGGCTGGTCCACGCCGAAGAGCGAGCCGAGCCAGCCCCACTGGTAGACCGCGACGACCGCGCCGAGGGCGGCGACCACCGAGAGCAGGAAGCCGAGGGCCGCCTTGAGCGGGACCAGGACCGAGCGGAAGACCAGCATCAGCAGCAGGAACGCGAGGCCGACCACGAGCGCCAGGTACGGCAGCAGCGCGTCGTTCATCTTCTGCGAGAAGTCGATGTTGATCGCGGTGGTGCCGGTGACCATGACGTGCTTGTCGCTGCCGTCGCGGATCTCGTGGACGAGTTCCTCGGTCGCCGCGGAGGACGGGCGGTCGGCCGGGATCACCGTGATGATCGCGGCGTCGCCGGCCTCGTTGAACCGCGGCGGCATGACCACCGGGTTGCCGTCGGGGCCCTTGGCGACGCCGTCGAGCTTGGTGAGGCGGTCGAAGGTGCGGTCGGCGAGCGCCTTGTCGCCGTCCACGACCACCAGCAGCGGGCCGTTGAAGCCCGGGCCGAAGCCGTCGGAGAGCAGGTCGTACGCCTTGCGCTGGCTGGAGGAGACCGGCTTGGCGCCGTCGTCCGGCAGGCCCATCTCCAGCTTGCCCGCCGGGATCGCCACCGCGCCGAGGCCGATCACACCGGCCAGCAGGACGAGCACCGGGCGGCGCAGCACGAAGCGGGCCCAGCGGGTGCCGCCGTTGGGCTTGGCCGCCCGGTCGGCCGGCTTGTCCTTGCCGCCGCCGAAGAGCTTGCTCTTCGTACCGGCGGGCAGCACCTTCCTGCCCGCGAAGCCGAGGATGGCCGGGACCAGGGTGAGCGCGACGAGGACGGCGATGACCACCGTGCCGGCGGCCGCCACGCCCATCTTGGTCAGCATCGGGATGTTGACGACGGCCAGGCCCACGAGGGCGATGACCACGGTCAGACCGGCGAACACGACCGCGGAGCCGGCGGTTCCGGCAGCCCGGCCGGCCGCCTCGTCGCGCTCCAGGCCCTCGGCCAGCTCGGCCCGGTAGCGGGAGACGATGAACAGCGCGTAGTCGATGCCGACCGCGAGGCCGATCATCATCGCGAGGATGGAGGTGGTGGTGCCCAGGTCCAGCACACTGGCGAGCGCGGTGATGGAGGAGACGCCGATGCCGACGCCGATGAGCGCGGTGAGCAGCGGCAGCCCGGCCGCCACGAGCGAACCGAAGGTGATGACCAGCACGATCGCGGCGACGACGATGCCGATGATCTCGCTGGAGCCGGTCTTGGGCGCCTCCATGAGCGCGTCGCCGCCGATCTCGACCTGCGGGGCGCCCGCGCCGAGGTCCTTGCCGACGTTCGTGAGCGCGTCGCGCGAGGCGTCGGTCAGCTCCATGCCGCTGACCTTGTACGTCGCGGTGACGTAGGCGATGGAGCCGTCGTGGCTGATGGCCTGCGCCTGGTAGGGGTCGGTGACCGAGGCGATCTGCTCCTTGCCCGGGCCGTCCTTCAGACCGGTGACGATCTTCTCGACCTGGGACTTCACACCGGGGTCGTTGACCGATCCGCCGGCCGGGGCCTTGATGACGATCCGGGCCGTGGCGCCGTCGGCGCTCTGGCCGGGGAAGCGCTCGTCGAGCATGTCGAAGGCCCGCTGGGCCTCCGTACCGGGTATGGAGAACGAGCCGGAGCTGGGGGCGGCTGCCGTCGCCGCGCCGAAGCCGGCGAGGGCGAGCAGCGCCACCCAGAGGAGGGCGACGAGGCGCCGGCGCCGGAAGGAGCCCTTGCCCAGTCGGTAGAGGAAGGTGGCCACGTCGGTGGTTCTCCCGTTCGGGTCGTGGGATGGATGGGCACGCCACGAGGGCGTGGTGAGCCGGCCCGACGACGAGAGCGGTGCGTGTCAGGAGCAGCGGGGAAGGGTGGGGAGGGGTCAGACGCCGAGGGCGGGGAACACCACGGCGTCGCAGAACTGGCCGAGGAACTCCCGGTCCACAGGCCGGTCCTCGATCAGCGGGAGGGCGATGAACGCCCCGATGAGCATGTGCGGCACGAAGTCCAGGGCCTTGCAGTCCGGGGCGATCTCGCCCCGGTCCACGCCCCGTCGCAGCATGGCCTGGAGTCCGGTGATCTCCGGGTCGACCAGGAGGTCCCGCAGCGCCTTGTGGAGCTCGGGGCTCTCGTGGACGGCGTGGGCCAGGCCCCGCAGGAGGGCCGTGTCCTTGGCCATCTGGGCGTCGTCGGAGTGCTGGATCATCACCGCGAAGTCACCGCGGACGGTGCCCGTGTCGATGTCCGCCAGCGCCACCGGCTGGGTGCACCGCAGCGCCCTGGCCACCAGCTCCGGCTTGCTCCCCCACTGGCGGTAGAGGGTCGCCTTGCTGGACTTGGTGCGCGCCGCGACCGCGTCCATGGTCAACGCGTCGTAGCCGACCTCACGCAGCAGGTCCAGGACCGCCTCGTGCAGCTCGGCCTGCCGCTCGGGGGTGATCCGGCTGCGCCGTGACGCCGTCGTCTCCTCGGTCATCTCCGCATCCCCTCTCCGAACGAAACCGTTTCGTACACCTACGACGATACCCCGGCCCCGATCGAAACGAAACCGTTCCGTTTCGATGTGGCAGTGGTGTGCGTCACGACCCGACGGACCGGATCCCCGACTGGTTCACCTGTACGAGTTGCCGGGCCCCCTCCGCGCGGAAAGCATGAGGGGGTGAGTCACGACGTCGCGTACCTCCGCTTCCCGCACCTGCACGACGACCTCCTGTGCTTCGCCACCGAGGACGATCTCTGGATCGCCCCCCTGGTCGGCGAGGGCGAGACCCCCGGCCGGGCCTGGCGGCTCACCGTCGACCGGACCCGGGTGGGCCACCCCCGGTTCTCCCCCGACGGCAGCCGGATCGCCTTCACCACCTGGCGCAGCCTCGACCCCGAGATCCACCTGGTGCCGGTGGCCGGCGGCCCCGCCCACCGCCTGACCTACTGGGGGTCCACCGACACCCGGGTCTGCGGCTGGACCCCGCCCGACAAGGACGGCCGCAGCGACATCCTGGCCGTCTCCTCGCACGGCCAGCCCTTCTCCTACTTCGCCTGGGCCTACAGCCTGCCCACCGACGGCAGCCCCGGCGGCAAGCTGCCCTGGGGCCCGGTCTCCGACATCGCCGTCCACGAGGACGCACCCGGCCCGGACGGCACCTGCGAGCGGCGCACCCTGCTGCTCACCGGCAAGCCGCCGCACGAGCCCGCCGCGTGGAAGCGCTACCGCGGCGGGGCCACCGGCCGGCTGTGGCTGCACGGCGAAAGGCTGCTGCCCGACCTCGGCGGGCACCTGGACTCGCCGATGTTCGTCGACGGACGCATCGCCTTCCTCTCCGACCACGAGGGCACCGGCAACCTCTACTCCTGCCTGCCCGACGGCGGCGACCTGCGCCGCCACACCGACCACGACGAGTTCTACGCCCGGCACGCCTCCAGCGACGGCCGGCGCGTGGTCTACCAGTGCGCCGGCGAGCTCTGGCTGGTGGACTCCCTCGCCCCCGACGCGGGCCCGCGCAAGCTGGCCGTCCAGCTGGGCGGCCCCCGCACGGGCCGGCGGATCTACCAGGTGCCGGCCGCCAGCAACGTCGACGCGCTGTCCGTGGACGCCACCGGCCGGGCCAGCGCGGTCACCGTACGCGGCAGCCTGTACTGGCTCACCCACCGCGACGGGCCCGCCCGCACCATCGCCGACACCCCCGGCGTACGGGTCCGCCTGCCCGAGATGCTCGGCACCGGCGGGCAGGTCGCGTACGTCACCGACGCCGAGGGCGAGGACGCCGTCGAGATCGCCTACCTGCCGCGCGCCTCCGGCGACCGCGAGCCGCGCCGGCTGGCCTCCGGCGCCCTGGGGCGCGTCCTGGAACTGGTCGCCGACCCCGACGGGGAGCGCCTGGCGATCGCCTCCAACGACGGGCGGCTGCTGCTGCTCGACGCGACCGAGGAGTCCGGCGGGGAGGCGACCGAGCTGATCCGGTCCCTCAACGGACCGGTGACCGACCTCGCCTTCTCCCCCGACGGCGCCTGGCTGACCTGGTCGCACCCGGGCATCGGCCGCTCCCTGCGCCAGATCAAGATGGCCCGGATCTCCGGCCCCGGCGCGCCCACGATCGTGGACGTCACCAACGGCCGCTTCGAGGACGAGAACCCGGTGTTCACCCGGGACGGCCGCTACCTCGCCTTCCTGTCCTGGCGCGGCTTCGACCCGGTGTACGACGTCCACACCGGCGACCTGTCCTTCCCGCTGGGCTGCCGCCCGTACCTGGTGCCGCTGTCCTCGGCGACCCCGTCCCCCTTCGCGCTCTCCCCCGACGGCCGGCCCGCGGCCGGCGGCCTCGACCCGGCCGAGGGGGACTCCGGCGACGGCACCGTCACGGTCGAGGTGGAGGGACTGGAGAACCGGGTGCACCCCTTCCCGGTGACCGCGTCGAAGTACTCGGCGCTGCAACCGGTCAGCGGCGGCGGCCTGGTGTGGCTGCGCTGGCCGATCTCGGGCGCCCTCGGCGAGACCTTCGCCAACCCCGCGCACACCAGCGGAAAGCCCACCCTGGAGCACTTCGACATCACCAAGGCCCGCAAGACCGAACTCGCCTCCGACCTGGACTGGTTCGCGGTCAGCGGCGACGGCACCCGGCTGGTCCTCAACGAGGACGGCGACCTGCGCGCCGTACCGGCCACCGAGTCGGGCGACGGGGACTCCACCGTCCACCTCGACCTGCGGCGGATCCTGCACGAGGTGGACCCGGCCGCCGAGTGGCGCCAGGCCTTCGAGGAGGCAGGGCGGATCATCCGGGCGTTCTTCTGGGAGCCGAACATGTGCGGCATCGACTGGGACGGCGTGCTGCGCCAGTACCGTCCCCTGGTCGAACGGGTGGCGTCCCCCGACGAGTTCGCCGACCTGCTGCGCGAGGTCCTCGGCGAGCTGGGCACCTCGCACGCGTACGTCTCCCCCGCCCGCCGCAACGAGGGCCCCCCGCACTACCAGCGGGCCATCGGCCTGCTCGGCGCCAACCTGGTGTGCCGCGACGGCGCCTGGATGGTCCGGCGGATCCTGCCGGGCGACTCCTCCGACTCCAAGGCCCGCTCGCCGCTGGCCGGCACGGGCATCCGCGAGGGGGCGGTCCTCACCCATGTCGACGGCCGCCCGGTGGACCCGGTGACCGGGCCCTTCCCGCTGCTGTCGGCGGCCGGCGGGACCACCGTCGAGCTGACCTTCCGGCCCGCCGAGAGCGAGGCCGGGGGCGACGGCGACGGCGACGGCGAGGGTGAAGGCGGCGGCGAGGGCGCGGGCGGCGGCGTGGCGCGCCGGGTGGCGCTGGTGCCGCTCGTCGACGAGCGGCCGCTGCGCTACCAGGACTGGGTGGCCAAGCGGCGCGCGGTCGTGCGCGAGCTCAGCGGCGGCAAGTGCGGCTACCTGCACATCCCCGACATGGGCGGCTCGGGCTGGGCCCAGTTCAACCGCGACCTGCGGATGGAGATGTCCCGGCCGGCGCTGCTGGTCGACGTACGCGGCAACGCGGGCGGGCACATCAGCGAGCTGGTGGTGGAGAAGCTGACCCGCAAGATCCTGGGCTGGGACCTCACCCGGGACGCCCAGCCGGTCAGTTACGCCTCCAACGCGCCGCGCGGCCCGGTCGTGGCCCTGGCCGACGAGGCGACGTCCTCGGACGGCGACATGATCACCGCCGCCTTCAAGCTGCTGGGCCTGGGCCCGGTGGTCGGCCAGCGCACCTGGGGAGGGGTGGTCGGCATGACCGGCCGGCACACCCTCGGTGACGGCACGGTCATCACGGTGCCGATGAACGCGGCCTGGTTCCCCGAGTACGGCTGGTCGGTGGAGAACCACGGCGTCGAGCCGGACCTGGCGATGCTGCGCACCCCGCTCGACTGGGCGGAGGGGCGGTACGCGCAGCTCGACGACGCCGTGCACCTGGCGCTGGAGCTGCTGGAGCGGCACCCGGCGGCGGACCCGCCCGGCTACGAGGACGTACCGGACCGGCGCCGCCCGAAACTGCCGCCGCGCACGTGACGCGGCCGTCGGCCGATGCACATGACACGGCCGGCCGGGGACGGCCGGGGGCGCGGCTCGATGGGCCGCGCCCCCGTCACCTCACCCGCGCCGCGTCCGCGCGGCCTGCTCGTCGGCGGCTCCCCCGGCGCCCACCAGCCCCTTGGAGACACTGCCCAGCCGCGGCTCGAAGCGCCGCATCTCCCGCTGCCCGACCGCCGCGATGATCCCCGGCAGATAGCCGCGGGTGCCCTGCATGCCCCGCAGCCACCACTGGGCGTACACGTGCGCCGAGCGCCGCTCGATGCCGGCGACGATCCGGTCCACGGCCGGCCCGAGCGGGTACGTCCGGTTCGACGGCCACGGCAGCCGCCGGCGCAGCTCCCGCATCACCTCGTCCTGGTCGGCGCCGCGCACCATGTCGGTGTCGGTCCACGACAGGTAGCCGACCCCGACCCGTACGCCCTTGTGGCCGACCTCGGCGCGCAGGCTGTGCGCGAAGGCCTCGACGCCCGACTTGGAGGCGCAGTACGCCGTCATCATCGGCGCCGGGGTGATCGCGGCGAGCGAGGCGATCTGGAGGAAGTAGCCCCGGCTCCGGGTCACGGCGGGCAGGAAGGCCCGCGCGGTGACCGCGCTGCCGATCAGGTTGACCTCGATGACGCGCCGCCAGGCCTGCGGGTCGGAGTCGGCGAACGGCCCGCCCGCGGCGACCCCGGCGTTGGCGACGACGATGTCCACCTTGCCGAAGCGCTCCTCGACCTCCGCGGCGACGGCGGCCATGGCCTCGTGGTCGGTGACGTCGGCGTACCAGGACTCGCAGTCGGTGTGCAGCCGCCCGGCGACCTCCTTGAGGGCCTCGGGCTCCAGCCCCACCAGCGCGATCCGCGCACCGCGCGCGGACAGTTTGCGGGCCAGCAGCTCGCCGACCCCGCGGGCCGCGCCGGTGACGACGGCGACCTGTCCCTGAAGGTTCCCGCGACCGCTGCTCACGCGCTCTTCTCCTTCGCTCCGGCGAGCCGGCGTATGACGTGGGTGACGGCTTCGGGGGCCTCGACGGGCGTCATGTGGCCCACCCCCGTCAGCTCGGTGAGTCCGGTGCAGTTCGGCAGGGCGGCCGCGAGTCCCCGGGCGTGCCCGATCGGGGTGAGCCGGTCGTCGGTCCCGCCGACGACGGCCGTGGGCACGGTCAGGAGCGTGAGGTTGCGCTCCAGGTCCAGCCCGGCCAGTACCCGCGACCACTGGTGGCGCACCGCGGTGGGGCAGGCGTGCACGATCCGCGCGCACGCCTCGACCTTCTCGGGCGCCGCACCCGGGGCCATGGTGGCGTACTTCAGCACCTTCTTGCCGAGGGGGGTGACCGGCCCGAGCGGCGCCCGGCTGCCCAGGACCGCCCGGGTGATACGGGTCCGGGCCGGGCCGGCGCGCAACGGCACCACCCGGGCCTCCTCGACCAGGCGCGCCGGGCCGGTGCTGCACAGCAGCGCGGCCGAGGCGTGCGCGGCGAACTCGGGCCGCCCGGCGGCCGCCATGATCGTCATCCCGCCCATGGAGTGCCCGCCGACGACGGCCTTCTCGCCCTCACCGAGGGTGGCGCGCAGGACGGCGACGAGGTCGTCGGCGAGGACGGTCGTGCTGTACTCGCGGGCCGCCGGGCTGCGGCCGTGGCCGCGCTGGTCGTAGACGACGACCCGGTGGTCGGCGGCCAGGGCCCGGACCTGGGCGGCCCAGAAGGCGGTGGAGCAGGTCCAGCCGTGCGCCAGCACCACGGCGGGCGCGCCGTCCTCGCCGTGCACCTCGACGTGCAGCCGCGCCCCGTCGGCGGAGACGGCGACCAGCTCGCGGCGGGCGGCGGGCGGCGCGTACGGGCCGCTCGTCACGTGCGTCAGCCGGCTCACCGTCCGGCCTCCCCGGCGGCGGCGGGCGCGGCGGCAGCGGGCGCGGCGGCGGGCGCGGCGGGGGCCACGGCGGGGGCCGCCCGCCGCTCCCGGATGCGCAGCACCTCGTACTCCGCCATGTCGACGGACCGCGTCTCGCGCCGGAACTCCCCCGTGGTGCCCGGCCAGACGGTGGTGTTGCGGCCGTTCGCGTCCAGGTACCAGCTGGTGCAGCCGCCGGTGTTCCACACGGTCCGCGTCATCCGGTCCTGGACCCGGCGGTTCCAGGCGTGCACGGCCGAGGGCCGGGCCGCGAGGGCCGAGCGGCCGCCGAGGACGCCCAGCTGGCGCACGTAGTCGGCCATGTAGTTCAGCTGCGACTCGATCATCAGGATCATGGAGCTGTTGCCGAGCCCGGTGTTCGGGCCGATGATCGTCATCCAGTTCGGGAAGCCCGCCGCCGTCGCCCCGCGCAGCGACTGCATGCCGTCCTTCCACGCCTCCGCCAGGGTCGTGCCCTCGGCCCCGACCACCCGGTCGGCGATCGGCAGGTCCGTGACGTGGAAGCCCGTACCGAAGACGATCGCGTCGACCTCGGTCTCCGTCCCGTCGGCGGCGACCAGCACCGAGCCCCGGATCTCCTTCAGCCCGGAGGCGACCAGGTCCACATTGGGGCGGGCCAGGGCCGGGTAGTAGTCGCTGGAGAGCAGGATCCGCTTGCAGCCGATCCGGTACGACGGCGTCAGGTCGGCCCGCAGCTGCGGGTCCTTGATCGCCCGCGCCATGTTGGCCTTGGCCAGCGACTCGATCAGGCCCAGCTGGTTCGGCCGCTTGGTGAACGCGCTCACCTGGAGCTCCCGGATCCCCCACAGCAGGCCGCGGCGCGCGGCGCGGGTGAAGGGCAGCTGCCGGTGCAGCCAGCGCTCCAGCCCGCTGATCGCCCGGTCGGTGCGCGGCAGGACCCATGGCGCGGTCCGCTGGAACAGCGTCAGGCGCGCCACGTCGGGGGCGATGGCCGGCACGATCTGGATGGCCGAGGCGCCCGTACCGATCATGGCGACCCGCTTGCCGCGCAGGTCGTAGTCGTGGTCCCAGCGGGCGGAGTGGAAGACCTTGCCGGGGAACTCCGCCAGCCCGGGCACCTCCGGCATCTTCGGGTCCGACAGCGGCCCGGTGGCGGAGACGACCACGTCGGCGGTGAAGTCCCCGCCGCTGGTCTCGATCTCCCAGCGCAGCTCGGCCGCGTCCCAGCGCATCATCCGGACCTCGTGGTTCAGCCGGATGTGCGGGCGCAGCCCGAAGGTGTCGGCGACGTGCTCCAGGTAGGCCCGGATGTGCGGCTGCCCCGAGAAGGTGCGGGGCCAGTCCGGATTGGGCGCGAACGAGAACGAATACAGGTGGGAGGGGACGTCGCAGGCGCAGCCCGGATAGCTGTTGTCCCGCCAGGTGCCGCCCACCGAGTCCGCCCGCTCCAGCACCACGAAGTCGGTGACGCCCTCGCGGCGCAGCCGGACCGCCGCCCCCAGTCCGCCGAATCCGGATCCGACCACCGCCACGCGCACATGCTCGCCCACGCCCGCCGCCCTTCACAGACTCTGCCAGCAATCACTGGCACGATGGGGAGAGTAGAGCCTCTCCGTACCCATGGGTAGGGGTCTCGCCGGGAAAGTTACCTGCGGTACGCCATAGGCTGCCCGTGTGGCGGACGAACAGACGGTACGCGAATACCGCACGGAGGAGCTGGCCGAGGCGGCCGGCATCCCCGTACGCACCCTGCGCTTCTACCGTGAGCGCAAGCTGCTCCCGCCGCCGCGGCGCGAGGGCCGGATCGCCTGGTACGACGAGCACCACCTGGCCCGGCTGCGCACCATCGCCGCACTGCTGGAGCGCGGTCACACGCTCGGCGGTATCGCGGAGCTCACCGCCGCCTTCGAGAGCGGCCGCGACGTCAGCCAGCTCAGCGAGCTGCTGGGGATGGGCTGGTCGGAGGAGACTCCGGTACGCCTGACCCCGGAGGCCCTGGCCGACTACTTCGAGGGCGAGGTCACCCCGGAGAACCTGGCGGCCTCGCTCGCCCTCGGCTACGTCGCGACGGACGGCGACGAGATCGTGCACATCAGCCGGCGGCTGCTGGACGTCTCCTCCGCCCTGGTCCGCGAGGGCGTACCGCTGGCGGCGGTGCTGGAGACCGGCCGGCGCGTGCGCGAACACGCGGACGCGATGGCCGGGCTGTTCGCGGACCTGGTCGCCGCCCACCTCCCGGACGGCGAGGCCGCCCTGACGCGGCTGCGCCCGCTGGCCAAGAGCGTGGTGGAGGCGGAACTGGCGATGGCGATGGACCGCACCCTGGCGGCCCGCCGCACCCTGGAAAACGCACCCCAGCCGCAGCCGCAGGCTTCCTAGCCCCCGGAGCCGTAGACGACGGTCACGGGGGCGTGGTCGGACCAGCGCTCGGGGTGGGTCTCGGCGCGCTCCACGTAGCCCTTGACGGCCCGCGCGGCCAGCGCGGGCGTCGCCACGTGCAGGTCGATCCGCCAGCCGGCGTCGTTGTCGAAGGCCCGGCCGCGGTAGGACCACCAGGAGTACGGCCCCTCCTGGTCCGGGTGCAGCGCCCGCACGACGTCGACGTACCCGGCCTCGCCGTAGACCGCCCCCAGCCACTCCCGCTCCTCGGGGAGGAACCCGGCGTTCTTGCGGTTGGTCCTCCAGTTCTTCAGGTCGGCCTCCTCGTGGCAGATGTTCCAGTCGCCGCAGACCAGCACCTCCCGCCCGTCGGCGGCGGCCCGCTCCCGCAGCCCCTTGAGGTAGGGGAGGAACTCGCCCATGAAGCGGTACTTCTCGTCCTGCTTCTCGGTGCCGGCCTCCCCGGACGGCAGGTACAGGCTGGCGACCGTCAGCCCCGGCAGATCGGCCTCCAGGTACCGCCCGGAGCCGTCGAACTCGGCGCTGCCGAAGCCGACCCGCACCGCCTCGGGCGCGCGCCGCGTGTACACCGCGACCCCGGCCCGCCCCTTGGCGGCGGCGGGCGCGAACACGGCGTGCCAGCCGTCGGCCTCCCGCACCTCCTGCGGGATCTGCCCCTCCTCCGCCCGGACCTCCTGCATGCACACCACGTCGGCGTCCGTCTGCGCCAGCCACGGCACGAGGCCCTTCTTGGCGGCGGCGCGGATGCCGTTCACGTTGACGGAGGTCACGGTGATCACAACAAGCTCCCCAAAGTCGCACAAACGTGGAGCAGGGTACCGGGGCCGGCGCCCGGAGAGCGTGACGCACCACATCCCGGACACATGGCCGTCGATCGACCGTACGATGTTCGGATGTCTACCGGGATCCAGCTCGTCACCGTGCCGTACGACCACCCGGACGCGGTGAAGCTCAACGACCAGGTCCAGCTCGAGTACCAGGTCCGCTACCAGGGTGAGGGCGACGCCACACCCCTGGACCCGGCGATGTTCACCCCGCCCCGCGGCCGCTACCTCCTCGCGTACGACGCGCACGGCGCCCCGGTGGCCAGCGGCGGCTGGCGCGCCCAGGAGGCGAACGAGGAGGGCTACGCGGACGGCGACGCCGAGCTCAAGCGCATGTACGTCGTCCCGGAGGCCCGCGGCCAGGGCCTGGCCCGCCGCATCCTGGCCGCCCTGGAGACCGACGCCCGCGCGGCCGGCCGTACCCGCATGGCCCTGGAGACGGGAGACCAGCAGCCGGAGGCGATCGCCCTCTACCTGTCGAGCGGCTACGAGATCACCCCGGACAAGTTCGGCCTCTACCGCGACTACCCCTCCAGCCGCTGCATGACCAAGCCCCTGACGCCCTGACCCGCTGACGCCCTGCCTCAGCCTTTCCGGGATCTCGGCCACCCCCCGGCCGCCCGCCGAATCCACTTGTAACGTTCGGCCGTTCGGCGGCACTGACGGGTATGAGCCATGACGACCCGCGTGCGCCGCTCCTCGACCGCACTCCGCAGCAGACCCCGCCGCGCAGCCATGCGCGGAGCCGGGTCGACCTCGGCTCGTGGATCACCCCGAACACCGCTGACATCAGCGACGAAAGGCTGAACACCATGACTGTCGAGACGATCGAGACCGTTCCCACCTGCGCCTACCCCGGCTGCACCCACACGCCCGAGCCGCAGGCGCCCGGCGCCGAGGGTCCGGCCTCGCGCTACTGCGACCACCCCGACCACAACGCTCTCGGCGCGTTCCGGAAGTTCCGTGCCAAGCGGCAGCAGCGCAAGGAGGACAAGCGCGCGGCGGCCGAGGCCAAGAAGGCGGCCGAGGCGGCGGCCGGCGGTGCCGCTGCTCAGGCGGCAGCGGCGGCACCGGTCGCCGGGCAGTCGTGGCCCGCCTCCT
Organism: Streptomyces sp. NPDC090022; assembly: GCF_044748145.1. NCBI lineage: Bacteria > Bacillati > Actinomycetota > Actinomycetes > Kitasatosporales > Streptomycetaceae > Streptomyces > Streptomyces sp. NPDC090022. The sequence continues at coordinate 187,629 of NZ_JBIVFN010000011.1, forward strand.
CCGTACCCGGGGCCGAGGTCGTGTCCCAGGAGCACGGACACGCCCCCGCCGCCCCTGCTGCCCCCGTCGAGGCCGCCGCGCCCGCCCCGGCCGAGGCCGTGCACGGTGAAGCGGCCCCGGTGGAGGAGGCCATGGAGGTGGTGGAGGCCATGGAGGCGATGGAGGCCGCGGCTTCCCTCGCGATGGCCGAGTGCGGCGACGGAGCCCAGTCCCGCGACACCGTCGTCGCGCTCATCAAGCAGCTCTCCGCCGATCTCCCCGCCTACATCGAGGAGTTGGCGATCATCACCGACTCCGCGGCCGCCGAGGCCCGCATCGAGACGGTCACGCGCGCCTCCGCGCAGCGCATCCTCGCCGCCGAGGAGCGCGCCACGCTCGCCGAGGAGGCGGCCGACATGGCCGTCGCCGCGCTCGACGCCGCGACCGACAAGTTCGCCGAGGAGACCACCGCGATCCGCGAGGAGGCCGCGCACAAGGTCGCCGACGCCGAGTTCATCCGCGCCGAGCTGGAGCGCTACCGCGAGCGCGTCAGCATGCTCGAGGTCCGGCTCGACGCCGTCCGCGACGAGGCGGACGAGCTGCGCCGCGCCCGCGCCGCCGCCCCCGTGGCCGCCCCCGTGGCCGCGCCCGTGGCCGCGAACTCCCCGGCCACGCCCGCCGAGCAGGCGCACCCCGCCGAGAGCTGCTGAGCGCGGTAGCGGAACCGGAGCGGCGGACGTTCATCTGTAACGTTCGCCGCTCTTTCCGTCTCTGAACGCCCAGCACCCCGAACACCCGAGAAGGAACGGAAGAACCCTCATGTGCCGCACCAAGCGCCGTAACACCGCCCTCTGGATCACCACCGCCGCCGTTGTCGTCCTGGCAGCCGTCGGGCTGTACCTCTTCCAGCCCTGGAAGCTGTTCACCACGGACCGCGTGGACGAGGCGCCTCCCGCGGCCGCCGGCCAGCAGGCCGGCGCGGTCGAGCAGGTGGCGAACGGGGCGTTCGTCTCGCACGAGCACGAGACCAGCGGCGCGGTCGAGGTCCAGCGGCTCGCCGACGGGAAGGCGACCCTGCGCCTGACGAACCTGCGCACCTCCGACGGTCCGGCCCTGCACGTGTGGCTCAGTGACCAGCCGGTCAAGAAGGACGGCGGCGGCAACCTCGACGACGGCAAGCACATCGACCTCGGCAGCCTCAAGGGCAACGAGGGCAACCAGAACTACGCGATCCCGGCCGGTACCGACCTGAACACGTTCTCCACGGTGACCATCTGGTGCGAGCGTTTCAGCGTCTCCTTCGGCGCCGCCGAGCTGAAGCAGCGCGCCTGACCGCAGGACGCGCGCGATGCCGCGGAAGAGCCGAGGAGCGGGTGGCGTGTCGCCACCCGCTCCTCGGCTTTCCGGATCCTCACCGACGGACCGACGACAACCCCTACGACACCAGGATCGGGATGAGCAGCGCCACGCACGCGGTCAGGCTCCACAGCGCGGGCGCCGCGCTCAGCGTCTGCGCGTGACGCGCCGCCGCCCGCGCCGCGACCGCCTCGCTGCGGGACTGGTGCCACGGGCCGACCCGCTCCTCCAGCCGCTGGTACACCAGGCCGAGCACGGCGCCGTAGGCGAGGTGGCCGACGAGCGAGGGGAAGGACTGGGCCAGCGCGCCGGCGCCCCACCGGGGTGCCCCGCCGAGCAGGACGGGCAGCAGCGTCAGGTTGCCCAGGATCCACCAGAGGAAGCCGTACGAGGCCCCCCAGCCGATTCCCGAGGCGGGGTCGAAGCTGCGCCGGCGGAAGAGGACCGCGTACGTGACGCCCACGACCTGCGAGATCAGCAGGTGGATGACGAGGCCCACGGCCTCGGACTCCGAGCCGACCAGGGTGGCGACGGCCGGCAGGAAGCCCACGGCGACCATGACCCCGGTGAAGACCGCGCCGCCGGCCAGGCCGGCGACGACGCCGTGCCACACCGAGATCACCCGCCCGCCGGCCAGGCGCCCTTCCAGGACGTGCCGCACGTCGTCCGAGAACACCGCCCGGGACAGGCCGCCCAGCCAGCCGGTGAGCAGGGCCGTACCCGCGCCCAGCAGCAGCAGGCCGGGCAGGGACGCCACCGCGGTGCGCACCGCGTCCGGCGTCCACTCCAGGCCCCGGCCGGCCAGCAGGGGCTCGGCCGTCACGGCCGCGAGCACCCACCACGCGAAGCCGAAGGCGGCGCCGCGCACCAGGGCCGGGCCTCCGCCCTCGCCGGGGTCGCCGAAGACCACCGCGTACGAGGCGCCGAGGAGCACCCCGACGATCAGCCCGTTCCAGCCGAGCTGCAGCCCCGCGGCGACCACCAGCCCGGCGACCGACGCGCGCACCAGGATGCCGGGCCCGATCCGGCGTTCCCCGCGGGCCGGCAGCGCGAGGGCGGCGGCCGTGACCGCTCCGTAGGCCAGGTGGCCGAGCAGGCTGGGGATCAGCGCCTGCGCCGTCGCCACGTCCCAGGCCACCGGCCTGCCGAGCAGGAGCGGCAGCAGCGTCAGCGGCCCGAGGAACCACCACAGCACCCCGTACGCGAGCCCCCAGAACAGCAGCTCGCGCTGGCGCGCCACGAGGAGCCCGAACACGGCCCCGACGAGCGCGGCGATCAGCAGGTGGACGGCGAAGCCCACGGCGGCCGCGTCGGTTCTGACGATGGCCGCGACGGTGGGCAGGAACCCGATCTGCACCATCACCCCGCCGAAGACCAGTCCTCCCGCGAGGCCCGCCAGGGCCCCGAGTCCGGCGTTACGCATGACGGTCCTCCTTCTTCGAAACGGTCGTGCTGGCCGTGCTGGTCGAGAGGGCGATGTCCCGGGGGAAGACGAGGTCGAGCGTCCAGTCGACGAGGACCCGCAGCCGCTTCTCCACCCCGGGCAGCTTGCTCAGATAGACCCCCCGCCACAGCACCCAGGCGAGGAACCCGGAGACCCGGCGCCCGCCGATCTCGCCGGCGGCCGTCCGGTGCCCCAGCGAGACCAGCACGCCGAGCCCGCCGAAGCGGAACGGGACGGGGCGGCGCCCGCCGAGGACCGCGGCGATGTTCCGCGCCACCGCCTTGCCCTCGCGGATCGCGTGCTGCGCGGTCGGCGGGTAGAAGCCGCCCGCCGGGTCGGGGATCCTCGCGCAGTCGCCCAGCGCCCACAGCCCGGGTGCGCCGGGCACCTGCAAGGTGGATTCCACCGCGACCGGCCCGCCGGTCTCCGGCGCGATCTGCCGCACCAGCGGGTTCGGCCGGTTGCCCGCCGTCCAGGCCAGGGTCCGGGTGGGGACGGTCTCGCCGGAGGTCAGCGTGATGTCCCCGGCGGTGGCCCCGCTCACCCGCGCGCCCAGCCGGAGCTCGACGCCCCGCCCGCCGAGTTTGCGCTGCGCGTAGGCGCCGAGCTCGGGCGCCAGCTCCGGCAGCAGCCGCTCCCCCGCGTGCACGATCACGAACCGGGGCCGCAGCCCGTGCAGGCGCGGGTAGAGGTGGAGCACGTCATGGACGAGGTCGAAGAGTTCGGCCACCAGCTCCGTACCGGCGAATCCGCCGCCCGCCACCACGAAGGTCAGCAAGCGGGCCTGCTCGGCCGGGTCCGGCTCCAGATCGGCCTGCTCCAGCGCGCCCAGGACGTGGCCGCGCAGCGCCGTCGCGTCCTCGATGGACTTCATCGGGAAGGCGTGCTCGGCCACTCCCGGCAGGTCGAAGAAGTGCGCTACCCCGCCGACCGCGAGGACCAGGTGGTCGTACGGGACGCGGAGCATCCCCTCCTTGCCGACGGAAACGTACGCGCTGCGCGCCTGCGTGTCGATGGAGGCCACCCGCCCGTGCAGGAAGGAGGCGTGGTCGAGCCCGACCCGCACCGGGGCGCTGACATGCCTGGCCTCCACCGTGCTGGAGGCGACGCCGACGAGGAGCGGGGTGAAGAGCAGGAAGTTCGACTCGCTGATCAGCGTCACATGGGCGTCGAGCCCTCGGCCGATCCGCCGGTCCAGTTCGCGCGCGGCCCCGACCCCGCCGAAGCCGCCACCGACGATCACCACATGGGGTCTGGCCCGCTGGGGTGCCGGGCGCGGCGGGAACCAGGTCGACAGGGCATGGAACACGAGCCCCGTGATCGCGCCGAACAGGGCGGCGCCGACGAGCTCGGGGAAGCGCGCCACGGCCACCGCGATCGACCACGACGGCGTGTCCCCCTCCAGGACGGGGACGAGGGTGAGGGTCCAGGTCACCCAGTCGAGCAGGCCGATGAGCAGGCTGACGGAGAAGGCCGAGCCGTTGCTCTGCCGGTGTTCGCCGAAGAGGAGGCCGAGCACGGCTCCCAGCACCACCGTGTGCCCGGCCCACTGGATCCACGGCGGGTCCGTCGCGAGCGCGACGGCCACGCCACCGGGCAGTCCGGCGACGACGCCGGACAAGAGTCTTCTGAGCAGAGTCATGCACGTTCAGTGCGGCCGCGCCGCCGATGCGTTACACGTCCCGCTGCCAGTCCCGGAAGGCGGACAGGAGACTGCTGCGGGCGTCCGACGAGATGCCGTCCGGGGTCAGTTCACCCGTGGCGGCGATCGTCCGACGGAACTGGTCGAGGTAGTTCTCGCACCCGGAGCACTCCGCGAGGTGCTCGATGAAGCGCCGCTCGTCCCCTTCGGACAGCGCGCCGTCGAGGAACTCGGTCACCAGCTCCACGAAGTCGTTGCAGTTCACGCGCGTTCCCTCCCGCCCGCGACGCCCTGGGCACCGGTCAAGTACGACTCCAGCTTACGGCGCAGCAGAGCCCTGCCACGATGGAGGAGGACCCGCTGGTTCCCGGGCGAGATCTCCAGGAGCGAGCACACCTCGTCGGATCCGTACCCGGCGACGTCGCGCAGGGTGATCACGGTACGGAGGCGGGGCGGGAGCTCGTCGATCGCCTCCGCGATCACCTCGCGGACCTCGCCGCGCAGCACGTGGTCCTCGGGGACGTGCCAGGGACGCGGTTCCTGCCCGGCGACCCAGTGCCCGGCGTACGGCTCGCCGGGGGCGCGGAAACGCTCGGCGTCGACCGTGGGCCCCTCCTCCTCCGGCAGCAGGCTGGCGAAGGGGACGGTCCTGCTCTCCTTCGTGCCGCGCGCCTTGGCGGTGTTGACGAGGATCCGGTACACCCACGTCTTCAGGGACGCGCGGCCCTCGAAGCCGTCGATACCCCTGATGACCGCCAGCCAGGTGTCCTGGACGGCCTCCTCGGCGGAGTCCTTGGTCGACACGAACGACATGGCGAGCCGGAGCATGCCGCCCGACCAGGAGTCCAGGACCAGGGCGAACGCCTCCTCGTCACCGGCGCGGAGGCGCTGCACCAGGATGTCGTCCGGGGGCAGTTCGCGTGGGCCCGCCATTGTTCTCTCCTTGCCGGACGTCAACTGGGAGCGCCAGCCTAGGGCAGCGGGACGGGTGCGGGCACAAGCGGGGGCGTTCGTTCATCTCTCCGTCAGAACCTTCACGGCCGACGGCCGGTGAGGTCACTCGCGCGGCACGCTGCGGAACGCTCCGAGGAGTTGATCGCGTGCCGCGGAGGACAGGCCCGGGCCCGGGCCCGGCAGCGCGGCCACCGCCGCGACGGTCTGCCGGAACTGGCCGAGGTAGGCCTCGCAGCCCTCGCACCGCGCCAGGTGGACGAGACAGCTCAGCTCGGCCGACTCGCTCATGGAGCCGTCGAGGAACTCGGTCACCAACTCCACGAACTCGGCGCAGTTCATGACACCTGCCTGTTCTCATGCGGCGGACGGACGGACGGTCGGACGGACGGACGATCGATCGATCGACCGGTCGACCGATCGGCTCCCGCGGCTGATCCCGGTCAGGAGCCGCCCCCCATCATGCCTGTGCCGCGCCCCCGGACCACCAGAGATCACCATCCGCACCCGGGACGGGCTGCCCGTACATGGCGCGCCGGCCCCCGGGTAGGCGACCGGCATGGATACCCACCGCACGCATCCCGCACCCGCCGGAACCGGGCCCGGGCCGTTGCTGACGGCCGTGGCACGGATCGAGCACGCGCCGCAGGCCGACGCCCTGATCGACATGGTCCGCAAGGCCGTGCGTGCCGTGCCCCTGGGGCCGGTGCGCGACGTGCTGCACGGCCGGCCGTTCGGCCACCCCGCGCACCCCGCGCTCGTCCAGGTGCCGATCGGGACCTGGTTGTCGGCGGCGCTCCTGGACCTGCTGCCCGGCCAGCGCCGCGCCGCCCACGTTCTCGTCGGCGCGGGACTGGCCGCGGCCGCCCCGGCCGCGGCGGCGGGCTGGGCCGACTGGGCCGAGCTGCCGCCCGAACAGGCCCGCACGGGCCTCGTGCACGCCCTGGCCAACACCGCCGGCGTCGTGCTCTACGCCGGCTCGTTCCTGGCCCGTGCCCGGGGCCGGACCGCCCGCGGCAAGGCGCTGGGCCTGGCCGGCCTCGCCGTGGTCGGCGCGGGCGGCGCGCTCGGCGGACACCTCGCCTTCCGCCAGGCGGCGGGCGCGAACCACGCCGAGGACGTCGACCACCGGGTCGGCGCCGGCTGGCACCCGGTCGGCCTCGTCTCGGACTTCCCCGTGGGCCGGGTGGTCCGGGCCACCGTCGACGGCGTGGACGTGGCCGTCGTACGCGAGAGCGGCGGCACCGTCCGGGTGCTGGCCGAGCGGTGCTCCCACATGGGTGGCCCGCTCGCCGAGGGCGAGCTCGTCGACGGCTGCCTCCGCTGCCCCTGGCACGGCAGCCTCTTCCGGCTCTCCGACGGCTGGAACGTCGAGGGCCCGGCCACCGCCCCGCAGCCGGCGTTCGACACCCGGGTCACCGACGGGCACGTCGAGGCCCGCCTGCGCCGCTTCCACGAGGTGCTGTGAGCGCCGTCGGGTCGGCGCGGGCCATCCGGCGGACGAGGGCGGGCCCGCCGTGCCGGCCGGGCGCGTTTGGTGGGCCCGGGCCAGGGCAGGCGCGCTGTGGAGCAGCACTGGCGCACAAGCCCCGTGGAGGACGCGATGTCCACTGCAACCCTCGTCGCCATCATCGTGCCGTGCGCCGTGGTGTTGATCGCCGTCGGCGTGGCCCTGTGGTTCATGGCGCGCCGACGCCGCCTGCAACGGGACTTCGGCCCCGAGTACGAGCAGGCCGTGCGGGAGACCGGCGGCCGCATGGCGGCGGAGCGCGAACTGCGCAGCCGCGAGCAGCGTCATGACGACCTCCGGATCCGGGAACTCGCTTCGGAGGCGGGCCGGCAGTACGCCGAGGCGTGGACCCGGGTGCAGGAGCACTTCGTGGACCAGCCGGGCGGCGCGGTGGCCCAGGCCGACGAACTGGTCACCCGCCTCATGCGGGACCGCGGCTACCCGACGGAGGGGACGACGAGCTGACGAGGTCGTCGACGACCCCAAGGAGTCCGTCCGCGCTGCGGACGCTCTGGTCGCCTCCGTGAGACGCTGGAGAAGCAGTGGCACAGTGGCGAGGAGGTCGCCACCGAGGACCTCCGGGTCGCCCTCCAGCGCTACCGCTCCTTCTTCAACCGCCTGCTCAGCACCTGACCATGGCGGGCCATCGGACACCGGCTCGAACACACCCCGGAAACGCCGAGATCCCGCCCCGCCTTTCGGCGGAACGGGATCTCATGACGTTCCCGAGAGCTACTCGCGAACTGCCGTTTGTGGACCTGTGGGGATTTGAACCCCAGACCCCCTCGATGCGAACGAGGTGCGCTACCAGACTGCGCCACAGGCCCTTGCGACGTGTGAAACATTAGCATCCCATCCGGGAGGCTCCAAAATCCGTTCCCCGCAGGTCACGTCAGGCGGTGCATCACTCGTTCGCGGCCCGGGGGCGGTCGTCGTTCTCGTACTGGTCGAAGAGCGGCGTACGGCCGCGGTCGCGGCCGCGGCGCGGGGCCGGAGGTTCGGCCTTGCGGTTCGGGGCGGCGTCGTCCGGGGCGGGCCGCTGGGCGCGCAGCCGGGGTTCGGTCGGCTCCGCCGTGCTGGAGCGGGCCGCGCTCCAGCCGTCCGGGGAGACCGGGCCGGTGGCGCGCGGGGCGACGGGCGCGGTCACGTACGTCGGCAGCGGGACCGGGACGGGCTCCCAGCTGTCGCCGCGGGCGGGGCCGCGCTCGCGCTCGCGCTGCTGGTCCACCCACTCGGCGTGGTCGGTCTGCTCGACCAGCGCGCGCCGGCCGGCCTCCTGCGGGGAAACCGGTGGGGCGGGGTCCGGGTCGGGGCCCGCGGCGGCCTCCGGCTCACGGCGGCGCGCCCGGCCGCTGTCGGGGTTCTCGCGCAGCCGGCGCGCGGCGGCCTCGGCCCGGCGCCGGTCCATGGTGAACGCGAAGCGCCGCCGCTCCTGGATCCGCAGGTGCACGATGTACGCGCTCAGCAGCACCGCCGGGACCGCCGGCGCCCACAGCAGGCGCAGCCCGCCGACCGCCGCGACGATCGCGCCGAGCGTGAAGGTGAGGAAGAGGATCGCGGTGGTCCGCCGGCGGCGGGCGAGGACCTGGAGACGCTGTTCGCGCCGGGCCCGCTCCACCCGCTCGACCGCCGCGGATCTCGGTTCCGTCCGGGTCGGAGGCACGGCGTTGGCCCGGGCGTCGGCGTCGACGGAATTCACCAACTCCGTCGCGGCGTCCGGGTCCGCGGGGGGCTCCGCCTCCTCGTCACCGCGCTCACGCAGGCCCTTGGCGTAACGGCGCTCCATTCCCGCCCGTCCGGAAAGAAGCCGGATGGCGGTGGAGAAGCGTTCCGTCGGACGGGCCTCGTTCAGCTCGTCCTGCCTCCGGAGCCACATGGGCACCAAGTAGGCGGCCCAGGCCCCGACAATGACTGCGTAGATGAGGCCGCTGCTGCTCACACCTCACACCGTAGAGGGGTACGGGCAAGGGCATCGGCCAATTGGGCCGGTGTGTCGCACGATCTGGCTGATATCACGGACTTTTTTTGTGACTTCTCGGATCAGGTTATGGGCGAATCACCTCCGGAGCCGCCCATAATTCGAACGAAATTCGAACGGATACGTGTGACCGTCCGGCCCTATTTCTGCGGGGTGCCCCGGCGGCGCGCCCGGTGCCAGCGGTGCAGCAGCCCCTCCGGCACCTCCTCCGCCGTCAGCGCGTAGACCAGGTGGTCGCGCCAGGCGCCGTCGATGTGCAGGTAGCGGGGCCGCAGCCCCTCCTCCCGGAAGCCGAGCTTCTCCACCACCCGGCGGCTGGGGCCGTTCTCCGGGCGGATGCAGACCTCGATCCGGTGCAGGCCGACCATGCGGAAGCAGTGGTCCACGGCGAGCGCGACCGACGTCGGCATCACGCCGCGGCCGGCCACCTCGCGGTCGACCCAGTAGCCGACGTGCCCCGCGCACATCGAACCCCAGGTGATCCCGGCCACCGTCAGCTGCCCGACCAGCCGGCCCTGGTACTCGATCACGAAGGGCAGCATCCGCCCCGCGTTCGCCTCGGCCCGCAGGTGGCGGACCATCTGGCGGTACGTCGGACGCTGGATCACCGGTCCCCACGGGGCGGGCGGCGGGATCGTCGCCTCCCACGGGCGCAGCCAGTCCCGGTTGCGCCGGTTCACCTCGCGCCAGGCGCGCTGGTCGCGCAGCTTTATCGGCCGGAGTGTGACATCGCCGTCCGTCAGCACCACCGGCCAGGAGGGTCCGTTCAGCTCTGGCTCCCGGAGGCGGCGGGCCGGGGATGGTCACCGCCGCGGAGCTGGTCCACGGCGTGCGGCAGGATCCGGGACAGCACGGTGAGCCCGTCCCGTACGCCGCCGGTCGACCCCGGCAGGTTCACGATCAGGGTACGTCCGGCCACGCCCGCCAGGCCCCGGGACAGCGCCGCCGTGGGCACCTTGGCGAGGTTCTCGGCACGGATCGCCTGCGGGATGCCGGGGACCTCGTAGTCCAGCACCCGCGCGGTCACGTCCGGGGTCCGGTCGGTCGGCGAGATGCCGGTCCCGCCGGTGGTGAGGATGACGTCGTACCCGGCGGCCACGCCCTCGCGCAGGGCCCGGCCCACCGGGTCGCCGTCGGGGACGACCCGGGGGCCGTCGACGGCGAAGCCGAGGCGGGTGAGGCCCTCGGCGAGCACCGGCCCGCCCTTGTCCTCGTACACACCGGCCGAGGCGCGGTTGGACGCCGTGATCACCAGGGCCCGCGGGCCGGGCCCGGCAGGCCCGGCAGGCTCGGCGGGCTCGGCGGGCTCGGCGGGCGCACCGGGCTCCGCCGGAGCGGCGGCCGCCACGCCGTGGCTGTGGCTGTGGACCTCGCCGCCCCGGGGGGTCACGCGCGCGTCCAGTCGCCGGACTTGCCGCCGGTCTTCTCCTCGACGCGGACATCGGTGATCACCGCGCCCTTGTCCACCGCCTTGACCATGTCGATCACGGTCAGCCCGGCCACCGCGACGGCGGTCAGGGCCTCCATCTCCACGCCCGTACGGTCGGTGGTCTTCACCGTGGCGAGGATCTCCACCGCGTCGTCCGCGACGGTCAGGTCGACCTTGACGCCCGAGACGGCCAGCGGGTGGCACAGCGGGATCAGGTCCGGGGTCTTCTTCGCCCCCATGATCCCGGCGATGCGCGCGGTGGCGAGGGCGTCGCCCTTGGGCACGCCCTCGCCGCGCAGCAGCTCGATCACCCGGGGAGCGACGAGGACGCGTCCGCTCGCGCGGGCCGTCCGGGTGGTGACCGCCTTCTCGGAGACGTCGACCATCCGGGCCGCGCCCGCCTCGTCGATGTGGGTCAGCCTGCTGTGGGTACTCATCGCTGTGCCGCTCCCGCTCTGGGCCTCGCGGAGGCCTGTGTGGTGCAACACGCTACCCGCACCCGGCGCCCCTCAGCCGAGCAGGACCACTTCCAGCTCGGCCCCCGGCTCCACCGATGTGACGTCCTCCGGCACGACCAGCAGCGAGTCGGCGTGCGCGAGGGCGGCGATCAGGTGGGAGCCCGATCCGCCGACCGGGGCGACCGTCCCGCTCTCCGCGTCGTACGTGCCGCGCAGGAACTGGCGGCGGCCGGCCGGGGAGCGCAGCGGCCCGTCGGACTTCACCAGGGCGCGCACGACCGGACGGGAGACGTCCGGCAGGCCCATCAGCGCCCGGATGGCGGGCCGGACGAACAGCTCGAAGGAGACGTACGAGGAGACCGGGTTGCCCGGCAGCGCGAGCAGCGGCGTGTGGTCGGGGCCGACCGTGCCGAAGCCCTGGGGCTTGCCCGGCTGCATGGCGAGCTTGCGGAAGTCCATCCGGGTGGCGTCCACGTCGACGTCGTCCGCGCCTGCGCCCGTAGCCTCACCGGAGCCCGGTCCGGCCGCGGACAGGGCTTCCTTGACCACGTCGTACGCCCCGACGCTGACCCCGCCCGTGGTGACCAGCAGGTCCGCGCGGATCAGCTGGTCCTCGATGGCGGCGCGCAGGGTGTCGGCGTCGTCGGCGACCGCGCCGACCCGGTAGGCGATGGCGCCCGCGTCCCGCGCGGCGGCGGCGAGCGCGAAGCTGTTGGAGTCGTAGATCGTGCCGGAGGCCAGCGCCTCCCCCGGCTGGACCAGCTCGCTGCCGGTGGACATCACCACGACGCGCGGGCGCGGGCGGACCCGTACGGTGCCCCGCCCGATGGCGGCCAGCAGCGCGATCTGCGGCGGGCCCAGGACCGTACCGGCGGCCAGCGCCAGATCGCCGGCCTGGACGTCGCTGCCGCGCGCGCGGACGTGCGCCCGCGCCTCGGCCGGCCGGTGCACCCTGACCTCGCCGCCGGCGCCCTGGGGGGCGGCGCTGGCGGGCGTCATGCCCGCGGCGGCGCCGCCGCCGGTGCCGCCGTCGGTCCATTCGACCGGTACGACGGCCTCCGCGCCCGGCGGCAGCGGCGCGCCGGTCATGATGCGGGCCGCCTGACCGGGACCGACGGTGGGCAGCTCACCGCTGCCCGCCGCCACGTCCCCGACGACCGTGAGCACCGCGGGGAACTCCTCGCTCGCACCCTGGACATCGGCCGTGCGGACGGCGTAGCCGTCCATGGAGCTGTTGTCGAAGGGCGGCAGGGCGACGGGCACGGTCACGTCCTCGACCAGGACACAGCCCTGGGCGTCGAGCAGCTGGAGCTCGATGGGCTCCAGCGGCCGGACGGCGGCGAGGATGTCCGCGAGGTGCTCGTCCACCGACCAGAGGCGCTGCCGGTCGGTGTCCTGCGGTGCGGGGCTGGTCAAGGTGCTACATCTCCTCCGTGACGTAACGGTGAAGCCAGGTGCGGAACTCCGGGCCCAGGTCCTCACGCTCGCACGCGAGGCGGACGATGGCCCGCAGGTAGTCGGCGCGGTCCCCGGTGTCGTAGCGACGGCCCCGGAAGACCACACCGTGCACCGGACCGCCCACGGTCTCGTCGGCGGCCAGCTTCTGCAGGGCGTCGGTGAGCTGGATCTCCCCACCGCGGCCCGGCGCGGTCTCCCGCAGTATGTCGAAGATCGCGGGGTTGAGGACATAGCGTCCGATGACCGCGTAGTTGCTGGGCGCGTCGGCCGCGTCCGGCTTCTCGATCAGACCGGTGATCCGGACGACGCCGTCCTCGTCGGTGGTCTCGACGGCGGCGCAGCCGTAGAGGTGGATGCTCTCCTGCGGGACCTCCATGAGCGCGATGACGGTGCCGCCGGTGCGCTGCTGGACGGCGACCATCTGCTGGAGCAGCGGGTCGCGCGGGTCGATCAGGTCGTCGCCGAGGAGGACCGCGAAGGGCTCGTGGCCGACGTGCGGGGCGGCGCAGAGCACGGCGTGGCCCAGGCCCCGCGGGTCGCCCTGGCGGACGTAGTGCATGGTGGCGAGGTCGCTGGATTCCTGGACCTTCTTCAGGCGCTCGTCGTCGCCCTTGGCGACGAGCGCCGATTCCAGCTCGTAGTTCCGGTCGAAGTGGTCCTCGAGCGGACGCTTGTTACGTCCAGTGATCATGAGTACGTCGTCCAGGCCGGCGGCGACGGCCTCCTCGACCACGTACTGGATGGCCGGCTTGTCCACGACGGGGAGCATTTCCTTGGGCGTGGCCTTCGTCGCGGGGAGGAAGCGAGTGCCGAGGCCCGCGGCCGGAATGACGGCCTTGGTGATCACGGGGTGCAACTGAGTCATGGGCAGAACGATAGTGGGTGCCGGAAGGTGAATCCCTGGTTCCGGCGTTTTCATCCGTTTACGTGCATATAGGGAAGGATTTCTGAGGTCACCGTGGAAGAGAACCCGACTCCCAAGGCGCGGTTGCGCCGCGAACTGCTCGCCGCCCGCAGGGCGTTGTCTCCCCAGGAGACCGCCGACGCCGCCGTGGCGCTGGCCCGCCGGGCCCTGGAGCTGCCCGAGCTGGCGGGCGCGGGCACCGTCGCGGCGTACGTCTCGGTGGGCGCCGAGCCGGGCACCCGGGACCTGCTGGACGCCCTGCGCCGGCGGGGGACGCGCGTCCTGCTGCCCGTCCTGCTGCCCGACAACGATCTGGACTGGGCGCCGTACGACGGACCGGGCTCGCTCGCCGAGACCGCGCACCCGGGGAAGATGCGGCTGCTGGAGCCGGCCGGCCTGCGGCTGGGGCCGCAGGCGGTGACGGGCGCCGACACGGTCCTGCTGCCGGGCCTGGCGGTGGACGGGCGCGGGATGCGGCTGGGCCGCGGCGGCGGCAGCTACGACCGGGTCCTGGAGCGGCTGGAGCGGGCCGGTGCCCACCCGGCGCTGGTGGTGCTCCTCTACGACCACGAGGTGGTCGCGCGGGTCCCGGAGGAACCGCACGACCACCCCGTGCAGGCTGTGGCGACCCCGTCGGGGGTGCGCCGGTTCGGCGGGCGGGCGCCTACGGCTTCAGCGTGAGCGTGTCCACCGTCGCCTTGTCGACCGCCTCCTTGCCGAAGGGCCACTCCAGGAGCTCGCCCTTGGCCCACATGTCGGTCTGGTCCGTGTAGTGGGAGTGGTACGCGTGCCCGCTGGCGCCGGTCAGGTTGATCCAGCGGGACTTGTCCAGATCGTTGAGGTTCACGACCATCCGCATCGACGGCACCCAGGTGACCCCGTAGCCGCCGGCCGCGTTCCAGCCGGTGGCGTTGACCGTGGCCTCGCCGCCGCCCACGTTCCAGGGACCCCGGTTGAGCAGCCACTGCATGAAGCCGGGGCCCTCGGTGCCGATGGTCTGGTTCTTGAGCATCAGCTGGTGCAGGCGGCCCCAGCTCCAGTCGGCCGGGTCCTTGCCGAGCTTGGCGGTCAGCTCCCAGCGGGCGTCCTTCATGGCCCGCGCGAACAGCTCGTCACGGGTGGTGGTGGCCGGCTGGTTGCGGGCCGCGGGCGTGGCCCACCAGGCCGACTTCTCGTCCTTGACCAGGCGGCGGACCACCTCGAACCAGCGGTCGCCGCCGTCCGGCTGCGCGGAGTCGGAGTCGCGCTGGCCGCACTCGCGGACCACCTTGGACAGGTCGTCGTTCGGGCCGGAGCTCTCGTCGTGGACGTTCAGGCAGCTGCCCTCGACCCGCAGCTCCTTGGGCATCTTGTCGCCGAAGGACAGCTTGAGGATGTTGCGCCAGACCGCGTTGAAGTACGCGGCCGCCGCCGAGTCGGGCTCCTGCGTGTAGTTCCAGCCATCGAGCAGCTTCTGCGCGGCACGCACGTCCGGGTCGCTGATCTGGATCTTCGACAGCATCGGGGTCAGCAGCGCGGCGATCTCGCTGCTGTTGTCCATCTGCATGGTCCGCATGTCGTCGGTCGAGATCTTGCCGCCGTCCTTGACCTTCGCCTCGATGAGGTCGTTGATCCGCTGGCTGCGGGCGCCGTAGCCCCAGTCGGAGGTCAGCAGGTACGGGTACTTGCCCGGGCCGGACTCCACGACCGCCTGGTTGGCGGTGACGATGTAGCCGCGGGCCGGGTTGAGCTCCCAGGGCATCTCGTTCTGCGGGATGTAGCCGGTGTTGCCGTCCGTGCCGCCCTTCCAGGCGAACTTGGAGTCCCAGCCCGGGGCGGGCATGCGGCCGTCGCCCTGGTTGCGGATCGGGATGCGGCCGGGGGCCTGGTAGCCGATGTTGCCGCCGTTCGGGCCCTTGCCGTCGGCGTAGATCAGGTTCTGCGAGGGCACGTCGAACTCGGCCGCGGCCGCCCGGAACTCGGGGAAGGTCTTCGCGCGGTTGAGCTTGAAGACCGCGTCCATCGACTTGCCCGGGTCCAGCGCCGTCCAGCGCAGGGCGACGGCGTAGCCCTCGCCGCGGTCGGGGGCGGAGCTGGCGACGGGGGCGCGGGTGCCGACCGCGTCGAGCTGCTCGTTGCGGTCGGAGACCAGCGGACCGTTGTTCGTGGTCCGCACGGTGATCTTCTTCTCGCCCTCGCCGGCGACCTTGATGACCTCTTCACGGGTGGTGAAGGGGAGCACCCTGTTGTCGTAGACGTAGCCCTCGGGCCGGACCTGCTCCAGGTAGAGGTCGGTGACGTCGGCGCCGAGGTTGGTCATGCCCCAGGCGATGTCGCCGTTGTGGCCGATGACCACGCCGGGCATGCCGGAGAAGGTGTAGCCGGCCACGCCGAAGGTGCAGCCCTTGCCGACCGTCCGGCAGTGCAGGCCCATCTGGTACCAGAGGGACGGCAGCTGCGGGGACAGGTGCGGGTCGTTGGCCAGCAGGGGCTTGCCGGTGGTCGTGTGCTTGCCGGAGATCACCCACGAGTTCGAACCGATGCCGCTGCCGTTCGGGCCGAGCAGCGCCGGGATCTTGTCGAGGGTGTTGGCGAGGGCCGTGAGCTTGGTCTTCAGGGGCTCGGTGGCGCCGTGGGCGGTGGGGGAGACGGCGGCGCCGCGGGCACCGTTGGTGGCCGGGTTCGACCCGGTGCCGGTGCCGGTGCCGGTGCCGGTGCCGGTGCCGGTGCCGGTGCCACCGGCGCCGATACCGCCGGTGCCGGTGCCGGAGCCCGTGCCGCCGGTGCCGGTGCCGCCCGTACCCGTGCCGCCCGTACCGGTGCCGGTGCCCTGGGGGACGTACGCCCCGCCCTGGATCTTGCCGTTCTCGGTGACCGGCTTGTTCCGGTCGAACGGGTACGGCGGGTAGAGCTCGTCGATCTGCTGCTGGCTGAGCTTGCCCTGCATCAGCGCCCGGTCGATCTCGTCCTGCATGTTGCCGCGCAGGTCCCAGGCCATCGCCTTGAGCCAGGCCACCGAGTCGACCGGGGACCAGGCCTCGGGCCGGTAGTCCTCGGTCAGCTTCAGGGCCGCGTGCTCGACGGACAGGTCCTTGCCGGACTTGCCCTTGAGGTAGGCGTTGACCCCGTCGGCGTAAGCCTGCAGGAACTTCTTCGTCTCGGGCGAGAGCTTGGTGTCGTACTCGGTCTGCGCGACGTGGCGCCAGCCGAGGGTGCGCAGGAAGGCGTCGGTCTCGACCTGGCCGGAACCGAACATCTCGGAGAGCCGGCCGGAGGTCATGTGACGTCGTACGTCCATCTCCCAGAACCGGTCCTGCGCGTGCACGAAGCCCTGTGCGCGGAAGAGGTCCTCGTCGGAGTCGGCGTAGAGCTGGGGAATGCCGTGGGCGTCGCGTTTGACGTCCACGGGCGCGGAAAGGCCCGGGATCTTCAGGGAGCCGGTCGTCTGCGGGAAGGAGGCGCGGACGCTGTCCACGGTCCAGTACGCCCCGTAGCCGAGGCCCGCGACGAGCGCCAGCACCAGGGTGAGCACGATCAGACGGGCGCGTCGTCCCTTCTTCTTGGCGGAAGGGGCGGATTCGTTGGCGGGCATCGCTGTCCTTAGAGCGGCAGGGTGGGTCCTGAGTGCTGGGAGCAACCATAGGCGCAGCGCCCTACCTGTTCGGACGCGGTGTCAGGCACAAGACCGAACAGGCGTTTCACAATGTGACTATCACGTCAAGGGATCGTCAAAGATTAGGTAAGGTAACGAAGTACTTGCCCGCCGGAGGAACGATCCGGCCGGCGCCCCGGGGAAAGGACCGCCCGCTGAGTGTCCACCAGCTCAATGAGCTCCTGCTGGTCTGCTCGCTCGTGCTGCTCGTCGCCGTCGCGGCGGTACGCATCTCTTCACGCAGCGGCCTCCCCAGCCTGCTCGTCTACCTCGGCATAGGCGTCGCGATAGGCCAGGACGGCATCGGCAACGTCGTCTTCGACAACGCGGAACTCACGCAGGTCATCGGGTACGCGGCGCTGGTCGTGATCCTCGCCGAGGGCGGTCTGGGGACGAAGTGGCAGGAGATCCGGCCGGCGCTGCCCGCCGCGATCACGCTCTCGCTGGTCGGCGTCGCCATCAGCGTGGGCGTGACCGCGGCAGGAGCCCATTACCTGGTCGGACTCGAGTGGAGACAGGCCCTGCTCATCGGCGCGGTCGTCTCCTCCACGGACGCGGCCGCCGTCTTCTCGGTCCTGCGCAAGGTGCCGCTGCCGGCCCGGGTGACCGGTGTCCTGGAGGCCGAGTCCGGCTTCAACGACGCCCCGGTGGTCATCCTGGTCGTGTCGTTCTCCACACTCGGCCCGGTCGACGAGTGGTACGTCCTCATAGGCAAGATCGCCCTGGAGCTGGCGATCGGCGCGGCCATCGGCCTCGCGGTCGGCTTCCTGGGCTCGTACGGGCTGCGGCACGTGGCCCTGCCCGCCTCCGGCCTGTACCCGATCGCCGTCATGGCCATCGCCGTCTCGGCGTACGCGGCGGGCGCGATCGCGCACGGTTCCGGCTTCCTCGCCGTCTACCTGGCGGCCATGGTGATGGGCAACGCGAAGCTGCCGCACTGGCCCGCGACCAGGGGTTTCGCGGACGGTCTGGGCTGGATGGCACAGATCGGGATGTTCGTGCTGCTGGGCCTGCTGGTGACCCCGCACGAGCTGGTCAACGACTTCTGGCCGGCTGTCGTCATCGGCCTGGTGCTGACGATGGTGGCGCGGCCGCTGGAGGTCTTCATCAGCCTGCTGCCCTTCCGGCTGCCCTGGCAGGAGCAGGCGCTGATGTCGTGGGCGGGCCTGCGCGGCGCGGTGCCCATCATCCTGGCGACCATCCCGATGGTCTCGGGCATCGAGGGCAGCGAACGGGTCTTCAACATCGTCTTCGTCCTCGTCGTCGTCTACACCCTGGTGCAGGGGCCGACGCTGCCGTGGCTGGCGCGCAAGCTGGAGCTCGGCGGCCCGGCGGACACGCCCGCGGACCTCGGGATCGAGTCGGCGCCGCTGGAGAAGCTGCGCGGGCACCTGCTGTCGTTCGCGATACCCGACGGCTCGCGGATGCACGGCGTGGAGGTCAGCGAGCTGCGGCTGCCGGGCGGGGCCTCGGTGACGCTGGTGGTCCGGGACGGCAAGAGCTTCGTACCGGCGCCCTCGACCGTGCTGCGGCGGGGGGACGAGCTGCTGGTGGTGGCGACGGATCCGGTGCGGGACGCGGCGGAGGCGCGGCTGCGGGCGGTGGCGCGCGGCGGCAAGCTGGCCGGGTGGCTGGGGACGGACGGGACGGCGCGGTAGCCGGGGGCGCGGGAGCGCGGGAGGCGATGGAGCCGGCCGGTAACCCGCCGGAACCGGCGGTAAGGGGTTAGAGCGGCGCTCTAATACGGCCATTTTCGGTGCTTTTTTGGCCTGTTTGCCACGGTTTCCGGGGCCGTGAGAGGCGAAGCTCCCGTTAATCCTAGGCGAAGACACGTGTTGTCAGCACAATCACAGGGCGTACCCACCCCTTTCCCTGTACCATGAAGGCACACCACAAACGAACCAACTCTGCCTGACGCAGAGCTGGCGCGACCGCTCGGCGGCCGTGGCTCCCCCGTACTGGGCGTCACCTGGTATCACTCGGTCCTGCGCAAGAGGACAGCTCTCGGAGCTCCCATTACGTACGGGTGCGCCCGCCCACGAGGCACCGCGCGCCGACCGCAGACGGGGACGCTCTACCAGGTAGCGGAAAGGCAAGGCCGTGACATCCGCGGTCACGACCGAGAACGGCGCGAAGGAAGCGCCCGAGCAGTCCCAGAAGTCGCACACGTCGCACACGTCCGAGAACTCCTCGCGCCCCGGTTACGGGCAGCTGCTCCGCACGCCCGGCGCCCTCGGCTTCCTCCTGCCCGGATTCGCCGCCCGCCTCCCGTTCGGCATGCTGACCATCAGCATCCTGCTGCTCGTGCAGCACACCACCGGTTCCTACGGCAGCGCCGGCATCGTCGCCGCCGTCACCGGTGTCTCGATGGCCCTCTCCGCCCCCGTGATGGGCCGCCTCACCGACCGGCACGGCCAGAGCGCCGTCCTGATCCCCGTCGCCCTCGCGCACGGCGCCGCCGTGGCCGCGCTGACCACGTTCGCCCTGATGGGCGCGCCGGTCTGGGCGCTCGCGCTGGCCGCCGTACCCGCCGGTGCCTCGGTGCCGCAGGTCGGCCCGATGGTCCGGGCCCGCTGGGCCGCCAAGCTGGAGAGCTCGCCGCTGCTGCCGACGGCCGCCGCGTTCGAGTCCGTCACCGACGAGTTCACCTTCGTCGTCGGCCCGGTCCTGGCGACCGCGCTGTGCACCGGCGTCCACCCGGCCGCCGGTCTGATCACCGAGGCCGCGCTGACCGTCCTCGGCGGCCTGGTCTTCGCCGCCCGGCGCGCCACCCAGCCCAAGCCGCACGCCCCGGCCGCCGCCGGTGAGAAGCACGCCTCGGCGCTGTCCTTCCCGGGGCTGCGCGTCCTGATCGTCGCCTTCCTCGGCATCGGCGCCGTCTTCGGCGGCATGCAGGTCTCGCTGGCCGCGTTCTCGAACGAGATCGGCAACCCGGGCGCCAACGGTCTGCTGTACGGCGTCTTCGCCGCCGGCAACATGGTCGCGGGCATCGCCTGCGGCGCCATCGCCTGGACGATCGGCCCGCGCCGCCGGCTGCTGCTGGGTTACACCGGCCTGACCGTGGCCGCCTCGCTGCTGTGGACCGCCGACTCGATGGTCCTGCTGGCCGCGCTCGGCCTGGTCGTGGGTCTGTGCATCGCCCCGGCCCTGATCACCGGCTACACGATGATCGAGGCGCTGGTCCCGGCCGCCTCCCGTACCGAGGCCTTCACCTGGCTGACCGGTGCGGTCGCCTTCGGCCAGGCCACCGCCGTGGTCGTGGCCGGCCGGCTGACCGACGCCCACGGCTCCACCGCGGGCTTCCTGGTGCCGCTGGCGGCCACCGTGCTCGCGCTGGTGACCGTGGTGGCGCTGCGGGCGAAGCTGGCGCCGAAGGCCGCGAGCCGCGTCGTGACCTCGGCCGCCGCGCAGCCCGCGCCGACGGCCCCCGCGGCCACCCCCGCCACGGCCGC
Organism: Streptomyces sp. NPDC090022; assembly: GCF_044748145.1. Lineage (NCBI taxonomy): Bacteria > Bacillati > Actinomycetota > Actinomycetes > Kitasatosporales > Streptomycetaceae > Streptomyces > Streptomyces sp. NPDC090022. The sequence goes on from NZ_JBIVFN010000011.1 coordinate 207,821, forward strand.
CGCCACGGCCCCCGCCACGGCCGCCGGTACGTCCGCGCAGGCCCCGGCGGCGCAGCGCGGCGAGCGTGGCATCGGTCACCGAGTGCCGGTGACGGTGGACTGATCCGCCGGAATACGTCACCATGGAGCGTCGTTAGCACTCATCGAGTCAGAGTGCCAGGAGGAAGATTCGTGCCGACCTACCAGTACCAGTGCACCGCGTGCGGTGAGGGCCTCGAGGCCGTGCAGAAGTTCACGGATGACGCTCTGACCGAGTGCCCGAGCTGCCAGGGACGCCTGAAGAAGGTGTTCTCGGCGGTCGGCATCGTCTTCAAGGGCTCCGGCTTCTACCGGAACGACAGCCGCGGCTCGTCGTCCAGCAGCACGCCGGCCTCGTCCTCGAAGCCCGCCGCCTCCAGCTCGGCGCCGGCCTCCGCGGCCGCCCCGGCGGCGTCGTCCTCGGCGTCCTCCTCGGGCAGCAGCACCCCCGCCGCCTGAGCGCACTCCCACGCCGTGCCGGAAGGCCCCGCTCCCCCTCGCCGGATGCTGTTGGTCAATTCGGGGTCGTCTGCTTCGCCCCGTCGATCGAGTTCTGGTCGGCGGGGCGAAGTCGTGCGAAGTGGCTGGTGCGGGT